>JAIXTI010000031.1 GCA_027484025.1 bacterium
CCTCAGGATGCTGTCCAACGATGTGCCCGAGGCCTTGGCGCGAATGCGTGCTTCGACGCGCGGGAAGATGGTGTCGGCTTCACTACGAAAACGCGCGAAGAGCGCCTTGAGATCGCTGGTCGACAACTGTCGCCCCTTGGCGTAGTACTCGTTGGCTGCGTGTCCCAGCGCATACGTGGCGGCAAAGGTGACGGCGGCGCCTGAGGCGATCCCTGCGGCGGCACCGGCCGTGCCGCCAAGCATGCCGCCCAGCACCCCGCGCAACAAGCCGCCGCCCAGTCCACCAACGGTGCGGCGCACCATCGACTCGAGGACCTGTGCGGCGGCGCCCAGCCCGAGCGTTGCGGCGAGATCCTTCACCTGCGACGCATCGAGCTGTTGCCCGTGCTGCTGTCCGATGTGATGCACCAGGCGCAGTTGCAGTGGCAGGATGCCCAGATTGGCCAAGCTGTCGGGGAGAATCTCGAGCGCGGCGGTCATGATGGCCTGATCGAGGATGTGCTCGTCGAGTGCACTGGCAACCGCGGTGTGCGGGGCTTGATGATCGCTCGTGAAGCGATTCACCGTTGCCACGACGCTCTCGCTGTGCTCGGCGCTCGCGCCCAGCGTGGAGGCGAGCTCGCGCAGAAACGCGCTTTCGTTGGGGTTGATCCAGCCGCTGGCGTGACAGACGGCGGCGGCGGTGTCGTACGCGACCTGCCGCGCATCGGGGGTGGTGAGGTTGGCCGCGATCATGGGCAGCGTGAGCGCGCCGGACTCCACCTGCGCCATGACCTGTTCGGCATCGGGCAGTCCCAACGCCGTGGCCGCCTCGGCAATCCGTGCCCGTTCGGTGGCGTCCTGCTGGCCGTCGGCGAGTGCCGCGAGCGAGGCGATGGCAATGGTGGCGTGCGCGTCCTGGGGGGTCATGCAGGCTCCTTGAAGGTCGCTGGCGGAAAGCCGCGTGTACGTGGCCGTACCTCCGGCTAAGTTGTGTCGATACACCGCGTGTGGGAAGCAGGCGCCAGACTCAACCGAGAGAGGAACCGATGGGACTGTTGGACGGAGCGCTGGGGGATATGGCCGGTTCGCTACTCGGCGGACAGGGCGGCAATGCGCAGCAGATGCTCGGTGGCCTGCTTTCGCAGTTCGGCGGGGCGGGGAGCAATAAAGGACTGCTGGCGGCCGCGATGAATCTTGTGCAGCAGCAAGGTGGTCTCGAAGCGCTGGTGCAGAAGTTCCAGGCCGGCGGGTTGGGCGACGTGGTGCAGTCGTGGGTGGGCACCGGCGCCAACGCGCCGGTGAGCGGCGCGCAGCTGGAGCAGGTGCTCGGCCCCGATGCCATGGCGTCTGCGGCGTCGCACGCCGGCGTGGCTCCCGCGCAGGTAAGGGACGGCCTCGCCTCGATGCTGCCCGAAATCGTGAATCAGCTGACGCCGGGCGGGCAGATGCCGGCCAACAGCGGAGCGTTGATCAGCTCGGTGCTGGGGATGATTCGCGGCTGATCGCCTGCCGCCAACGTGAAACGCGCCGCGCCCGTGTGACTACGGGCGCGGCTTTTTCTTGGTCGGTGCGAAGGGATCTTTTTCGACGGCGCCCCAGTCCTTTTTGGGAGCACCCCGCTTGGGGCCGTCGTGCGGGTTCTTCGATTTGTCCGGTGGACGCGACGAAGAGTTCTTGCGTCCGGTACCGCCTTTGCCGCCTTTCATTGAGCACCTACTCCGCGTTGAGGGCAGACGGCCAACCGGTGCGTTATGCAAATGGATCGCAAGGTGGATAGCCGTAACACCAGTTCCAGAAGAGCTTGCACAGTACGGACTACGCCGCATGCGGCACGATCGTCCGGACGTCCTGCAGGAGGAACGATTTTCAGGATAATAGTGATGTGCGTTGCAACATGGGTCACCGGCATGATGCTTTCGTGGACGGCCGGCGGCGCGATACATCTGTTGCTGGTCGCGGCGATCACGCTGTTCCTGACGCAGATCGTGCGGGTACGGCCGGAGTATGACTGACGATCGGTGGGGCTGACCGGAGATGACCCGGTCCCGTCGATTAGGAGCTAGATTACGTGCACGAGGGCCCGGCGTCACGCGCCGTGGCCCCATCGCGATCCCACTGGGAGTTCCCCGGCGTGGCCGTGCGCCTACCTCAAGGGAGCGCAATGCAGGAAACATCGCCGGAGTCGCACGAACCGCGCCGCGAGCGCGTGGTCGCGGCATTTCCGGTGTCGGTCATCGTCATCGATGGACGTCGCACGGTGCGTGCCCGTACAGTCGCGACGCTCTCGCTCGCCCCCGGCTTTTCATTACTTGCGGCCGTGGATGCGGTGGTCAGCGTGCCGGCGATCTCGCCGGTGCTATTTCGTGGAGCGCCCATCGTGGCACTCCTCGATGTCTCCGTGGCCAACCCCGACAGCTTGGCGGGGTGCAATGCGCTGCGCGTACAGTCGCCGCAGCTGCGGATCATCATCACCGGCATGACCGTCATGCATGAAGACGTCGCGGCGTTTGTCCATGCCGGCGCCACCGGATTCATCATGCAATCGGCCAGTCCTTCGCAGTTCGTGGAGACGGTGCGCCATGTGGCGAACGACGAACCCAGTTTGCCGCGTGCGCTCACGATGTCGCTCTTCTCGCAAATCCGCAGCCACGCGGCGCCCGTCGCGGGGCTGTCGGCTGCCGATCAAGCGAGCCTTACCAAACGTGAACGGCAGATCATCGGCTTGTTGCGGGAAGGGATGAGCAACAAGGAGATTGCCGATCGCCTGTACATCGCCGTGCACACGGTGAAGCGGCACGTCCACAACATTCTCGAGAAGCTTTCGCTGCACAGCAGGCTGGAAGTGGCGGCACATACCCGAACGCCGGGCGAACGACCGTGAGCACGACTGAAGATCGGGCACACACCGTGGCGCGTGGACTGTGGGCGTATGCGGAAGCACGCGCCCGCCCCGCCGGAGATGCCGCGGCCATCATCGATACCGTGCTTACCCAACTCGAAAGTGCGCTGCGCCGATGGGTCGGTGCGGAAGGATACGCGGCGCTTCTGTCGCGCTCGGTCGCGCTGACCCTGCCGTCACAACCGATTCTTGCCTCGATCGCCGATCTTGGCGGTGTAGACGGCGTACCGGCTGGCACTGCATCGCCCCCATTGGATACGGCCGTTGGCCGCGAAGCTGTCGTGGCCCTGCTGGTCACCATGATGTCGCAGCTCGGGGCCATCATTGGCGTCCCCATGGCGATACACCTGATCGAACTCAGCGGCACCGCGATCCCGCGCGCGCTCGCGGATCCTGACGATACCGACATTCCCTCATGAACATCTCTTCTCTGTCGCGCACACCCGAGGCACCCGCTGTGCCGCTGCTGTCCACCGGGGTCCCCGGTCTGGACGAAGTTCTCGGTGGCGGACTGCCCGCATTGTCGTTCAATCTGATTGCCGGTGGACCGGGGTCAGGGAAAACCACGATGGCCATGCAGCTGCTCTTCGCAACGGCCACCGAAGAACGGCCCGGGTTGTTCATCACCCTGCTCGGTGAGACATCGCTCAAGATGCTGCGCTACCAGCAATGCTTCGCGTTCTTCGATGCGAGTGCCTTGGGCCGTCGCGTGCACTTTCTCAATCTCAGTGAAGAAGCACTCTCCGGCGATCTCGATGCGGTGCTCGCGCGCATCGTGCACGACGTCGAGACGCTACGCCCCGGCGTGGTAGTCGTGGACTCCTTCCGGTCGCTCGTGCACGCGGTGGATAGCGATGAGCCGGCCGGCAGTATCGAGCGATTCGTGCAGCGGCTTGCGCTGCATCTCACCACGTGGGACATCACGTCGGTGCTCATTGGTGAGTATCAGCAGCAGGAGCTGCGCAATCCCGTCTTCACGGTCGCCGACGGCATCTTCTGGCTGACGCAGGACGTGGACCGCAACTCGGTCGTGCGCAAGCTGCAGGTGGTGAAATCGCGTGGCGTGCAGCACATGCCGGGACTGCATACGCTCAAGATGACGTCGGCCGGTGTGCAGGTGTTTCCGCGCGTGCCGGCGCAGCGCGGCGCGTTCCCGAGCAGTTCGGGGACACGATTGGCGTCGGGGATCGACGGGCTGGATGCGTTGATGGGTGGAGGCATTCCCAAGGGTGATTCGTTGGTACTTGCCGGACCCACCGGTTCGGGAAAGACGACGTTCGCCATGCAATTCGTACAGGCCGGGCTGGTGGCCGGCGAGTCGGCGGTAGTGGCCGTATTCGAAGAGCGTCCCGATGTGTACCTGGCGCGCGCCTCACGATTCGGGGCCGCCTTTTCCGAGGCCGCTGCGGCTGGCCGGCTGCGCATCATTTATCTGCGGCCGCTCGATTTGTCCGTCGACGAAACGCTCCAGGAGATTCGTGATGCCGTCGCCGAGACCGGTGCCACGCGTGTCGTCATCGATTCCATCAATGGCTTCGAGATGGCGCTCGCTCCCACGTTTCGTGAAGACTTCCGCGAATCCCTCTACCGGCTCATCGGTACCCTCACCAGCCTCGGCGTGACGATGTACTCGACGGTGGAGATCGAGGCGCAAGATGAGGCCACGCTCACGGGATATCGTGTCTCCTTTCTCACGGACATCATTCTCAGTCAGCGCTACATCGAGGTTGAGGGCGAGCTGCGCAAGGCGCTCATCGTCGTGAAGATGCGGGGCAGTGACCACAGTCGCGCGTTCCACCTGTATACGTCCACCGAAGCAGGGATTTCGCTGGAGCGTACGCTCAGTGATTTCGATGGCATCATGACCGGAATACCTACGAGGTCCCTTCGCACGACTCCATGAACGGCTACTACGCGCAGTTGGTCGAGCAGGCGCCGGATGGTTTCGTTGTTCACGATGGGCAGCACATTGTCGCCGTGAATGCGGCCACGCTGCGCTTGGCTGGAGCGAGCCGGCACGATCAACTCGTGGGTCAGCCCGTGTCGATGCTCTTTGAACGGCCGTACCTCAAGTCGGTCGCGCGTGCGCTGTGCGGCCGCACAGGCCCGGACGCACAGCCTGCCTTCGAGCGGGAGCGTCTGCATGTGCTCGACGGTTCGGTGCGGGAGGTGGAGGTGAGCGCGCAGCTTTTTGTACACGCCGGGCGCCTCAGGGCCCATTTGGTGCTGCACGATCTGCACGATCAGCTCGAAGCGGAGCGCATCGCATTGGCGCTGGAGGAGGAGCGGCGGCAGGCAGAGCGCAACGCCGACTGGCGCGCCGTGATGGGTGGCATCGCGCATCAGCTCAACAACCGGTTGCAGGTGGTCATCGGCTTCAGTGAGGGATTGCTGACCTCGACGTTGTCGGACGACCAGCGCGCAGATGTGGCGGAGGTCAGCCGTGCGGCCCTTTCGAGTGCGATGATTACACGACGGATGCTGCAGGTTGTGGGCGACGCGCCGTTCATGCCGCGCCGGTTGTTTCTCAACACCTCCGTGTACGCCATCTTGCAGGATTGGGAAGTCGCGGCGAACGCGCCATCGGGCCGAGTGGGCTATGCCTCGGGGGCTGTTCCGGCCGTGCACATGGATGCGCGCCACCTGCAGCAGATGATGGAATGTCTGCTCGACAACGCGCGAGCTGCCACGCGCACCAGCGGCCAGATCCAGGTTGCGGTGCGTGCCACGACATTATCCGCGCCGCAGCTTGCGGCGGATGCGCGGATCATGCCTCCCGGCGCGTACATCACGATCACCGTGCGTGACTCGGGCGAGGGGATCGGCGCCGACGTGCAACGCCATATGCTGGAGCCGTTCTTCACCACCCATCTCGCCGACGGAGCACCGGGACTCGGGTTGCCCGCGTTGCTGGGGATGGCCCGGCAGAATGGCGCCTTTCTCACATTCTCGAGCGCCCCGAATCACGGTGCCACGTTCGTTGTCTGGGTCGCGTCTCCGCCGCTCGCGAGTGGCCGCGGGGGGACCAATGTCGGCGCGACGGGGGCACGAGCTCGTACCATTCTGGTCGTGGAGCCTCACGAGCCGACGCGGACCGTGCTGGTGCGGAGCTTCGCCCGAGTGGGATATCGCGTGTTGGCCACCGCGTCGGGAGAAGAGGTGCTGGAACTGCTGCAGCACGTAGCCGTGCCGGCACTCATCGTCGTCGGAACGGCGGCACAGAGCGGTGATGCGGCATTCCCGCTCACGCTGCAGCAGCAGTGGCCGTCCGTGCCCGTCCTCTTGTTGAGCGGAGAGTCCGACGCGCCGCGTCCCGAATGGCATGGCGCGGCGGGTGTGTGGTCTGTACTCCCGTCGCCGTTCTCTGAGTACGCGTTGGTAAATGCGGCGCAGCAGCTCGTAAGGGCGTCACGGTCCGACGTGCAGTAGGTCAGCGGTAGTTGTGCCCCTTGATGTGCTGCTCCCCGCCCCCGAGTTCGAGTGCCTTGAACTGCTTGGCGCGCACGTTCACCACGTGTTGCTCCACCTGCAGTGTGCCACGAATGAGCAGCAGCGGCGTGGTGGAGATGAGCAGCGCGTGCTGTTCGAAGCGATCGGGAGTGACGACGATATTCACCATGCCGGTTTCGTCTTCGAGAGTGAGAAAGACGAAGCCCTTGGCGGTGCCTGGACGCTGACGACAGATCACGAGGCCCGCCACGGCCACGGGTTGACCGTCCTTCCCATGCGCATGTGCTTCGGCGGCGGTGAGCACGCCGTTGAGCGCGAGATATTCACGGACATGCTTCATGGGATGCCCGGCGAGCGATAAGCCGGTCATGCGGTAATCGGCCTCGGTGAGTTCGACGGGCGCGTAGGCAGGCAGTTGCGGGGCAGGGGCTGGCGCTTCGCGGGGCGCCAGGGGGAGCTCGGGGCCGCGGGTGGCCGCGAGCACTTCCCACAACGCCACGCGGCGACGGCGGTCTGCCGGTTCATGCGCGAACATGCTGTCGAACGCGCCCGCTTCGGCCAGATGACGCCAGGCGCGCTTGTCGAGTGACACGCGGCGCACGGCGTTGTCGATACTCGTGAAGGGACCGTCGCGCAGCGCGGCTTCGAGTGCCCGTCGGGCGCGGGCGCCGAGGCCGCGAATGAGGCGGACGCCGAGGCGGACGGCGGGGGGGGATTGAGCGGCTGTTGGGCGAGCCGTGAGCTCTGAGTTCGGGGCTTGAGTTGTGGGTTGGAGCATTCTGGCGGTGCCGTCGTTGGGCACGAGGATGCGACCATCTGAGAGTTCGATGCTGTGATCCCAGCTGCTCTTGGTGAGATCGATGGGGCGTACTTCCACTCCGTGACGCTTGGCGTCTTCGATGAGAGTGCCGGGCGAGTAGAAGCCCATGGGCTGTGCATTGAGAATGGCGCACAGATATTCGGGCGCGTAGTAGTGCCGTAGCCATGCCGTGGCGTACACGATGAGCGCAAAGCTGGCCGCGTGGCTTTCGGGAAAGCCGTAATCGGCGAAGGCGTTGATCTGATTGTAAATGCGCCGCGCGGTTTCTTCCGGGATACCGTTGCGCGCCATGCCGGCAATGAGCTCTTCGCAAATGGCGGCCATGCGTTCGCGGGAACGCTTGTGGCCCATGGCACGACGCAATACGTCGGCCTGTCCGGGCGTGAAGCCGGCTGCGGCAATGGCCACCTGCATCCCCTGCTCCTGAAAGAGCGGCACGCCGAGCGTACGTCGCAGCACCTTTTCCACGCTGGGGTGCGGATACGTGATGGGCTCGAGCCCCGCGCGACGACGCAAATAGGGGTGCACCATCTCGCCCTGAATGGGGCCCGGTCGAATGAGCGCCACTTCCACCACCAGATCGTAGAAGCAGCGTGGCTTGAGCCGCGGCAGCGTGTTCATCTGCGCGCGACTCTCAATCTGAAAAAGCCCCACGGTATCGGCACGACACATGACGTCGTACACCGCCTGGTCGCTCATGTCGAGCTGCCCGAGGTCGACGTTCACGCCGCGCGTGTGCCGGATGTACAGCAGGCAGTCCTGGACTACGGTGAGCATGCCGAGGCCGAGCAAGTCGATCTTGACGAGCCCTACGGGATCGAGATCGTCCTTCTCCCACTGAATGACCGTACGCCCGGGCATGGACGCGGGCTCGAGCGGCACGATACTGCCCAGTGGCTCTTCGGTGAGAATGAAGCCGCCCACGTGAATGGAGCGGTGCCGCGGCAGCTGATGCAGTCCGTTCACGACGCGTGCGAGTTGTTGCACGCGCGGATCGTCGGGGTCGAGCCCGGCGCGTTGCAACAGATCACGTCCGGTGCTTTCGTCGCGTGTGGCGGTGGTGCGATTGCGCCCTTCCACGAACTCGGCGTGCGTCTCCTTCGTGGGGGGCTTCTCCGCGCCCTTCGCGAGCGGGCCGAGCTGCGCACGTTCGTCGTTGGCCAATTTGCGTTCGGCTTGCAGATCGATGAGCTGTGCCCACGTGGCGTCCCGTTCGGTGATGCCCTTGGGCGCGCGTTGCGCGTTGGGGGAGCCGTGCGGTTCGTAGCTGGCTTTGGGCTTGGGGCGATCGGACGACGTGAGACGCGTTGGTGATGCCGCCACAGTGCGTGCGGCTTCACGAACGACACGCGCCTTCGTGGTGGCCTCGGTTCCTTGCATCATCTGCTGCCCCAGTCGCTCGGCGTCGCTCTTCGGTTTCTGCGGGGCGGTGTCGTCATCAGATGGTGTGACCCGCAGCGCCTCTGCGGTGCTCTTGGCGCTGAAACGATCGCTGAGGGCGGCGAGCATGTCGGCCTGCTGCGTACTGAAACCCAGCACGCGCGCCGCGTCACGCACGGCGCTGCGCCCGCGCCAGGTGATCTGTTCGCACACCATGGCCGCGTGTTCGCGTCCGTAGCGGTTGTACACGTACTGCAGCACCCGCTCGCGATCGCGGTGCGCGAAATCGATGTCGATGTCGGGCGGTTCCTTGCGCTCTTCGCTCAAGAAGCGTTCGAAGAGCAGCTCCATACGAATGGGATCGACGGCGGTGATACCGAGGCAATAGCAGACCGCGGAGTTGGCCGCCGAGCCGCGTCCCTGACAGAGAATGCCCTCGCGCCGCGCGAAGCGCACGATGTCCCACACGATGAGAAAAAAGCCGGCCAGATCGAGCTTGCGGATCATCCCCAGTTCGTGCGCGAGCTGGCGGTCGTGCTTGGGCGTGCGCGCATCGCCCCACCGTTCGTAGGCGCCCTGCTCGACGAGTCGTGCGAGATACTCCTGCGCGGTAACACCGGGCGGCAATGGAAATGCCGGCATGCTCGGCTTGAGCTGCTGCAGCCGAAAGGCACAGCGCTCGGCAATGGCGACCGACGCGCGAATGCCTTCTTCGGCACCACGCCAGCGCTGATAAATGCGCTTGATGGGTTTGAGCGCCCACTCGGCGTTGGGCTTGAGGCGCGTGCCCATGGTGTCGAGGGTGCGTTCATGTCGCAACGTGTGCAGCACGTCGTGCACGATGCGCTGCTCCGGGGTGGCGTAATGCACGTTGTTGGTGACGACCCACGGCACGCCGAGTTTGCGCGCCAGCGGTTGCAGCTGCTGCACGAGTGCGCGTTCTTCGGGAAGGCGGTGATCCCAGCATTCGATGGCGAGATGCTCACCGAAGACATCGCGCAATTCGGTGGCGGCGGTCCATGCCTGATCGGGGTGTCCTTCGGCGAGCAGTTGCGGGATCCAGCCACGCGGGCAACCGCTGAGTGCCGTCACCCCTTCCACGTGGCGCGTAACGAGCGCCCACGGCACACTCGCACGGCCGCGCTCACTGTCCATGCGAGCGCGTGTGACGAGCGAGGCAATATTGCGGTAGCCTTCGCGCGTTTCGGCGAGCAGCACGAGGTGGGTGGGCCGTTCGCCGCCACGGCCGGCGAGCTGTGGCATGCGCACGGTGAGCTCGGTGCCCAGAATGCCACCAAGGTCGAGCGCTTCGCAGGCCGTGCCGAAGCGGACCACGCCCCCCATTTCGTCGTGGTCGGTGAGCGCCAGTGCGGTGTATCCCAGCTGCGCGGCGCACTCCGCGAGCGTTTCCGGCAGGGAGGCCCCGTCGAGCAGGGACAGGGCGGAGTGGGCGTGAAGTTCGGCGTACTGCATGCACCGAATATACACCGAAAGTGCAGTCGGGCGCCAAATGTGGCGGCGGCCGCCTCACTCGCCGCCGTTTGGCGCGTGCGGGGCGTTATTCTTCAAGGACACTCCCTGATTGTCCCCGGTCCGTCCGATGCCCAACCGCTACACGCAGCAGATCGACGAAGTCCTCGAGGCCGTCGATACCATGAACACCGACGAACTGGATCGTTTGCCCTACGGCATGATCCAGCTCGATGCGAGCGGGCGCATTCTGAATTACAACGCGGTGGAGTCGAAGCTGGCGTCGTTGCGCAAGGAAGACGCGATCGGCAAACAGTTCTTCACCGAGATTGCGCCGTGCACGCGCGTGCAGGAGTTCTACGGTCGGTTCAAGGAAGGGGTGATTCGTGAAGCGCTCGATACGAGCTTCCACTTTCACTTTGCCTTCAAGCAGAACCCGCGTGACGTGACGGTACGGTTGTTGTACTCGAGGCGATCACGCACGGTATGGGTGCTGATCTCCGATCACGAAGGGAAGCCGTTGGCGACGACGGAGTCGGAGACGATCACGCCGCGATAGTCGACCGCAGCTAAGGTGTTTTCAGCACTTCGCGCACCGAGTCCAGCGATCCATCCGACGGTGCGGCGCGCACGCCGAGCAAGTGCGCGAGCAGCGGGTACACGTGCACGTTGGCCACGGGGCCGATCACGCGGCCGCGCTGAATATCCGGGCCAGCCGCAACGAACAACGCCCCCATGCTGACGAGCGCGTTGTCATAGCCGTGCGTGCCGCCCACCGGTGGGCCGGACTTCTCCATGCGCTCCGTACTGGAGATCGTCCACCCTTCGTCGGCGAGCAGCACGAGCGGCGTAATGCGCGGATGCGCGCGATAGTGAAAGCGCGCGGGCACGCTGTCCTTGTGAAAGACCTGCAGATGCGGCACCCGGCGCAGCGCGTCGTAGACGGTCGCCAGCTTACCGGGTTTGGGAGTCACGGCGGTCACGGGCATCCAGTCGACGACGTCCATATCGGCGAGCGAGACATGCTCGTCGAGACGGATGACGCGTGTACTGTCGACTTCGGTCATACCATGGTCGGAGACGACCACGAGATTCACGCGATCGGTGAGTCTGCGCGCCGCGAGTCCGTCGACCAGGGATCCGATGAGCGAATCGACGTGCGCGATGGCGGTGTCCACCTGCGCGGTGAGCGGACCGTGCTTGTGCCCCACGTCGTCGGTGGTGCTGAAGTAGAGCGTGACGAAACGTGGTGCCGTGGCCGCGGGCATGGAGAGCCAGTCGAGCACGCGTTGCACACGGACATCATTAGGGATGCGGCCATCGTACGGCGTGTAGAACGTGGGATAGCGCCCGTTGATGGCGTAGTCGCTGCCGGGCCAAAAGAAGGCGGCGGTACGCACCCCCTGCCGTTCGGCGGTGTTCCAGATGGGTTCTCCGCCCCACCAGCGCGGATCGCGCGCAATGAGCGTGTCGCCGATGGTGAACGTCGTGCCGATGCGTTCGTCACGCATCGTGTTGGCCACGATGCCGTGATGCTCCGGATAGAGCCCGGTGACGATGGTGTAGTGATTGGGGAATGTCTTGCTGGGGAACGCGGGAATGAGCCGCTCGGCGCGTGTGCCGCGCGCGGCGAGTTCCCGCAAGCGCACCGCGCCCGGACGCGTGATGTAATCGGCACGGAAGCCATCGAGCGAGATGAGAACGGTAGCATTGCCCGCCGCCCCAACCGATGTCGCTTGCGCATTGCGCGCGGGGGGGCGACGGCACGCGCCAGCGGCCAGCATACCGAGACTCAGCATCAGGGCGCACGCGAACAGTGCCGGTCGCCGCCGCGCCATCGATTCCGGCCTGCGAGTGCTTCGGGTCATTTCGGATGAGAACCCGGGTCGGCCTGCACGTCACGCCGACGGATAAGGAGTTTTTCCAGTTCCACCGCCACGAACACCACGGAGGATGCCAGCAGACAAATTAGCAACTCGCCGAACGACAGCGGTGCCGTGCGGAACACCGTATTCAGCATTGGTACGTAAATGATGGCCAGCTGTAGCCCCAGCGACGTCGCGACGGCCAGCAACAGCCATGGATTGCTGGTGAGGCCCAGACGAAACAGCGACGTGCGTTCGGAGCGGATGGCCGAGATGTGTGCGAGTTGTGAGACCGTGAGGACGGTAAAGGTCATGGTTTGCCAGTGCCCGTGTCCGGTGCGCAGCGCCCACGCCTGGGTACCCAGTGCGAGCGCGGCCATCAGCAATCCTACCCGCACGGCGTGCTGCCAGAGGCCGTGCGACACGATACTCTCCTGCGGCGGTCGTGGCGGACGCTGCATGATCCCCACCTCCGCCGGTTCAGCCGACAGGGTCAGCCCCGGGAGGCCATCGGTGATGAGGTTCATCCACAGGATGTGAATGGGGAGCAACGGCAGCGGAAGCCCAAACAGCGGGGCCGCAAACAGTGTGCAGATCTCGCCGGCGTTGGTGGACAGGACAAAGCGCACAAAGCGTCGAATGTTGTCGTAGATGCGCCGACCTTCACGCACCGCGACGACAATCGTCGCAAAGTTGTCGTCCATCAACACCATGTCGGAGGCTTCGCGCGCCACGTCGGTACCGCCACGCCCCATGGCGATCCCGATATTGGCGCGCTTGATCGCTGGGGCGTCGTTCACACCGTCGCCGGTCATGGCGACGTATTCCCCACGTGCCTGCAACGCGCTCACGATGCGCATCTTGTCCTCGGGCGTGACGCGTGCGTACACCCGGGTGTGCTCCACACGCGCCTGCAGTGCCTGATCGTCGAGCGCTTGCAGCGCCGTACCGGTCAGCACCTCCTGTTCGCCGGCACCGTCGGCAAGGAGCCCCAGCCGGGAGGCGATCGCCCGCGCGGTGGCCGGATGGTCACCCGTAATCATCACCACGCGAATGCCGGCGGCATGGCAGGTTGCCACGGCGTCGCGCGCTTCCGCTCGCGGAGGGTCCAGCAGTCCCACCAGCGCGAGCAGCACTTGGTGTTCTTCGAGTGGTTCAATGGGTGCCGTGTCGGTTTGCTCATCACGCTTCATCGCAATGGCCAGGACGCGCAGACCGCTCGCTGCCATGGCATTGGCGTGGGCCAGCGCCTGCGCGGCATTGATCGGAACCAGCGCGCCGAGGTGCCACATGCGGGTGCACGCTGGAATAACCCGTTCTGGTGCCCCCTTCGTACACGCGACGCGGTAGGCACCAGCCGTCATTCGGTGGACAGTGGTCATGCGCGCCCGTTCGGACGAGAAGGCCACTTCGGCCATTCGCGGCCATTTTCCATGCAACGCCGGTGCATCCACTCCCTGCTCGGCGGACCATCGCACCAGCGCCGTTTCGGTGGGGTCACCCGTGAGCGTCCCGTCGGCCGACTGTTGCACGTCGGTGCACAGGGTCACCGCTTCGGCAAACGTCAGGGGCGCGTCCGGCAGCGGCACGTCATGGGACAGACGTTCTCCCGGTTCATTGGTCGCGGTACGTACCGCATCTACCCGCATACGGTTCTCAGTCAGCGTGCCGGTCTTGTCCGTGCAGATGTACGTCACGGATCCCAGCGTTTCCACAGCAGGCAGCCGGCGCACGAGGGCGTGCTGTTGCACCATGCGCCGCGCGCCGAGCGCGAGGGATACGGTGACGACCGCTGGTAGCGCTTCCGGGATGGCGGCCACGGCGAGGCTGACCGCGGTCATGAACATCAGCGCGACGGGGACGCCGCGAATGAGTCCCGCTACGAAGATGGTCACGCACACCACGAGCACGATGATGGCCAGCCACTTGCCGAGTTTCGCCATGCGCTGCTGCAGTGGCGTGCGTACCCGCGGATTCTCCGTGAGCAACGCGGCAATGCGCCCCAGTTCCGTCTGCATGCCGGTGGCAACGATCACGCCCAGTCCGTGGCCACTCGCGATGTTGGTGCCCTTGTAGACCATCGCGCGCCGGTCGCCCAACGACGCCAGCGGATCGGTCTGCGGCGCAAGCGATTTGTGCACCGGTAGCGACTCGCCGGTGAGCGCGGCTTCTTCCACGTTGAGTTGGGACACCTCCAACAAGCGCAGGTCGGCGGGTACGACGGTACCGGCCTCGAGCAGCACAATGTCGCCGGGGACCAGCGCTTGTGGCTGCACTGTCTGTTCGGCGCCGTCACGACGCACTCGCGCGGTTGCGGCGGCCATGGCGCCGAGGGCGGTCATCGCCTTGTCGGCGCGGTACTCCTGCACAAAGCCGAGCGTGGCGTTGAGGACGACGATCGCGAGAATGGCGACGATGTCTTCCGGGTCTCCCACCACGGCAGTCACCGCGGCGGCGGCAAGCAGCACCAGCACCATGATGTCGGTGAACTGCGCCAGGAGCATGCGTAGTGGCCCGCGCTTGGTCGACGCGACCAGCACGTTCTCGCCGTACTCAGCGAGTCGGCGTGTCACCTCGGCCATGGCAAGGCCGTTCTGCACATCGCTGTGCAGCGTGGTGATGGTGGCCTCCGCCGTCAGGGTATGCCACTCCGTTGACGGTGACGCGGAAGGTGCATCGGAAGGTGGCGCGGGGGCACGTTGGGCAGCTGGGGTGGTGACAGGCGGTGGCATTCGTTCGACGTGAAGGGAAATGGTCCGTGACTCATTCGTGACGTTGGTTGTGCTGCCGACAGCGATTTGTCTCGTATGCTAGAGGATGCGTTTCGGCGTACGGCATTTCTCACTCGCTGTTCTGGTCGCAGGACTGGCAGCGTGCTCCCGCAGCAGTTCCCGATTGCCAACGGGCACGACTGTAGTCCTGGCCGGATCCACGTCGGTGCAACCGTTTGCGGAACGGTGGGCGGAGGTCTATGCCGGTGCCGGTGGGAGCAGCCATGTCACCGTGCAGGCAGGAGGCTCTACCGCAGGCATTCGCGCGGCTCGTGAAGGAACTGCACAGCTGGGGATGAGTTCTCGGGCGTTGGATGCGGAAGAAGCCGCGGAGTTGCAGGTCGTGACGGTGGCGCGTGATGGTATTGCTGTCATTGTTCATGCCACCAACCCGCTGCGGGCGCTGTCGTTGGCGCAATTGCGCGCGATTTACACCGGACAGATCCGTTCGTGGCGCCCCTTGGGCGGGGCGGACGTACCGATCACGGTGATTACGCGGGAAGACGGCTCAGGCACGCGTGACGCCTTTGAACATCTGGTGCTGACCGATGGTCAATCCATCGATGTACGCGCGTTGGTGACGGCGTACTCCGGTGGCTTGCGCAAAATGGTGGCCGAAGATCCGCAGGCCATTGGTTATGTGACGTTCAGCCAGGTAGACGATCGTGTGCGGGCCTTGGCGATCGAGGGCGTGGTGCCCTCGGAAGTCACGATTGCCAGTGGCCAATACCGGTTACAACGCCCGTTCCTGTTCGTGTCGCGTGGTGAAGTTACGGGCGCAACGCGACGGTTTCTCGATTTCGTGTTGTCGCCGCGCGGGCAGCAGATTGCCCGCGACGAAGGATTGGCTCCCGTCTCGCTGACGCCCTGACGATCACATGCGAGACAAGCTGATTGAACGTGGGTTGTTGCTGTGTGCCATGAGCGCGGTGGGCACGCTCGCGCTGATCGCCTTGTTCATCGCGCGCGAAGGGATGCCGGTGCTGGTGAACCACGGCGTCCTCAACATGATCGCCGGCGCGACGTGGGCGCCCACCAAGGGGCAGTTCGGCTTGCTCCCCATGATCGCCGGATCGGCCATGGTGACGGTGGGCGCATTGCTCATGGGTGTTCCGCTGGGATTGGCGTGTGCGGTGACACTCGCGGAACTAGCGTCAAAAAAATGGCGCCGCCTGCTCAAGCCCATGATCGAGTTGCTCGCCGGAATCCCGTCGGTGGTGTACGGCTTTATCGGCATGGAGTTGTTGGTGCCGTTCATTCGCGGGCAGTCATGGCTGGGCGGCAGCGGATACTCCGCGTTGGCCGCCTCCATTCTTTTGGCCATCATGGTGTTGCCAACCATCATCGGCATCAGCATTGATGCCATCGAGGCGGTGCCGCGCGCCTATCGCGATGGGTCGTATGCGTTGGGTGCCACGCAGTGGCAAACCATCATCGGGGTGGTGTTGCCGGCGGCACGCGCCGGTATCGTGGCCGGGGTCATTCTGGGTATGGGGCGTGCCGTGGGAGAAACCATGGCGGTCATCATGGTGGCGGGCAACAGCGTGCTCATTCCGGGTTCGCCGCTCGATCCGGTGCGAACCCTCACCGCCAACATCGCGCTCGAGATGGGATACGCCTCCGGGGAGCATGAGCAGGCGCTCTTTGCCACGGGCATTGTGCTGTTTGTCGTGACGCTCGGCTTGAATGCGTTGGCCGGACGGGCGCGCCGGGCGGGGCACACATGACGGTACCAACAGTTTCGCGCGTAACGTCGCCGGCATTCTCGGATGCGGTCGCTGGCTCCCGTAGTTCTACTGCACCGTCCACCGGTCGCGCGTTGCTGGTCCAGCGTGTGGCGACGGTGGCGTTGTGGTCGGCCACGCTGCTCACGCTGGTTGTACTGGTCTTGATCATTGTGTTTGTCATGCAGCGTGGGCTGTCGCAGATCACGTGGGAGTTTCTCAGCACGGCGCCGAGTCGATCGGGTGCCGAAGGCGGCATCTGGCCCATGATCGTAGGCACGCTGTATGTCACTGCTGCGGGCGTGTTGCTGGCGACACCGGTGGGATTGGGGGCGGCGATCTATCTCGCCGAGTACACGGCCGAGGGGCGGGTGTCGCGCATCATCCGCAGCGGCACCGAAAGTCTGGCCGGTGTGCCGTCCATCATCTTCGGCCTGTTCGGGTTTGCGTTCTTCGTCACCACGCTCGGCTTGGGGTGGTCCATTCTGTCGGGTGGCCTCACGTTGGGCGCCATGATTCTGCCGACGATCATTCGCACGGCTGAAGAGGCGTTACGCGCCGTGCCGCGGGAATTCCGGCACGTGGCGCAATCATTGGGCGCGAGCAAGTGGGACGCCATTCGCACAGTCGTCTTGCCGGTGGCAGCACCCGGTGTGGCGACGGGTGTCGTGCTGGGTGTTGGGCGTGCGATCAGCGAAACGGCCGCGGTGATTTTCACAGCGGGAGTGGCGCTGGACATGCCTACGTCGCTGTTCTCGTCCACCCGCACCATGAGTGTGCATTTCTACACGCTCACCATGGAAGGCATCTCCGACGAAAAGGCCTACGGCACCGCGGCGGTGCTGGTGGTGACGATTCTGTTGCTCAATATCATGGCGTACAGCCTGATGCACCGCATGACGCGGCGGTATCGGTGACCGCGGCGGTGCAGGCCCCGGCGGGTGCAGGCGCGCTCGACGTTGAGGAGCTCGCGATCCGCTACGGCGCGCATGTGGCGCTACAACGCATGTCGCTGCGCATTGCCCCGGGCACTATTCACGGCATCATCGGCCCGGCGGGGAGCGGGAAGACCTCATTCTTGCGCACGCTCAACCGCATGAGTGTGGAGCTCGATGGCGCCACGGCGGAGGGGCGCATTGCGTTGGATGGCGACGCCATCCTCGGCGACGGCGTGACGATGGATGCGCACGGACTGGCCCGGCTGCGGCGGCGGATGGGTATCGTGTTCGCCACGCCGCAGCCGCTGCCGCGCAGCATTTACGACAACGTGGCCTACGGTCCGCGTATTGCCGGCGTGCGGGAGAAAGACGCGCTTGATCATGTCGTGGAGCGATCGTTGCGCGCGGTGCATCTGTGGGATGAAGTATCGTCTCGTCTATCACTGTCTGGGATGCAGCTCTCTGGCGGGCAACAGCAGCGGTTGTGTCTGGCGCGCACGCTGGCGCTCGACCCGGGGGTGGTGTTGCTGGACGAGCCGTGCTCGGCGCTGGACCCGATCTCCACGGCGCGCATTGAAGAGACCATGCGTGCGCTCAAGGAGCGGATCACCTTCGTGCTGGTGACCAATACCATGCGGCAGGCTGAACGGGTGTGCGATACGACGAGTTTTTTTCTGATGGGCGAGCATATCGAAACGGCGTCGACCCCGGACCTGTTCAACGCGGCGTCGCACCCCCAAACGCGCGCTTACCTTGCGGGCCAATTCGGCTGAGATGATGATGACGACAGCGATGCCAGTGGTGGCGCAGCCGGGCGGTGCGCGGCGCATCAACCGGTATGTGTTGCCGGCGGCGGATGCGCCGGTGCTCCCGACGGTGGTGGCGGTGCGCGATCTGAACCTGCACTACGGTGCCTTTCAGGCGTTGACCAATGTGTCGGTGGAGATTCCCGATCGCACCATCACGGCACTCATTGGTCCTTCCGGATGCGGCAAGAGCACCTTGTTGCGGTGCATCAACCGGTTGAATGACCTGGTGCCCGGCGTGCGGGTGCGTGGGCAGGTGCAGGTGGCGGGGCAGGATGTGTTGGGTTCGCAGTTGCCGGTGCAGGAGCTGCGGCGGCTGGTGGGGATGGTGTTTCAGCGTCCCAATCCGTTTCCGCTGAGTGTGGCGGACAATCTCACGTACGGCCCGCGGTTGCATGGTGCGCTGTCGCGTAGCGATGCCACGGTGCTGGTGGAAGAGATGCTACAGGCCGTGGGCCTATGGGAGGTATTGCAGGACCGCTTGCAGACGTCGGCGTTACGACTGTCGCCTGAGCAGCAGCAGCGGTTGTGCATTGCGCGGGCGCTGGCCACACGGCCGGCGGTGTTGCTCATGGACGAACCCTGTTCGGCGCTCGATCCGGTGGCCACGGAGCACATCGAGGCGCTCATGCTGCGGTTGGCGAGCGAGCGGGCGATCATCGTGGTGACGCACAACATGCAGCAGGCGCAGCGGGTGTCCACGCATTCCGGCTTCATGCTCATGGGCGAACTGGTGGAGTATGGGCTCACACCGCAGCTGTTCGAGGCGGCGCGGGATACGCGCACGGCCGATTATGTGGCGGGGCGGTTTGGGTGAGGAGAGCGCAATCGTTCGGTGTTTCTGCGTGCCTGCTGTCTGAAGTTTCTGCCGTCCGCCGTCTCGGCGCGTACGTGCGGCATCGCGCCGAGAATGGCAGACGGCAGCCACACAGACGGCAGGCGCGCAGCAATCGCTCTCAGTCGTACCATCCTTGCAGGTACCAGCCGTCTTCTGTTTGATACAGCAATAACTCGCCGTCGTGATCGGCGGTGCAGCGCCAGTAGTCGCGCGCGTAGGCATCACCGCGCCACCAGTCGCCGCTGAGCCGTTCGGGGCCGTGCGCCGTGGCGACATCGAGACGACGGCCGCGCCACCAGACGGCGCCCGGTGCGCCGTGCGGGGCTTCGACGTCTACTGGCTCAGGGGCAGCGAGCAATCGCAAGACGGCCTGCGGTGATGCGCTGGTGGCGAGCACGGCCGGCATTGGCGCCGCCGGGATGGGCGCTGCCGCCAGTGTGATGGCGTCGGCGTTGGCCCACGTACCGGTGTCTTCGGGACGATGCGTATCGTGCGCTTCCGGATGCACGACCACATCGCCGCGGTTGTCGGGGTCGAGCGTGGCGCGCAACCGCGCGAGCACCGCTTCGGCATTCATGGCGGCATCACGCCACGACGGCACCAGCAAGTCGCCCTGATCGGCGGCGAGTGGCGCCGTGGCAGGGATACTCACCGTCACGCCAATGATGGGCGCCGGAATATTCCACCGCTCCAGCAGCGCACGACACTGATCGAAGAGCGGCTCGAGACGCGCGAGCGGCCGGGCGGGGCGCACTTCACGCGTGATGGTGCGTTGCGGTATGCCAAGCAGTGAGGCGGCGGCTTTGTTCACGCGCAGGAGTTCCGGCGGCGTATCGTGATGCGCCGGTGTTGTCGCGGCGGGCGAGAGCACGTGCGTGGCGTCGTCACTCGTTTCCGGCACGTGCACATGCCCGCGCATCTCACTGCCGATCTCCTCGATGGGATACTGCCGTCCCGCATCGAGCACGAGCGTGATGGCGGCGGCGGCGGCGGCGCGTCCGTCGCGCACACACTCGTGCAGCAATCGTTGCAGCTGTGCGCGCAACACGAACAGCACCGGCTCCGCACTTTCCACCGCGCTGGGCAGCTCCACGCTCGCACTGCGCACCGCTTCCACGCGCACGAGCCCTGGACGACGCGGGTCGTCGCCGCGCGCGAGGCGCCACGCCACGAGCCCGGTGTTACCCCAGCGTTGCTCCACATCACCGGCGTCGAGCGTGGCGAGCGCGCCGACGGTACGCAGCCCGAGCATCTGCAGCGCGTCGCGCAGCTCGTCGTCCATGGGGACGAGGCCGAGTGGCGCGGGCGCGAGATAGCGGGCGCACCCACCGGGCGGAATGATGGTCGCATGGCGCGGCAACGCGTTGGTGTGTGTGCGCGCGCCGTGATCGGGGAGCGGTGCCCATGTGGCGGCGCGCGCGGCCACACAACTGTCGGCCACGGCGACGCGCGCGCCGGGGTGCCACTGCTGGGCAATGGCGAGCAGCGCATGCACGAGCTGCGCTTCGCCTCCCAGTGCCTCGAAGCCCGTGGCCCCCACCCACCACATGCCCGGCGTGCCGGCGGCGGGCGTGACCTGCGGGCTCGCGCCGAGCAACGCTGTCGTGGCGGCGAGCATCGCGTCGCTCAGCGCATGGTCGTCCCACGGCCGCACATCGAGCTCGGCGCATCGGGCGCGCGCCTCGGGGATGGTCATGCCGGCGCGGACGCCAGCGCGTCCGGCGGCGAGCGAGACGGCGCGCAGTCGCGTATCGACCGCGAGCGCGCGCGGCATGTCATCCCAGTGTCGTGCGGGCGAGCTCGCGCCGTCCGCGCCGTCCGAAGCCGGATTCGGCGGCGCGGCGGCGCCCCTTGTACGTCGTCCAGTCGCGGGTGCGGCGGTCGAGGTCGCGCCCGTGCTGGTCGTTGTCGAGCCGGCCGTTTCCGAGCCGGTCCCCGGGGAGGTCGAGTCCAGCAGCAAGTCGAGCTGGATGCCCCGGAACGTCAGTTCCGTACAGGTCGTGCGTGTTGACGCCGAGCCCGCCCCAGGTGACGGGGTGCTCCTGTCGGTGGAGCTCCTGGCCGCTGCTGGTGTCGGTATTGGGGTCGGTGCTGTTCCCGCGGGCGGTCCAGGGACGACGCGCGCTTCGCGCCACCCCGCGCCGATCGGGAATCTCGGAATCCGTACACACGCGACGCGCCACGACGACGACACGATCCACCTCGATGGTTTTGCTGCTGGTTGGGCTGCTGGGTTGGCTGCCGAGTACGCCGCCCTTTTCGACGGTGACGTGCATGCGCGGGGGCGGGGCGGCGGCGGGCGTCTCCGGCGTTGCCGGGGTGGCCACCATGGCCAGCGATCGTCGTCGCACGGTGGTGCCCCAGCGAGGCGGCTCCTGCATGGACGGGGGCGTGTGCAGCGCCACCCGTACGCGTACGGTGCCGGCGAGGCGACTGGAGCGCGCCTCGCCGGGGGGCACGTGCTCGAGCACGACACAGGCCGCGTCTTTCTCCCGCGCGAGTTGGGCCAGACGCACCCCGTGGACCCGCGACAGCGGGGGCGCCCCGTCAATGACCACCAGGCCAAAGACGCCGCTGCGTAGCAGGAGGTCGGCCGTCCACGCTGCCCGTTTCTTATCCGGCAGCCTGATGACGACAAAGCGCTCGCCCACGTCGGCCCACGGCGCCGGCGCGAGCGTCCGCGTGGCATCGATCCAGGCGACCCACGCGCCTGTTTGCAGCACCCCCGTCACGACCCGACGGAGCAGCGCCGTTTTGCCGACCGCCAGCGGACCGGCAATTTCGGTGATGCGACCGCGCGGCAGGCCGCCCCCCAGCGCGGCATCGAGGGCCGGCAGCCCGGTGCTCCACGGCGACCCTGCCGTGCGCCCGCCCACCACCACGGCCTGCAGCTGCGCCTGAAGCGCCTCCAAAGCGGCAACAGATTCTGGCGCCGGGAATGGGGGCGGCTCGATGGCCGTAGCAAGGGAGGACAGGAAAGGCATGAGAGATACCGAAGAAAAGCCGAAATTCAGGCGCCGGAAAATCCGCCGGATGAGGCCGGCGGCGGGTGCATCAAAAAAGGGTGAGCGGTCTGACAATTGGCGACGGATTCTCGATATCTTCCTTGAGTTCTTCCGTTCTTCCATAGGGTTCCGCAGGGAGCGCGTCGTCCCAGGCCGGGAATACTCCCGAGGGGATCTGCGCCCCACCATGACCCTACCAAAGAAAAACCGAAGCATCAAGGGCCATTGTGACCGCATCGGTTGCCCGGTAGTGTCCAGATCATGAGCACTGCACCCGCCCTGTCCGACATCGAAATCCAGCGTACTCTCGGGACCCTTCCCGGCTGGTCCCGCAAAGGGGAGACGATCACGAAGAGCTATCACTTCGCGACGTTCCCGGCGGGCATTGCCTTCATTGCGCGCGTCGCCGACGTTGCCGAAGCGCAGCAGCATCATCCCGACGTCGATATCCGCTACACCAAGATCACCTTCGCGCTCAGCACGCACGACAGCGGTGGCATCACCGCCAAGGATTTTGCGCTCGCGACGGCGATAGAAACACTCGCGGCCGAGTAACACCGGTTCGGTATCACTCGGCCGCCATGTGGTGCCGCGGAGTTCACCCGCGGCGCCGTTCGTGTCTCACCGGCCTTTGCGCAGCGTCACCGAACCGTTCACCGTGCTCGCGCGCACCCGCGTGCGCCCGTCGCCCACGGTCCCGCGCAGACGACGCGGTGAGAGCGTCCCCGACACCGTAATCGGGAAGTCGGTGCTGACGCGACCGTTCACGGTGCTCAGCTCCAACTCGGCGCCGAAGTTGGCGGGAAACTCGAGCGTGATCGCGCCGTTCACCGTCTCGTATTCGAGATCGTCCGCGCGCCCCAGTGAGCCCATGGACACGTTGATGCTCCCGTTGACGGTCTTGGCGTAAATCGGTCCACCGGCACTGCGTGCGGTGATGCTGCCGTTCACGGTCGTCGCGTGCACTTCGGTGCTCACGTCGCGCACTTCGATGCCCCCGTTCACCGTGGCCAGATCGACACGGGTGCCTTCGGGCACGCGCACCACGAAGCGCACCGACACATCGTTGCGATCGTTCCAGCGGCTGCGACGCTCCGACTTGATGCCGCTCTCGGAGCAGGTGGAGCCTTCGGTGTAGAGCGCGCAGACGACGATGTTGTCGCCGGAACTCTTCTGCTCGATGCGTACATCCTCGGGGTCGCCGCGACGCCAACGCTTCTCACCGGTGATCTCCACGCGACCGTTGGTGCTGCGCTCGACTTCGATCCCGCCGTTGATGTTCTTGATGAACAGCGTACCACGCGACGGCACGGCCCCCGACCACGTGAAGGCGTTCTCGCGGCGCGAGTCCTGCGCGGCGAGCGTCGTGGTGAGCGTTCCCGTGAGCAGCAGAGAACTCACCGTGATGGCGGTGCGGCGCGAGAGGGTGCGCCGGAACATGAAGGCCGTGAACATGGGAAGTCCCGGAAGTGGTGATGTCATGGACGTGTGCCTCGCAGGAGACGAACGTCGCCGTTGAAGGTGGTGATGTCGAGCAACAACCCCGGCGAACTGCCGGTCCCGAAGGCAAAGCGCTGTGCGTTGCGGCCGCGGCGTGCTGCATCGTTGCCGGGGAGCAGTGTGATGGCGCCACCAGGCACGAAATCGCCGTTGAAGGTGGAGAGCATGACCTGACCGTGCGCGCCGTCGGGAAGACGGAGGGAGACGTCGCCGCTATGCGTATTCACCTGGACCCGCGCATCGTCGGTAAAGAGTCCATCGAACTGTACGTTGCCGCTGATACTGCTGGCCACGAAGCGCCCGATCTGCGCTCCGCTCACACTCATGTCGCCGCTGGTGGTGCTGAGTTCGACATCGCCTTCCGCTTCGCGCACCCGCACATCACCGCTCACGGTTTTTGCCCGCAACAACGTCCGCGTTGCCGTCGTACGCACATCACCGGAAATCGTTTCGATGATCGTGCGCCCGGAGACATTGGCGAGTTGCAGATCACCACTCGTGCTGCGCATCTCCACCGAGCCCGAGATGTCGCGCACCTCGGCGTCGGCCGAGAGGGTGGAGACCACCAGGCGCACGCCGCGCGGGACGTCCAGCTCGATCGTATCCTCACGGTCCACGTCGCGATCGCGCATCGCGCTGCGCGATGCTTCACGGGATTGCAGTGTGAGGGTGACACCGGTGCTGCGCAGTTCGTAATTGGCCCCTGAGGCACGCACCGAGCCGGTGCTGCCGTCAATGCCGCGCACGATCAGCCGTCCGGTGCGCATGGTGATATCCACCACGGCACCCGCGCTCACGCGGACGGACGTATCGCGTGACTGCGCGAACATCGGCGCCGGACACAGTACGGTGGTGAGCAGAGCGACCCCGACGAACAGCGCGAGCGGCTCGTGGCGGTGCTTCGTGTGATGCTGGTTCATAACAGCGCCACCCGCCGCAGCAGCTCGAGCTTGGCCTGCAGCGCGCGATCGAGTTGCGACGATCCCACACTGTTGCGCGGATCACTGGCCAACGCGGCTTTGCTGTCGGCAATGGCGCGATCGATGATGTCGAGATTGCGCCGCAGTTCGCGCACGGTGGCCGTGTCCAGTTCGGCGAACCGTTCGTCGACGATGCGACGCAGCGCACCGATTTCGCGTTCGTAGGTGGCGTTCGCGTCCGGCGCATCGGCGTTGTCGCTGCGCCGCGATACGGCACGCGACGTGGCGGTGCCCATCGTGCTCCCGGTTGCCGAGGAGCCCACCGCCAGCTCTTCGGTCGCCGCGGGGAGCTCGTCGCTCGTGGCAGCGCTCTCCGGGCGCGTCGTCGTGGACGATGCCGTGAGCCCCGTCGTGCGCGCGCGCGATTGTGCCAGCTGCCACGTCACCGCCGACGTGGCCGACACGAGCAACGTGGCCGCTACGGCGAACCGGCGCAGCGAGATGGTCCGGGCCTTCGCGGGGGTCGATGTCGACGCCTGTGCAGCGGCGGTAAGGATGGGCACCACCGGGGTCGTCAGGCGCGATTCGATCTCCGGCCACAGGTCCCGCGCCGGCGTCACCGTAGGCAACGCCGCAGCGTCGGCCACCAGCTGTTCGAGCTCGCGGCGCAGGGTGTCGCACGTCTGGCAGCCGGCGCGGTGGCGCAGCATGAACGCCTGGTCGGCGGCGCCGAGCTCCTGTTCCATCCATGGGCCCAGCTGCGCCTCGTAGCGGGCGCAGTCGGATGGCGTGTCGGGCCGATCTGATGTGGTCGTCATGGCGGTTCCTATCGGGTCAGCGCCGCACGTAACAGCATGCGGGCGCGGTGGAGCTGGGCTTTGCTGCCACCCGGCGTAATGCCGAGCTGCTCGCCGATCTCTTCGTGCGTGAAGCCTTGGACGTCGTGCAGCAGAAAGACGGTGCGGGCGCCCTGCGGCAGCCTGGTAATGGCGCCTTCAAGGTCCATCCGGTCACCAACCGGCTCCGGGCGTCCCGGTGCCAGATCGATGACGTCGTCGGTGCCGCCGCTGCGGTCCTGCTCGATGCCGGCGTTTTTGCGCCGGGTGAGCACCACGTTCACTGCCACCCGATGCAGCCACGTCCCGAAGGCGGCGTCTCCCCGGAAACTGGGCAGCTTCTGCCAGACACGCACGAACACGTCCTGGGTGACCTCTTCTGCCAGGGAACGATCCCCGAGCATCCGGAGGCAGAGGCTGAACACCTTGGGCACATGGGTCCGATAGACCCGCTCGAACGCTCGGCGGTCGCCGCCAGCGGCGGCGGCCACATCATCCGCCCCGGGCGAGAACGCCGGGACGACGGGCAGCATCGGTTCGAGAGTGGAATCGGTCACGCGCAGGGCGAGCAGAGTGGGCTCCGGTAACTTGGCACCCGATTGGACGGCGCGGAGAGGCGGAGGGTTTGAATTGGGTTTCGCGGCCTGGGGCCGGGCTACCCGAGGGCGCCGACGACGGCCGGCAGTTCGTCGAAGCGGTGCATCCAGAAGTCGGGGGAGGCCACGGCGAGCTCGTCGCGGGTGAACGGCCCCCAGAGGGCGGCCGCCGTTTTCACCCCGGCTGCCCGGCCGGCATGCATATCGTGCGGCGAGTCGCCCACGAAGAGCGCACGATCGGGCGAGGCGCCGAGCCGCTCGAGTGCGAGGAATACGGGGTCGGGGAGCGGCTTGTGGCGGGTGGTTTCCTCGAAGGTCACCACGGCATCGAACGCTGTGGCAAGACCGACATGATCCAGTGAACGCCCGGTCATCCCCTTGCCCTTGCTGGTCACTAGCGCCGTCTTGAACCCCTCGGCGCGCGCCCACTGCATCGTTTCGATGACGCCCGGGAACGGGGTGGTGAGCCGTTCCAGATGGAGATCCTGGTAATCGCGGTAGCGCCCCACCAGCTGCTCGACCTCGTCGGGGCCGCTGCACCATTCCGCCAACTGCGTGCGTAACGGCGTTCCGATGCCGGCCACCCACTGTGGAACGGTGGGGGCGCGTTCGCGTCCGTCGAAGGCGAACTGCATGCATTCGAGCAGCAGGCCGATGGAGTCGATGAGCGTCCCATCGAGGTCGAAAAGCAGGGCGGGGCGGGGCATGCCCAAGTGTAACCGCCCGGTACGTCGTAAGAGCAGCGTGACTGGGCGGGTCACGGTGCCGTTCGCGTGGGCATGAACAGGAGGTACGCTTCGACGCGGAATGCCTCGTCGTTCGCCGCCTCGTACGGATCTGCGGATACCTTGTCGCGGCACGACGCCATCAGGCGCGCAAGCACGGGGACTTCCCGCCACGCACCAAGCTGCGTCACGAGGGGGGCAGCGGGCGCACGCATCCACACGCCCAGGGCGTCTTCGGCCGCGGCACCACGTGCGCACGCGATGCATTGCCGGGCAAGCGCGATCGCGCACGCTAGCTGTTGCCGTTGTACGGGACTGCACTGCGCCACGAGGTGCTGCAGCCATCGCAGCGCCCGTCGCTGCGCCGGACCGCAAACGATGTCTGTGGTCGCGGGCGTTTCGATGGACGTCCCGAGCGCGCGGCGCAGATGCCGGTGCTGGTGCCACGCGAACGCCAGCCGGTGCACGCGATGAGCCATGTTCACCCCCAACGTCGCGCCTGCTCCCGATTCCACGGGCCGCTGCTGCGCGGGCGGGTGTCGATCGCGCCGATGCGGCGACGAATCGAGGAGTGCGAGCAGCGCACGCGGTCGTGCCGATACGCTCCAGCGTGTGCCGCGGCGAGTAATGGCGAGCAGGTGGAACTCTCGGTCGGCGCGCACAAGCACCATGGCAGCAGGCGTCTCGCCCGAACCGGCGAGTACGGCGTACGGTGGCACGACCGCGCGACCGCGCTGGTCGTCCGCCGCCCCTGTCGGCCCGACTTCCATCGGTTCTGCCGTTGCCCACTCCGTGAGCACGGCGACCCAGCGCGATTGCACGTCAGCGCCCGAGTGGCGACGTGAAGCGGATGACGGCCCGTCGGTGCCACCGACCAAGCGGGCGCTCCACGTGGCCTTGCGGGCCACGCGGCGCTCTGCGCGCAGTGAACGCCGAGCCTGACGTGACGCCCGTACGCGATACTCGTGCACGATGGGGAACGGCGAACCGAGACGTGCGACACGCCCCGTGCGCTGACGGCGCACAGCATCGGTCCATGGGAGGTCGAGATGCACGACGACACCGGCGTCCTGGAGGCTCACGCCTTCCGCGATCAAATCGGTCGCGAGCAGCAATGAGAGGGCACGATGCGCGGGCGGCGGAGGGCGACCATGCGCGCGCGGGGCGAACTGCTCGAGCAGTTCGGGGCGCGTAATGGTACCGCTGGCGATGCGCGCCTGATTGCCGGTAAGCAGCCCAACGCCGGCGATGTCGCTGAGGGCGCGATACAGCGCCTGCACGGTGCGTCCGAACTGCGAGAACGCGACCACCGGCACACCGGGATGTCGTTCACGAATGCGACGCAACAGCGCTGCGCGGACGCGATCGGCCTGCCCGGTGGTGATGTGATGTTCGCGCAATGCGCGCAGCGCGCGCAGGTGTGTCTCGAGCACGTCCTCGAGTGATTGGGAGACTTCGCCATCGGTGGGCACCACGTGACCTGCGAGCAATTCCGGAAACCCCAGCTGCATTTCGGTGGCATGTTCATCGCCGATGACCCACGAACGCAGTTCGGCGCCCGTGACATGGCGACCGGCGCGCAGCGCGTCCTGCATGGCGCTGCCGCGTTGCAGGCGACGCGTGAGGGCATGGGTGAGGGCGGCGTCGCTGGAGCACCATGCGCGCAACAGGCCGAGTCGTATCAGCGCGCCCGCTACGGCGCCGTCGTGAGCGGGGAGCGGTGCGGGAAGCGCGAGCAGGAGATCGAGGGTGGTGCGGTCCTGCGGTACGACGACGGGACGATGTTGTCGGATATCGGGGCGGCGAGCTGCTGGCGCCGCGACGGCACGGGGCGCGGTAGTGGGTCGCCGTGTCCGTGGCTCAGACGGGAGCGCCGAACAGTGATCGCGTCGTACGATGAGCGCGGCGAGTGTGTCATGGCTCAGTGTATCCGGACGATGTCCACGGAACAGGGCGAAGAGGGTTTCGAGGTCGCGCGGACTGTTGTGCAATGGCGTGGCGCTGAGGAGTAATACGTCGCAACCGGCGAGCGCCGTGGCCAGATGTCGGTAGCGAGCGGTGGCGGCGTTGCGGAGCGCGTGCGCTTCGTCGATGATGACCAGTGCCCGCTGGGGGATCGCCGGCGTGTCGATGGCGTTGCCGATGGCGAGCGTTGGCACCTCACGAGAACAGCGATGCAGCGAGTGCACTTGCACCAGTGACTGGCGCGTACGCAGGAGCGCGGCCTGCCACATGGCCACGAGTCCGGCGGGGGCGAAGACATGCACGTGCGAGTACCGGCGGGCGACGGCCAACGCGGTAAACGTCTTCCCCAACCCCACATCATCGGCGAGCAGTGCGCCGTGCTGCCATTGCAGAATGCGCAGCAGGCGCGCGGACGCTTCGCGTTGATGCGGGAGGAGGAGCACATCGCCAAGCTGTTCGGGCGGGAGCGGTGGAAGTACTGCCATCGCCATCCGGCGTCGCACGGCCCGCAGCTGTGCGTCCGCGGACATCGTGTGGATTCCGCGCTGCCCGGAAAACGCAGTAGAGGTCCGGTCACTCATGGTGATACCAGTCGAGGAGGGGGGAGACGAGTAGCGGCGTGAGTTGGTAGGCCTCGAGGACGGCGGCATCGAGGGCGGCAATGGCGTGGTCGCGTGATGCGCTGTGGCTCATGAGCGCGCTGCCGAACGGTCGGAGCAGCCGTACCGCGCGTGGCCAATCAGCGGGGGTGGGCAGTGCGGCGACGGTCCAGCCCAGGTAGCGTCGAAAGCCACCGCGTGCAGGCTCCGCCAGCACATCGAGCCACGCATTGACCACCGTCGACGCGAAGAGGGCATGCACAGCGAGCGCATCGGCCATGGTCGGTGTGCGGAGTACGTAGCAGCTGTTGAGTGGTACCGTGGGATCGCCGGCGGCGAGTACGGTCGAGCGCAGGCGACGTCCTATGTCGGCCCACACGACGCGTGGGGTGTCGGCGCGCGCCGCTTCGGTACGAAAAAGTGTCCACCACGGTTGGTTCGCCTTGGCGTCGCCGCGGGTTTGCAGTTGCGGGCGCCAGTGCGCGAGCCAGCGGGTGGTGGCCGGGGGCAGCGTGCGCAGTGGTGTGCCGTCGGCAGCGTGTGTCCACAGCACCCGCACATCGCGCGGTGTCTCGCTGACGGAGGGGCTGTCGGAGCGGTTGCTGGTGCCAATGGCTTCCCCGCGCAGTGCAGGGCGGAGGAGTGTGCGTTCGATGACCGCCTGTCTTGGGGTACCGAACAGCGCCGATACAGTGGCCGCGTCGTCGTGATGTTCTTCGGCGTGAACGAGGAAGGCTGCGTTGCACCCGCACTTCACGCCCAACAGTGGACGCCCGAGTGCGGTGGTGGCGAGTGGCGGACCGGCAAAGCGCATCGCTTCGAACGCCTGATGGGCGGCCGGTGGCAGGAGCACGAAGGGGGCACCGGGATCGCCTTGCAGCGACAGCGTCGACGTCTGCCGTTCGAAGTGGACGGTTCGTTGCGCGGTGATGGCGCATCGAACCGGCACGGAAGGCGCGATGGCGCCGGCGCCCGACGGTGTGGCGACGGGTCGCTGTGCCACCACCAGCGACGGATACGTGGCAGCGTCGAACTGGGCCGGGGCATCGCTCCAGTCGTGAAGGACGCGCAGTTGCACCTCTTCGAGGAGCATTCGGCGGACGCCACCACCGGACAAGGTGCGCCAGAGCTTTGCCGGCACGAGCAGCCCGACCACCCCGTGAGGCGCGAGCAGCTGCACGCTGCGCTCGATGAATGCCGCGGCCAGGTCGGCCTGCGCGGCGAACCCCGTGCCCGCACCCGCGCGCGCAGCCCCATACTGCCACGCGGCGTGGCGCATCACGCGGAACTCGCGGCGCAACCATTCGCGCTCCTGCGACGGCATGGCGTGTGGGCGCACCCAAGGCGGGTTCCCGACCACGAGATCGAAACCGCCAGCAGCGGCGACATCGGCAAAGATGGCCGCAAACCGAAACGGGAGAGCGGCCCCGAGCTGCACGCGATGCGATTCCGTCTGCAGCTCACGCGTGTGCTTGCGGAGTGCGTCGAGCCGAACGCGTTCGGCTCGCTGTACGCGACGTCGCTGCCCAAACAGGTCTCGGCCACGCAGCACCGTGAGCAGCGTCCGGCGCTCTTCCTGCATGGCCGTGCGGCGGCGCGTCAGCTCCGCGACCGCTCGTGTGCGTTCCTCGCGATCGAGTGTGCCGGCAATGCGCTGTTTGCGCGCCCCGGATGCGCGCGCATAGCGCTCGCGGAGTGACGACAGCGTGCGCGCACTGGGCGGCGCGAAGCGGAAGCTGCCGCCCGCCAGTGAATCGCCCACCCGGATATGGTGGTCGAGATTGGGGAGTGGGGGAATGCGCACGACGTCCGTTTCGTGGCACTCGATGACCACCGAGAGCCAGAGTCGCAATTCGCAGAGCCACACGGCCATGGGTTGCCGGTCGACACCAAACACGCAGCGCGCCAGCAGATCACGACGTCGCGTGTGCGCATCGCGCGGGTCGCGCAGTGCGGCCAGCAGTGCATCGAGCGTCTCGAGCACATGCACCAAAAAGGCTCCGGACCCGCAGGCGGGGTCGAGCACGCGCAGCGCTTCGAGTCGGTTACGAAGCGCGCGGCGTTCTGCGTCACTGAGGGCGTCGACGATAGTCTTCTGGTTGGCCGCAGACCCGTCGAGCAGCCCGGTGAGCACCGGGGAGTCGACGACGGCGGCGCCGAGTGCTGAGCGTACGGCGTAGACGACGAGCGTGGGTGGCGTGTAGAACGAGCCGGACCGTCGTCGCTCGTCGTTGACCATGAGTCCTTCGAAGGCGCGTCCCAGCATTTCGGGGTCGACCGCGGCTTCGGACCACTGGTCAGACTCTTCGTGCGCGGTGAACCGGTACCGGTCGAGGAGCGACGCGACCAGAGTAGTGATCGCGTCGTCGCCGAAGTGCCAGGCGCGGAATCGTTTCTCGAGGGGGGTGGGGGCAAAGAGCCCCCCGTTGAGAAAGGGGACGGCGCCAAAAGTCAGCGCAGCGGCTGCCCGTTGCGAACGCGGAGTGTTCAACGTGCCGAAGAACAGCGGGCGCAACAGTTTGTCGTGCAGGCGTCCGCCGAGTTCGAGCACCCGTACACAGTGGTGCAGGAGAAAGTCGCGTCGACGGTCGAGCCATCCCTTGGCTTCGAGGAAGGCCAGAAAGAGGCAGCGGGACGCGCAGAGCAGGGCCAGCTCGCGGCGTTCGGCTGGAGACGGCGTGCGCAGGCCGGCCCGCGTGGGGGCAAGCGAGACGGCCAAGTCGGACACGACCTGTTCGAGGGCCCGGTAGAACCGATGCCCCAGCGCGTCGCGCCGCAGAATATCGGTGAACCGTGTATGCCGCAGCAGGTCGTCCGTTTCCGTGACCGCGGCGAGCGTCCGCAGTGTTTCGGCGTCGGAATCGAGGACGCGCTGCGGGTCGACCCTTAGCGCGGCAATGTGCGCGCCCGACGTCCCCGGTGTGACCGTGGCGAGGCACAGTGACTGTCGTGAGTGATCGAGTAACAGCAGCATCCAATACCGGTCTGGCGCGTGCCGGGAGAGCGCTGCCGCAAGGCGCCGCGTCTGCTCACGCCACTCGGTGCCGAGCGTTGCCAGCGGCTCGTCGGTGCGAATGGCACTGAACAGGCGGAGCATACCGGGACCTTCGAACAGCTGCGCGGTGGCGACGTACGGTGCCACGCCCAGCGAGCGGCACACCGTGGCGTCGGCATACAAGGGCGCGCGCGAAAAGCCGATGAGCCGAGCGATGTCGGTCAGTGCGGCGGGCGAGTCGGCGCGCGCGAGGGCGAGTGCTGCGTTTCGGAGAGTAAGCACGACGCCATGATGGCATACCGGTGCCTTGAGTGTGTCACCGGAATCGTGCGCGTATCATCCTTGCGACGCACCGCCGTATACGCGAGGCGCCATGGCTCGCTATCTTTTGCGCTCGGCGAGTTGCTTGCTGCTCCCTGACCCTCTGCCTTCACACCCGTGTCTCTGCGTACCTGCTGGCTCAACGGCTCGTTCATGCCCGAAGAGCATGCCCACGTCTCCATTTTCGATCGTGGCCTCCTCTTCGGCGACGGCGTGTACGAGGTGGCGGCGGTGTTCAACGGCCGCCTGCTCGACGCCGATCGCCATCTCGTGCGGCTGGCGCGTTCGCAGCGCGAAATCGGCATCCCCGCGCCGTACGATGGCGCGGCGCTCGAGGCCATGATGCAGGAGGTCGCGACGCGGAACGGCATCACGGAAGGGCTGGTGTATTTGCAGGTCACGCGAGGGGCAGCCGAACGGGATTTTTCGTTTCCGGCCGAGGTGCATCCGACGGCGTTCGCCTACGCGCGCACCAAGAAACTCAGCGATGATCCCAACGCGTCGGGGGTGAAGGTGCATCCGGTCCCCGACATCCGGTGGCAGCGGTGCGACATCAAGAGCACCGCCATGCTGGCGCAGGTCATGGCGAAGCAGGCCGCGCGTGAGGCTGGGGCATTCGAAGCGATCATGCACGAGAACGGTCTCGTCACCGAGGGCGGATCGAGCAACATGTGGATCGTGCGCGACGGGGTCGCGTACACGCGCCCCACATCGAGTGACATTCTGGCGGGGATTACGCGCGACGTCATCTTCGATGTGGCCGACGAGGTTGGCGTGAAGGTGGTGCGACGGGCGTTCACGCTCGAGCAGGCGTACGCGGCCGACGAATGCCTGCTCACGAGCGCGACCAGTTTCGTTTTGCCGGTCACGCAGATCGGACCGCACCAGGTGGGGGGCGGCGCGCCCGGACCGATCACGAAGCGTCTCCGTGACGGGTATCTCGCGCGAGCGGCGCGACTTACCGCCTGAGCGGCGAGCAACCGTACCATTGGCCGCCGGCGCTGGTGGCCATGAAGGCATCGGTCATGTTGAGCAGGAAGCGGCGCACGGTGTAGCTTGCAGGATGCTTTCCTCCGATGCCGCTGCTGCCGCGCAGGCGCCCCGTGCGCTGCGCGAGGTCCCTGTGTTGGGGCCGGGCGCGCATGTGGCCATGGTGTCCCCCTCGGGGCCGCTCAATGGCCCGCACGAACTCGAGCGAGCTGTCGCCACCGCCGAGTCGCTGGGGTGGACGGTGTCTGTGGGGACGCACGCGCTCGCCCGCACGGGCTATTTCGCCGGCGACGACACGCAGCGCGGCGACGATCTGCTCGACGCCATGCGGGACCCGCGGGTGGACGGCATCTGGTGCATTCGCGGCGGCTACGGCGCGGCGCGACTGTTGCCGCGCGTGCAGCACGCGCTGCCCGACATGCCCCCCAAGGCGCTCATCGGCTACAGCGACATCACGGCGTTGCATGCGGCGTGGCAGCGCGCCGGCCTGATCAGCTTCCACGGGCCGACCGCGCGTTCCCCACTCAGCGAGTTTTCGCGCGTCTCGCTCGTCGAGGTCGTGCAGCAGCGCGCGCCCGTGCTCTGGCGCGCGCCCGACGCCAGCGTGGTGCGCGGTGGGACGGCGTCCGGACGTCTTGCCGGCGGAAATCTCGCGCTGGTCGCCTCGCTCTGCGGCACCCCGTGGGCCTGTGACTTCCGCGATGCCATCGTTGTGCTCGAAGACATCAACGAAGCCACGTATCGCATTGACCGGATGCTGACACAGCTCTGGCTCGCCGGCGCGTTCGACGGCTGTCGTGGGTTCGCCATCGGGCACTTCACCGACTGCCCTGCAGCTACCGAAGACGGCAGTCGGACGATCGTTGCGCTCATCGAAGAGCTCGCGGCCGCGTTGCAGGTTCCAACCCTCCTCGGCGTGCCGGTCGGTCATATTGAGGAGCAATGGACCGTACCACTGGGCGCGTGGGCGACGCTCGATGCCGACGCCCGCATGCTGCACGTGCACCGCTGAGTTTACCCTTTCACTTGTCTTAGCCATGAAGACCGCTCAACAGCTCATCGCCGAAGCGAAGGCGTCGATTGCCGAAGTGACCGCGCGCGAAGTACAGGACGCACTGGGCCGCGGCGAAGCCCTGACGCTGATCGATATCCGTGAGCAGAACGAGTGGGCTCTCGGCCACGCCGCGCCGGCGCAGTACATCGGCCGCGGCGTGTTGGAGAGTCAGATCGAAGCCAAGGTGCCGCGTGATGCGCGCGTCGTCCTCATTTGCGCCAGTGGTAACCGTTCGGCGTTGGCGGCCGTGACGCTCGGGCAGATGGGTTACACCAACGTGGCGTCGCTCGCGGGCGGCTTTCGCGATTGGGTCGCCTCTGGCGGCGCGGTCGCCGACTAAGTCCTTCCGTTCAGCAACCACTCACCGGTGACGGCGAACCACGAACGCGATCGGCTGCGCGAGGCCATGGCGCAGCCGGAGGTGGCACGTATCGCGGAGCAAATGCGGACGCGCGTGCCCGTCGAGGCGCTGGCGCTTGCCGAGACGCGCCTTGCGGCGGTCGTGGCGGTGTTGCGCGTGGTGCAGGGGACGGCCGAATTGCTCTTCATCAAGCGCTCCGAGCATGAGGGTGACCCGTGGAGCGGGCACATGGCGTTTCCTGGCGGGCGGCACGAGCCGGAGGACACGTCTCTCGAGGCCACGGCGCGACGTGAGACGTTTGAGGAGCTCGCGCTCGACCTGTCGCGCGGCCACATGCTCGGGCGACTGGACGATCTTGCGCCGCGAAACGCCGCCTTGCCGCCCATTCTCATTCGCCCATTTGTTGCCGTGGTCCCTGCTGACGTGATCTTTTCGCCCAGCGAAGAAGTTGCGGCAACATTCTGGGTGCCGCTGGCCGTATTGCGACACGAGGACACGCGCGCGGAGCACGTCATCACCATCAACGGCGCGCGCGCTCGCTTTCCCGGCTTTCGCGTCGAGCAGCACATCGTGTGGGGGCTGACTGAGCGCATCGTGCAACAGTTGCTTTCACTGCTCGATCCCTAAATCGCCGTCGTCGCAGGCGACGCCGCATACCCCTGGAGTTGTCGTGACCGGTCCAATCGTTCGCTCCCCCGCGGTGCTGCTCTTCACTACGCTGTTCCTCGGCGCGTGCGCCGGCGCACCGACGCCGCGCGCCGAAGCGCCCATGGCCGGCAAGCGGGTGGAGGGTTCGCAGGGGATGGTCGCTGCGTCGCACCCCGACGCCTCCGCCGCCGGAGCCAGCATACTCGCTGAGGGCGGGAATGCCGTTGATGCGTTCGTCGCCACCGCCTTCGCGCTGTCGGTCACCGACATTTCGCAAACCGGTCTTGGTGGCGGCGGCGCGATGACATTCTACGATGCCGCGTCGCGTCGCGTCGAACATCTGTCGTTCTATCCGCGAACGGGCGACAACGCCGCGTGGGGACGGCCAGACAGCACGCGGAGCATGGGGCGCGCCGCCGCCATACCGGGGATGGTCGCCGGGCTCCTCGAGGCGCACGGCAAGTGGGGGACGCTCACGCGCGCGCAGGTGATGGCGCCGGCCATTCGCTTGGCACGCGAGGGGTTCATCGTGTCGCCGTTGTTGTCGCGTACCATCACGTCGTCGCGCGCCAAGATGCAGGCCGATCCTTTGGCGATGGCGCGGTTCATGCCCGCCGGGGAGGCGCTACGTCCCGGTGACCGGTTGGTGCAACCGGAGTTGGCCGCCACACTCGAGCGCATTCGCGACGGTGGGCGTGAGGCGTTCTACACCGGGGCGATTGCCGAACGTCTGAGTGCCAAGGTGCAGTCGATGGGTGGCCTGATTACCCCTGCCGATCTTCGGGCGTATCCTGTCACGGCGATGCGTCCGTTGTGCACCACGTGGCGTGGATACACGGTACTCGGCGCCCCACCGCCAATGGGCGGCACGTCGGTGCTGGAGATGCTGCAGATGGCCGAGTACTCGGGCGTAACCTCGGCGGGAGGCTTTACGTCGCACCCCGAGGCCGTGGTGAAGTTGGCCGACATTCTGCGGCTGGCCAGTGCGGATGCCAGTCGCTGGCGCGGCGATCCGCTGGCCGTGCGCGTGCCGGCGCGTGGCAGCTCGGCGCCGGGCTTTGCGCAGCAGCGCGCGGGCCTCGTCGGTGGCGCATTGCCCGACACGGTCGTGGCGGGCGACGCCTGGGCGTTCGACAGTGTCGCGGTGCCAGACGCGTGCACCCGTTTCAACCCGTACCCTGCGGCTGTCGCGTCGCGTCCCTCGTCTGGCGACGATGCCGCGGCGACTTCGCGCAACGAAGACGGACAGAGCCTCACGTCGCACCTGTCCATTGTCGACGCGCGCGGTAACGCGGTCTCGGCGACGACCACGGTTGGTGTGCTGTTCGGGTCGGGGGTGTATACCGAGGGCTTCTGGCTCAATTCGTCGGCGTCGAATCTCGATGCGCGTACGCGTGGCCCCAATCGCTACGCGATCAGCACGATGTCGCCCACGATGATCCTGAAGGGGAACGACGTGCGTCTCGTGATCGGTGCCGCGGGATCGCAGTACATCCAGCCGTCCATCGTGCAGGTCACGTTGCGTACGCTCGCATTTGGCGAGGATCCATGGACCGCCATTGCCGCGCCACGCATCTACACCTCGGCGACCCAGAAAGACGTCGAGGTGGAGCCGGGGTTCGATATGCCGGTGTATCAGGCGCTCGTGACGCGCGGCTACCGACCGGTGAGCCGGGTTGCTGATATCACCATGGGTGGCGTGCACGCGGTGCTGGTGCGCCCCAACGGCACGCGAATCGGCGTCGCTGATCCACGTCGCGACGGCGTGGCGGCAAAGCAATAACCAGCGAGGGACGAGCCCCGTCTGCGTATCTCGGGGCTCGGCGGCTTGCCATAAGGTTTAGGGTGACCTAAAATGCAAATATGGCATTACCCAATTCTGAAGCGGAATCTGTAGAACCCACCCCCGCCGCCGACCCCGGCTGGCGGCGGGCTCGTCTCGCGCCGTCGCTGGCCGAGGTACACCGTTCGGTCGAGGTGCACGGCGCGGGATGGTTCCGGAAGCTGCTCGCCTTTGCCGGCCCCGGATATCTGGTGGCCGTCGGCTACATGGATCCCGGCAACTGGGCCACCGATCTCGCCGGTGGATCGCGATTCGGCTACACGCTGCTGTCGGTCATTCTGCTGTCGAATCTGATGGCGGTGCTCCTGCAGGGGCTCGCATCCAAGCTGGGCATCGTCACCGGTCGCGACCTCGCGCAGGCCTGTCGCGATCATTACTCGCGGCAGACCGGGTTGGTCTTGTGGGTGCTCTGTGAGTTGGCCATTGCCGCGTGCGACCTGGCCGAGGTCATCGGTACCGCCATTGCGCTCAATCTGCTCTTCGGGATTTCGCTTCCCGTAGGCATCGCGATCACGGCCTTCGACGTCATGATCGTGTTGCTGTTGCAGAACAAAGGCTTCCGCTTGCTCGAAGCGATGGTCATTGCGCTGATCGCCGTGGTCGGCGGCTGCTTCCTGTTCGAGCTGGTCATCTCGCGCCCCGATCTCGGCGCCGTCGCGCGTGGCTTCGTGCCTACGAGCGAAATCGTGAAGAATCCCGAAATGCTTTATATCGCGATCGGCATTCTGGGCGCCACCGTCATGCCACACAACTTGTATCTGCATTCGAGCATCGTGCAGACGCGCAAGTACGCGGAGAATACCGAGGGCAAGCGGGAGGCGGTGCGTTTTGCGTTTCTCGATTCGACCATCGCGCTCACCTTCGCCCTGTTCATCAACGCGGCCATTCTCATCGTGGCCGCCGCGACGTTCCATCGCACCGGCAACACGCAGGTGGCGGAAATTCAGGATGCGTACAAGCTTCTGACGCCGTTGCTCGGCGTAGGCGGCGCGAGTGCCGTCTTTGCTCTTGCGCTGCTCGCGTCGGGGCAGAACTCGACGCTCACTGGGACCTTGGCCGGGCAGATCGTGATGCAGGGGTTCCTCAACCTCCGCATCCGTCCGTGGCTTCGCCGCCTCATCACGCGCGCCATTGCCATCGTGCCGGCGGCCATCGTGGCGATAGTTTACGGGGAGAGTGGCACGGCCAAGTTGCTGGTGTTCAGTCAGGTCATTCTGTCGCTGCAGCTGTCCTTCGCCGTCTTCCCGCTCGTGCAATTCACCTCAGACCGCGTCAAGATGGGCGAGTTTGCCAACTCTCTGCCGTTGCGCGTGGCCGCCTATTCGGTGGCGTCGATCATCGCCGCGCTCAACGTGTGGCTGCTCGTGCAGACCATCGGCGGGTGGATCGCCTGATGTATCGCCGCATTCTGGTGCCACTCGAGCACTCGTCGTACGACCAGGTGATTCTCGCGCACGTGCGACAGTTGGCGGGTCTCTGTCACTCGTCCATCGTGCTCATTCACGTCGCCGACGGGTGGGCCGCCCGCAATCAGCTGTCGCTCAAGCTGCGCGAGTCCGAGGAGATGCGCGTCGACCGCGACTACATCGAGGGGCTGTGCGCCACCTTGCGGGGGGAAGGATTCGAAACCGAATCGATTCTGGCTGCAGGTGATCCGGCGGCGGAAATCTCGGCGGCCGCTGATCGCGAGCAGTGTGATCTCATCGCGATGGCGACGCATGGCCATCGTGGCCTGCAGGATGTGCTCTACGGCACCACGGCCAACGGCGTACGGCATCGTACCATGGTCCCGGTTTTGATGGTTCGGGGTCCCGTTGGCGGTCGCATCCGCTGATCTTTGGGCATGTCCGAACCCCGCGCCAGCGCCCCGCCGGTCCTCACAGAGCCGGTCGAAGACTATCTCAAGGCGATTTACGAACTGGAGACGCGCTTCGGCGCGGCCGCCACGTCGGAGGTCGCGAATGCCTTGCAGGTCGCTCCGGCATCCGTTACGGGGATGATCCGTCGGCTCGCGTCGCAGGGCTATCTCGATCACGTGCCGTATCGCGGCGTGCAGCTCACGTCGTTGGGGCGACTGGCGGCGCTTCGCACCATTCGCCGCCATCGCATTCTCGAGAGCTATCTCACGAGCGTTCTCGGATATGCGTGGGATCGTGTCCACGATGAAGCGGAACGCCTCGAGCATGCCGCCTCGGACGAACTCATCGATCGGATGGCGGCGGCGTTGGGAAACCCGACGGCCGACCCGCACGGGGCCCCGATTCCCACGGCGGACGGCGTCGTCGATGAACGGCGGCATCGCACGCTGGCTGACCTCGCCGTCGGCGAGCACGCCCGCATGGTGCGGGTGAGCGACAAGGATCCGTCGCTGCTGCGGTATCTGGCAGACATCGCGCTGCAGCCCGGCGCCGAAATCACGCTCCTTCATCGTGCGCCGTTCGACGGGCCGATCACGCTCCGTGTTGCGGGCCAGGAGCCCGTCGTGGGACCCAATCTCGCGGCTCAAGTGTTGGTGGAGTCGATGCCGATTCCATCTTCTGCTTCCGCGCCAGTGGCCCGCACGTTGCCGGCCACCGATGACACGCCCGCTGTGGCTGACACTGCCGCACCGGCGGGCCGTACCCGCACACGCAAATCATCCCGCTGATCGCGCGCGGGGAGCAGCGACGATGATCAGGCGCCGCCTGTCGCGGCTGTCAGCCGCGGGCGCACTGCTGGTGCTGTCCGGCACGACCGGCGCGGCCACTGCCGCTGCACAGAGCGACACGTCACTGTCGCGTACCTACGGCCGTCGTGCCCCGACGGTACGTGGCATCGCCGTCGATGCCCGCATGGCCGAGGATCTGGGGCTGCGCCCCGGCAGCATCGTACGCCTGTCTGGAAAGCCCGGCATTCCTGGCGACAGTGTGCGTGTCGACGCGGTGTTCGAACGGAAGGCCGATCCCGCCGAAGTCGCACGGCGTGAGTATCGCATTCGCACGCATGTCGATCAGTTGCAAACGCTGCTCGGTCTGGACGATCGGGTCGACCGCTTTGCCGTTGGGGTGCCAGACTCCGTGTCGGTCGATTCCGCGATTGCGCGCATTAATCACGTGGCGTTCGGCTTTCGCGCGCACAAGTCCGCCGATGTCGCGGTGCAGAGTTCGCGCACCTTTCGCGTGGTCGAGCGCTTTCACAAAGCCATTGGGCTCATCACGGTGGTGGCGAGCGCCGTGTTTCTGTTGTGCCTGCTGCTGCTGAGCGTCGAGGAACGCCGGCGTGACATCGCGGCGCTCCGGCTCATGGGGATTTCGCAGGGCACGGTGGTGCGCGCAATCGTCATGGAGGCAGCGCTCGTCTCGATCATCGGCAGTGTGATCGGTGCAGCCATTGGTTGGATCGCGAGCATCATCGTGAACGCGCACTTCCAGCAGGTGTACCGCACGCCGTTGCTCTTTGCGCTACTCACGCCGGAGATCTTCGCGTTCGCCACGCTCACCAGTCTCGTACTGGGTATTGGTGCGGGGGCCTTGGCGGCGTGGCGATTGGTGCGCACGCCGCCGCTCACGCTCATGGGGCGATAGCGCATGGAACTCGCGTCATGAGCATGCGTGTCACGCTTGCGGTCGCTACGCTGCGACGGAACCCCGCGCGCACGCTGCTCGCCATTCTTGGTATTGCGGTAGCCGCGGCGCTGTTGCTTGATATGGTGATGTTGGCCACCGGCATGCGCGAGTCGTTCCGGACATTGCTACTCACGCGTGGCTACCAGCTGCGGGTGGCTCCCAAGGGCACTCTCCCCTTCGACAGCGAAGCCACGATCGACGGCGCCACCGGCATCGTGGCCGCACTGCGCGCCAATCCCGACGTCAAGGCGGTGAGCCCTGCGTTGGGCGCCACGCTCTCGCTTCCCGGCAACCGCTTTCCCTCGGTGTTCACGCTCGGGCTCGAGCAGGATGTACAGGGTGACTACGTACTCGATGCCGGGCGCGATCTGCCGGCGCCGCGGGACAGTGTCGCTACCGCGACGCCACTCCCGGCAGTAGTGAACCGTGCTTTCTTGCTGCGCAGCGGCAAGCAGCTTGGCGATACACTCACCGTGGCCTCGGGACTCAACGCCCAACTCCGCACCGCAAGCCGTTCGCGCGTCGTCGTACTCGTTGGCGATGCGCGCTTCTTCTATGTGCCCGCAGAGACGCCGGTCATGGCGCTGCCGCTGCAGGAAGTGCGTGCACTGCTGGGACCGGAGTTCCGTGATCGCATGTCGGTCGCCATGGCCGAATCGCGACGTGGTGATTCCGCCAGTGTCGAGGCGGTGCGCACGTGGATTGCCACCACGCAGCCGCGTGTCACGGCCATCAGTACCGAGACCGCGATAAGACAGGTGGAGGAACGCCTGTCGTATTTTCGCCAGCTGGCCTTCGTACTGGGCGCCATCAGCCTCGGCATTGGATTCCTGCTCGTCGCGACGCTGGTGACGTTGTCGGTGAACGAACGCCGCGGCGAGATCGCGGTGCTGCGTGCCATCGGCACGCAAAAGGGTGGCGTGCTCCGACAAGTGTTTCTCGAAGGATTCTTCATGAGCAGTGCGGGTATTGCCGGCGGGTTGGTACTGGGCCTCATCACCGCCAAGTGGCTCAACGGTATTCTCCGGGATTTCCCGGGGTTGCCCGCAGCATTCGACTTCTTCTTGTGGAGTCCCGAAGCCGCGTGGAAGTCGCTCGCGCTGCTGCTGGTTTCCGGCACGCTCGCTGGCCTGGTGCCGGCGTGGCGCGCTGCCTCGATCCCCATTGTTCGTTCGCTTCGAGAGGATGCCGTTGGCTGACACACTCCGGTTGCCCGAGGGCGACCACGTCATTCAGTGCCAGCAGGTGGTGCGCAGTTACACCATGGGTGACGCCACGGTGAACGCGGTGCGCGGCATCGATCTCGCGATCGCGCGTGGTGAATTCGCGGCCATCACGGGTCCGTCGGGATGCGGGAAGAGCACCCTGCTGCATCTGCTTGGCGTGGTCGATGTGCCGAGCACGGGGCGTGTCTTCGTGAATGGTCGCGATACGGCAACACTCAACGACGCCGAAGCCACCGCGTTCCGCCTTCGCCACATCGGCTTTGTCTTTCAGCGGTTCTATCTCATGCCCACGCTGTCGGCGCTCGAGAACGTCGAGCTGCCACTGGCGGAGGCGGGTATGGCCAAAGCGGCACGACGGGCGCGTGCGGCGGAGTTGCTGGGATATGTAGGACTCGGCGATCGCCGCGGCCATCGGCCCACGCAACTGTCCGGTGGCGAACAGCAGCGCGTGGCGATTGCGCGTGCGCTCGCGAACGAACCGGCCATGCTCCTGGCAGACGAGCCCACAGGCGAACTCGATGCCGCGACCGGCGAGCGCTTGCTGCAGCTGTTCGGTCAGTTGCATCGCGACGGCACGACGCTGGTATTCGTTACCCACGATACGGTCGTCGCCAATACCGCCCAACGCGTCATTCGTTTGCTCGACGGCCGCGTCGCCAGCGACACCAGGAACTCGCCGGCGTGAACGCGTGGCGCTTGGCAACGTCCTGGCTGTTGGCGTGGCGCACCGTCACGTCTCGCCCGTGGCGTGCGCTGCTGCTGTGCGGTGGCTTCGGCGTGGGTGTTGGCGTGATGATCGTGTTGCTGGCGGTCGGTGAAGCGATGGTCCGTCAGGCCAGTCAGGAGCGACTGGTTGGCGGCGGACAGATTACCGTGCTTCCCGAAGGTATCGATATCGAGGTGCTCACCACCGGCGGGCTCGGCGGTCTGTTTTTCTCGGTACCCAACGCGCGCTTCGTACACCGGCAAGTGCTCAGCGCGCCGCGTCTCGCGGACGCGGTGCGCATTGCCGCACCACAGCTCGAGGGCAAGCTGCTGTATGTGACCACGGCGGATGGTGTCGAGCATCCGGTGCGCGCATCCGGCGAGGTTCCATCGGCAACGCGACAGCTCGATGCCATGCCGACCATCTCGCAGGGCGCGTGGAACGACGACGCCGGCGATACGCGGTGGATGCGTCCCACCGACGCCGAGTTGCGCCATGACGTCGATCGCTTTCATCGCCCCACCGAAGGCATGGCCAACGCCGATTCGTGGGGCGAGTGGCACTACTTCAACGTGCTGTCGCCGGACGCGTCGAAGTGGGCCTTCATCACCTTCCTGGTCGGTGGCGACGTGCGAGGCGAGCGATGGGGCGGTCAACTGCTCGTTACGCTGCACGAACGTGACAAGGCGCCCCGCCGATTCGTGACCAACGTGACACGTGAGCAGGTGCGATTCAGTGTCCGCGATGCCGACGTGCGCATTGGTGAGGGCAGCGTCTCCGTGCTCCCCGATGGGCGGTATGCGCTGAAATCCATCGGCCGGGAGGCGGGCACGGGCGCGCAGTTGACGCTCGATCTGGTGGTCACGCCGGCGCCGCGAGTGGAGTTCCCCGGCGCCACACTCGTGAGCGGGGACTTCACATCGGGCTACGCCGTGCCCGGACTGCGCGCTACGGCGAGTGGCTCCATCTGTGTGGCCGGTCGGTGCGATCGCTACGACAATGCGCAGGCGTATCACGACCACAACTGGGGCGGATGGCGCGGCGTGACGTGGGAGTGGGGCGCCACACGCGCCGGCGCCTATACGCTGCTGTACGGACGCGTCACGCCGGAAGATACGGCGGGCAGTTCGTCGCCGCTGTTCGTGTATGTCACCGATGAGCGCGGCTTCCTCGCGCTCTTCCGACCGCGCGTCATTCAATACAACGATGCCCGCACCGTGCGGACGGCGGCCGGCCCACTCAAGGTGCCGGCGACCGCTGAATTGTTCGACGTGCGCGGCCAGGATACGCTGCAGCTGCTGCTCACGATCGACGATGCCGTCGCCACCGACACCCGCATCGGGCTCGCGGAACGAGGCGAGGGGAACTACGCACGTGGGCTCGCGCGGCCATGGTTCCTGCAGATGGCCGGCGAGGCCCGGTTGCGCGGCCGCGTTCGCGGTGTGCCACTGAGTGGGACCGGACGCGGCTTTTTCGAGACGTATCGCTGACTCACGTCAGCGACGGATGAACTCGGGTCAGGAGAGACGTGCCTTGACCATACGTCGCGTGTCACCCGTGAGACGCTCGTCGCAGAGCAGCGCCCGCAGTCGCAGCGTATCCTGACGGGCGGCGGCACGACGATGGTGCTTGGATTTCACCGCCACCACGTCGAGGAGCACACGCGCTTCCGTTTCGGCATCGCCCAACAAATTGGCGTCGGCGGCGAGCTGGTCGAGCACATCGGCCGCCTCGCGATGCCGTTTGAGTTGCACCAGTACCGTGGCCGCACCATACGATGCCTCGACCGGTAGGACGCCGGCGCTGCGCTGCAGCCACATCGTCTTTGAATACTCCGTGTGCGCGGCGGAGAGATCGCCGGCCGCTTCAGCCACGCGCGCGCGTTCGAGGTGCATCAGCGCGCTGTCGCGAGGAGATACAGGAAGCGCAGACGCCGAAACGGAACGTCGCGTCTCACGGGAGCGGCTGAGATCGACTGTGGGCGGTGTGAACTGCGTCGCCGCCGCCAGAGCGAGAATCGTCAGTGCGAGCATGGTGTGTACTCCGGAAGGTGTTAGCGGAAGCGGGTCGCGACGTACCGCTGTGTGTCTGCCGACAGCACGCCCTGCTTGATGAGAGACCGAAGGCGGGTCGCGTCTTCACGCGCTTGCGCCCGCCGTCCGTCCCCGGCCTTGAGCCACAGGGCATCGGCACGCGCCCGTGCCTCTGTCTCCAGGTCAGCGCGCTGCGCCGCCTCGTTTGCCAACAGGTCGAGCATGTACGACGCTTCGCGGGTGTACGACTGCGCGTAGAGCATCTGCACGAGGCCCATGGTGGACTCTGTCGGGAGTCGGCCGGCTGCGCGATCGAGCGTGACGGCGGCGAGGTATTCACGGCGTGCCGCATCGAAGTCGCCGGACGCGACGGCGTTGCGAGCGAGCTCGATGTGCTCTTCAGACGACAGCAGCGCACGACCGGATGCTGTGGGTGCCGAAGTACTACGGACGGGATTGGCAAACGACTGGGCGGACACCGCCGACGAGGAAAGCACGACGGCGGCCGAAGCGATGAGGACTCGAATCATTGGAAGCTCCCGAAACGGGTGACACGGCGTGGACACATCCGCAGGCTGCCGTGCGGCCTGTATGCCTTGGATACGGCGAGTAGGTGCCGCGGTGTCACATCTGGTTCCGGACGCCGACTTGCGGGACGAGTGGCATCGTGGTGCCGTCCGTGAGCGTGAGGCGGTCGGTAATCGACGAACGGTGGACATTGGCCTGTGTCTGAATCACACTGTCTGTCATGTCCGCGCGCGCACCAGCAACCACGCCCTCACTTCGCCTGGGAACCCAAGGGTGGAATTATCCTGCGTGGGTTGGCCCCTTCTATCCTGAAGGAACGCGACCCGTGGACTTCCTGCGTACGTTTGCCCGCGCGTTCGATGTCGTGGAGATCGACTCCACCTTCTACGCCATTCCGCCCAGCAGCACGGTGCGCGGATGGGCGTCGCGCGTGCCGGAACAGTTCGTGTTCGCGTGCAAGCTGCCGCAGGAAATCACGCACGAGCGCCGATTCGTAAACTGCGAGGACCTGCTCATGGCGTTCGTCGACCGCATGCGTGAGCTGGGGCCACGCCTCGGGCCCATACTCATCCAGTGCGGACCCGACTTCGCGCCCTCAGAAGGCGCACCCTTTGCGGCGTTTCTCGAAAAGCTCCCAACCGATGTGCGCTTTGCCGTGGAGTTCCGGCAGCAAGGTTGGGTGAGGCGGCGTGTGCTCGATCTGCTTCGGCAGCATGGGGTGGCCATGGCACTCAGCGACGGACGGTGGATCCCGCGTGAGTGGCTGCTCAAACTGTGTGCGCATCCTACGGCGGACTTCGCCTACCTGCGATGGATGGGACCCGACCGCCAGATCGTCGATTACTCCCACCTGCAGGCCGATCGCAGCGCAGAGCTCGACGCCTGGGCTCGCATGATCCCCATACTGCAGGGACAGGTTCGCGAGGTGTTCGGGTTCGTGAACAATCACTTCGCGGGGCATGCGCCCGCGTCGGTCCGGATGCTCCAGCAGCGGCTCGGGGTTCCCTCTGTCGACCCGTCCGTTATCGGCGACCAGCCCTCGCTCTTCTAACGGCAACTCGACGCCGACGCCCCCACCACAGGCGCCTGTCGTCCCCTACATTTGTGGGATGACCCCGTCTTCCTTGCAGCCCATGTCCGCCGAGTCCGCGCTCCGATTGGTGCGTGGCGAGTCCATGCACCCGCACGACCTGTTGGGTGCGCACGACGCCGAAGTCGATGGCGTCCGTGGTGTGGTCGTGCGTGTGTTTCAGCCACTCGCGTCCGCCGTCCGGCTCATGCTCGGCGAGCGTGATGTGCCCATGGAGCGCGACGCCCACGGCATCTACACGGCGTTCCTCTCCGATCGCTCGTTGCCGCTGCGCTATCGCCTTGGCATTACCGGCGCCGATGGCGTGGAGCAGGAGCAGGACGATCCGTACCGCTTTCTGCCCACGCTCGGGGAGATCGACCTACACCTCTTCAACGAGGGGCGCCACCTGCGCTTGTGGGAAAAGCTCGGCGCGCATCCGTGCACGATGGACGGCGTAGAGGGGACGGCGTTCGCAGTATGGGCGCCCAATGCGGCGCGTGTGAGTGTCATCGGCAGCTTCAATGCCTGGGACGGCCGTGCGCACGTCATGCGGGCGCTTGGCGGCAGCGGCGTCTTCGAACTCTTCGTGCCGGGTATCGGGGCGGAAACGCTCTACAAGTACGAGATCCTCACGCGCACGGGTACGCTGCGGGTGAAGACCGATCCGTATGCGTTCAAGCTCGAGCAGTCGCCGGGCTTTGCATCGATCGTGCAGGGACGCAGTGAATACGCGTGGCATGACGGCAGCTGGCTGGCGCAGCGTGGCGAGAGTGATCCGTTGCGCGAGCCAATGCTGGTGTACGAGGTGCACTTGGGTTCGTGGATGCGTGGCGAGAACAATCGCATGCTCACGTACACGGAAATCGCGCCGCGTCTGGCCGAGCATGTGCGTCGATTGGGGTTCACGCACGTGGAGCTGCTGCCGGTGCAGGAACACCCGTTCGGCGGCTCGTGGGGCTATCAAGTTGGCGGATACTATGCCCCCACGTCGCGCTTCGGCTCGCCGGATGATTTCCGCTTTCTCGTCGACACGTTGCACCAGGCCGGTATCGGCGTGCTGCTCGATTGGGTACCCGCGCATTTCCCCAAGGACGACTGGGCGCTGCGTCGCTTCGACGGGACGGCGTGCTACGAGCACGAAGACCCGCGGCTCGGCGATCACCCCGAGTGGGGCACACACATTTTCAACTATGCTCGGCACGAGGTGCGGAACTTCCTCGTGGCGAACGCGCTGTATTGGATCGAGGAGTTCCATATCGACGGCCTGCGCGTCGACGCAGTCGCGTCGATGCTGTATCTCGACTACGGCCGGGAAGCGGGACAGTGGTTGCGCAACCGCTACGGCGGCCGCGAGAACCTCGAAGCGATGGCGTTTCTCAAGCAGCTCAACCACGCGGTGCAGTCGTTGTATCCCGGCGTCATCACCGTGGCCGAAGAGAGCACGTCGTGGCCAAAGGTGACAGCGCCAATCGCGGACGGCGGGCTCGGTTTCACGTTCAAGTGGAACATGGGCTGGATGCACGACACGCTCGACTACTACAAGATCGATCCATTCTTCCGGAAGGGGGCTCACGACAAGCTCACCTTCGCCATGTGGTACGAGTACAGCGAACACTTCATGAACCCCATCTCGCATGACGAGGTGGTGCACCTGAAGCGTTCGATGGTCGAGAAGATGCCGGGCGATATGTGGCAGAAGCTGGCCAATCTGCGTACGCTGATCGGATACTCGGTGACGCGCCCCGGCAAGTCGCTCTTTTTCATGGGTACTGAACTCGGTACGTCGCGCGAGTGGAACCACGACGCGAGTCTCGAGTGGCACCTGCTGGAGGATCCGCGGCGCCGTGGCCTCATGGAGTATGTCGCGGCAGTTGGTGCGCTCTATCGTGAGCAGCCCTGCTTGTGGCGCGCCGATCATGAGCCCAGCGGATACCGCTGGATCGATGTCGCCGACAAGGAACAGTCGGTGTACTCCTATGCGCGTTTCGATGGACGCGATCACGCGGTGGTGGTGCTCAATCTCACCCCCGTGCCGCGTCCTGCGTATCGACTGGGGGCACCGGAGCATACGCGCTATCGTGTGGTGCTCAATTCCGATGCTCCGCAGTTTGGCGGAAGCGATTACCCCGTGGACGCGCACGCAGATACGGAAGCCGTGCCCTTTCATGGTTTCGAGCAGTCGTTCACGGTGTCGCTTCCCCCACTGAGCATGTTGGTGCTCACGCCGGAATCGTTGCCGCCGCTGCCGTCGCTGGATGACTCGTCGAAGGCCGGCGCGCCGTTGAGGCTCGCTGCGGCGAAGGGCGAGAAGCGCGGTGTGAAGGAGAAGGCGAAGAAGTCGGAGAAGCCGACAAAAGCCCCGAAAGCGCCAAAGCCGGCCAAAGCGCCAAAGTTGGCCAAAACGGTAAAGGCTGAGAAGCCGACCAAGCCGACCAAGGCAGCGAAGGCGCCGAAGGAGTCGGCGACTCCAAAGGCGTCGAAGGCGTCGAAGGCACCGACGGCGCCAGCGTCACCAGCGTTGCCGCGCGCGGATGTTCGCCCGCGTACGCGCACGCGCCGTCCACCGGCGGCGCCGGTGGCGACTGACGCGCCAACTCCGGCAGCAACGAAGAAGCCGCGATCGACCCGTGCGGCGAAGCGTGCCCCCAATGCACTGAACGCGAACACCGAGACGCCGAGCGATACGTCGTCATGAGTACCCGCGGCAAGACCATCGTGTTTGGGGTGTTGACGGCGATCACGGCGGCGGTGTGTGTACGCTTGGGATTCTGGCAGCTCGACCGACTGCAGCAACGTCGCACACAGAACGCGATCGTGTCGTCTCGCGGCGCCCAGCCGCCGCTGTCGCTCGCCGGGTTGCAGGGGCAGGACACGAGTGTCACGCACTGGCGCCGGGTGGCCGTGCAGGGCGTGGCGGAGTATTCGCGCGAGCTTGTTCATGCCACGCGATCGCAGAACGGATCGCCCGGTGTGTATCTCCTGACGCCGGTGCGTCCGCTCGACGGCAGTTGGGGGGACACCGCTATCATCGTGCTGCGCGGCTATCTCTATGCCGCCGATGGCCGCACGGTCGACTTCGACAAGGCGCGCGAGGCGGACACGCTGCGGCTCGAGGCGTTGCTCACAGAGTTCCCGCCGCCAAAGCCCGGGCAGGCCCGCATGCAGTCATCGCCGCGCGCCATGCGATTGCTGGACCGCGACACCATCGCCGCGATGATGGGCCGCCCCGTGGCACCGTTCATCTTGCTGGCGGTTGGTGACACGGTCATGACGGACATCACGCGGCCGACGCGGGTTCCTGCCCCCACCGTCTCCGACGGGCCCCATTTGTCGTACGCGCTGCAATGGTTCGGTTTTGCCACCGTTTTCGTGGTGGGCTTCGCCTTCTTCACGTTCGGCGGCGGCGCCAAACGGCGACGCTAGGGGCGGTGTCGTCGGCTAAATGCCGCTGGTGTTGCGTTGGCGCAACACTCCTGGTCGGATTGAAGACGTCCGTGGCGTTGATGCGGCAGGCATCCGCCATGAACTGGACGGCTCCGCCGTTACACCACAAGCACGTACTGTCAGAAATCGCCAGTGGCCGCGTCACCGTTTGGGCGGCTCACGAGGGGGTGCCGCCGAGCGCCCGGTTCGCCAACCAGGCCTGGAAGCGGTCTGGCGAGCCCAGCCATACGTGGCCCATCCGTTGCAGTGCCTCAGGGCGTCGACACGACCGTCGGCAGGTCCCCTGTGGAGAGACTCGGATGCGCGCACATATCGAAGACGGACGTATCGTACGGCGGACGGCGCTGATGGCAGTGCTGGTCGGTCTGGCGATGGTGCTCGGCCCCGTTAGGGCCTCTGCGCAGTCGAACAGTGCCGAGGTGCCGACCACGGAGCCCACCTCCGCGAGCGTGCGGTCGTCGCTGTTCCCCATGTTCGATCGCATCACACCAGCCTTCTCCACGACCTCGCGCAGCCTGTTCCGTCGGCGTGGACCGCGCGGCGCCAAGTACGACTACGCCAGCCAGACAGTGTGGCTCTCGGCCAACGTGCACGACATGCTGCCGCGTGCCGCCGCGTCCTACTGGCCGTCGGCGTTGCGTGTGTCGGGCGGTCGTCGTGGCATGGGCGCGGGGGTACCGGCCGAATACGTCGTCGGACTCGATCTCGACGCGTCGCGTCTGCCGGGAAACCATCCCGTGTGGGTGCAAGCCAAGCAGCTGCTGCACGCCGTGCGGTTGCCGGGGCCGGCTCTGGTCATGGGCCCCGGCGGGACGCGCGCGATGGCGCTGTACTGGTAGCAAACAGCCGCCCGGCAAACCGGGCGGCCTGGCGAATCAGTCGCCGATGTTGAAGTACGAACGGTACCACTCGACGAACCGCTGGACGCCAGTTTCAATAGGCGTTTGCGGCGCGAAGCCTACATCCTGCACGAGCGCTTCGACATCGGCATACGTGGCCGGTACGTCGCCCATCTGCAACGGCAACATGCGCTTCTCCGCGGTACGCCCCAGCGCCTTCTCGAGCGTCTCGATGAGGTGCATGAGCTCCACCGGATTGTTGTTGCCGATGTTGTAAATGCGATACGGCGCCTTGCTCGTGGCCGGATCCGGAGCGTCCGAGTTCCACGCCGGATTGGGCTGCGCCGTGTGATCACTCGTGCGAATCACGCCTTCGACGATGTCATCGATGTAGGTGAAATCGCGGCGCATCTTGCCATGATTGAACACATCGATGGGCTTCCCTTCGAGAATGGCTTTGGTGAAGAGAAAGAGTGCCATATCCGGGCGACCCCACGGGCCGTACACCGTGAAGAAACGCAGTCCGGTGGTGGGCAGTCCGTACAGATGGCTGTACGTGTGCGCCATGAGCTCGTTGGCCTTCTTGGTGGCGGCATACAGCGACACCGGGTGGTCGACGTTCTGGTGCACCGAGAACGGCATGGCCGTGTTGGCGCCGTATACGCTCGACGAGCTCGCGTAGGTCAGGTGCTGCACCCCATGGTGACGGCATCCCTCGAGGATATGCAAGAAGCCCACGAGGTTGCTGTCGATGTACGTGTGCGGATTCGTGAGCGAGTAGCGCACGCCCGCCTGGGCGGCGAGGTGAATGACCTTGTCGAAGCGCTCGTCGCGGAAGAGCGTTTCCAGTCCACTCCGGTCACTCAACTCCATCCGCACGAAACGGAATCCCGGATGCGCCTGAAGACGCGCGAGACGCGCCTCCTTGAGCGTGGGGTCGTAGTAGTCGTTGATGTTGTCGAGACCGACGACTTCGTCACCGCGCGCCAGCAGACGTGTGCTCGTGTGAGACCCAATGAAGCCGGCGGCGCCGGTGACCAGAATCTTTGCCATCGCTACCTGTCTTGGTGAATGCGCCGGCCACGCGCCGGACGGTGTCGTGTAGTGGTGTGCGCGTCGTGCCGCTTATTGCCCGTTATCAGACGACTGAACGCGTGCGGACGCCACCGGTCGCTGCAGCAACAGTACCGCCCCCATGATGGCGATCCCACCGATGATCGTGCCAGTGCCAACTCCCTGACCCAGCAGTACCACACCCAGCATGGTCGTCCAGAAGGGCTCGACGGTACTTGTGATCGCCGTCCGCACATTGCCGAGCACCTTGAGGCCGGCAAGAAACCCCAGGAACGAGCCCGCCGACAACACCCCCTGCAGCAGACTCGCGCCAAACGCTACCATGTCGGGAATCTCGAACAGCGTCCCGCTGCTCAGTGACCAGATGGCAAAGAGGACCGTGCCGCCAACGGCGATGGAGCGTGTTACGGAGCGCGCGTCGCCGCTGAGCTGAAAGGCGCTGAGCAGGGGAATGTACAAGGCGTAGACCAGCGCGCCCGACAAGATGATCACGAGCCCGATTGGGGAAAGCGTCGCCGCGTCGGGCGCACCGACCATCGCCGCGATGCCACCCAATGCCAGCGCGAGCGCGACGAGGCGCGTTCGGTCGAGCGGCTCGAGCCCCCGCAGCGCGGTAATGATCGTGACCCACGCCGGATACGTGTAGAACAAGAAGCTCGCCGTCGCTGCCGGGAGCCAGCGCAGTGCCGCCAACGCCAGCGTCGCCACCAGCGCTTGTCCGCTTCCGGCCAGAAAGAGCGTACGCGGCTGATACCACGGACCCAGTCCCGCCGCAGGCGCCGGCGGTTTCACCACCAGCCCGATGATCACGAGCACCACCGCGCTGGCGAAGTAGCGCCATGTTTGAATGCTCTCGAGCGCCATGCCGTGACTCGTGGCCACGACGGTCAGCGGCGAGATCGATCCGAAACAGCAGGCACTGAACACCACGGCGAGCGTGCCACGCCACATCGCCGCTTTCGTCGCGGCAGCGTGCGTCACTGGAACATCAGGTGCGCGTCACTTGAGCAGGGTGCCGCGCAACATCACGTACGCCACACTGAAGTAAATGCTGATGGCCGACACGTCGACCAGCGTGGCGACGAAGGGTGCCGACGCACTGGCGGGGTCGAAGCCGAAGCGTCGCAAAATGAAGGGCAGCATCGATCCGGTGAGCGAGCCAATCGTCACGATGCAGACCAGCGTGATGCCGACCGTGAGCGCCAGCAGCGCATGATGCGGCCCGTAATCGTACAACCCCAGCAACTCCCACGCGGAAATGCGGGCCGCGGCGAGCGTACCGAGCATGAGCCCGAGAATGAGGCCGGCGGGCAACTCGCGCTGCACCACCTTCCACCAGTCGGAGAGGCGCACTTCGCCCAGCGCCATCGCCCGGATGATGAGCGATGTCGCCTGCGAACCGGAGTTGCCCCCCGAGCTCATGATGAGCGGAATGAACTGCGAAAGCAGAATCACGCTGGCGAGCTCGTGCTCGTAGCGCGCCATCACCGACGCGGTCAGCATTTCACTCACGGCCAGTACCGACAACCAGCCGCCGCGCTTGCGCACGTTCTGCCAGAGCGAGATCTGCATGTAGGGCTCTTCGAGCGCCTCCATACCGCCGAACTTTTGCGCGTCTTCGGTCTGCTCTTCCTGAATGACGTCGATGACGTCGTCGACCGTCACCACGCCGAGCAGGCGCTTGTTCACGTCCACCACGGGCAACGCCACGAGGTCGTAGTTGGACGTGATCTGCGAAACCTCTTCCTGCAGCATGTCGGGCGACACACTCACGACTTCGCTCCACGCGAGCTCGCTGATGCGCGTCCCTTCGGGGGCCGCGAGCAGCTCGCGCAACGACAGCACACCCCGCAGCCGTCCGGTGTCATCGACGGTGTAGATCGTGTACATCGCTTCGCGGCGCCCACCACGGGCCATCGCGCGTACGCCGCGCAGCGACTCTTCCACGGTGAGCGTTTCCAGCACCGACACGAATTCCGTGGTCATCAGACCGCCGGCCGTATACGGGTCGTACTGAAGCAGGCGTTCCGTTTCGGCCTTCTCTTCCGGCTCGAGCTCCTGCAGAATCTCGTCGGCCGTTTCCTCGTCGAGCTCTTCCAGCGCGTCGGCGCGCTCGTCGGGATCCATCTCCGCGACGATCTCGGCCGCTTCGCCGGCCGGAAGCTCTTCGAGCACCTGCGTCCGCAAGTCTTCGTCGAGGTATTCCAACACCTCGGCGGCCCGGTTGCGAGGCAGTGCCGCCAGGAACGCACGCACCTGCGCCTCCGGCAGCGCCTCGGCCACGTCGGCGAGGTCGGCCGGGTGCATTTCTTCCGTTTGCGGCCCGATGCTTTCCGGGTGCTCCTCGAGCAGCTCGAGTAGGTCCGGCACGATCAGCGCTGCAAGCGGCCGGTCTTTGTCGGAGCGTGGCTTCATCGGCAGAGAGGGCAGCGGTCTGGGCGCAAGTTAGTGCGGCACCCCTGAGGCGCAAAGCGACGCTGGCAGGCCGATTTTGGCAGCCTGCTGCGCTAGAGCAGGGGCAGCGACCCTTTCTCGATCTGGAGGCTGCGGAGCGTAACGCCAGCCATGGCCAGCGCCTCCTCGAGCAGCTGTCTGTCCACGGGGCCGTCGGTCTCCAGCACAGCCCCCTGCATGGTCACTTCCGCCGCCAGTATCCCCGGAACCGCCCCCAGGGCGGTCCAGACGGCGCGAACGGCGTGGACAGAAAGGAGGCCGTCGATCTGCACGAGGATGCGTTGACGTGGCATCTTTCAATCTTGATGGCGCCGCGCATCTCCTCAACCGGCACCACGCGCTGACGTTTACCCCCATTCGCATGCCTCGCGTCGCCTTTCTCGGTCTCGGTGCCATCGGAACGCCGATGGCCCGCCACCTCGCCCGCCCCGAGTTCGATCTGGCGGTGTGGAACCGCACGGCCGCCAAGGCCGGGGCCTTTGCGGCTTCGGCGGCCGCCCGCGTAGCGGCAACGCCCGCCGACGCGGCCCGCGACCGTGACGTGATCGTGACCTGTCTGCCCGTCTCACGCGACGTCGAATCACTGCTGGAGGGGCCGGACGGCCTGTTGGCGACCATGCCCGCCAGGTCGGTGCTGGTCGACTGCACCTCCGGCGATGCGGCGACGTCGCGACGGATGGCGGCACGTCTGGCCGAGCGGGGGATTGGATTTCTCGACGCGCCGGTGTCGGGCGGCGTGGTCGGCGCCGAGCAGGGCGCGCTCACCGTCATGGTGGGCGGCGATGAAGCCACGCTCGACCGGGTGCGTCCCGTGCTCGAGTGCTTTGGCAAGAAGATCGTGCACTGCGGCGGCGTCGGCGCGGGCGATGCCCTTAAGGCCGTCAACAATGCGCTGTTGGCCATGCACATCTGGGGCACCGCCGAAGGGCTCGTCGCGCTGGAGAAAGCGGGCGTCAAGGCTGATATCGCGCTCGATGTCATCAACACCTCGAGTGGTCGCTCCAACGCGAGCATGAATCTTTTCCCCGACCGTGTACTCACGCGCGCCTTTCCGCGCACCTTCCGCCTCGCGCTGCTCGACAAGGATGTCGGCATTGCCGCCGACCTGGCTCGCGAGCAGAAGACCGTCGCGCCGCTGCTGCAGCTGACGTCGGAGTTGTATCGCATGGCGCACCTCGAACTCGGCGAAGAGGCCGACCACGTGGAAGCCGCACAGGTCGTGGAGCGCTTGGGCGGTGCCATCATTGGCGGCAGCAAGGAATCCTGACCATGTCGACCACGCTCGTATCCGCCGACAGCGACGCCACGATCGCCAGCCTCGACGCCATTCGCGCGCAGTTCCCCGCGCTGGCACGTCGTGAAGCCAATACCCCCGTCGCGTACTTCGACGGACCGGGAGGCACGCAGGTACCCAAGAGCGTCGCCGAGGCGATGACCTACTACCTGCTGCATCACAACGCGAACACGCACTGGGCGTATCCGACCAGCGTCGAGACCGACGCGTTGCTCATGCAGGCGCGCGAAACGCTCGCGGATTTCCTCGGTGCCGGCGCGAACGAGATCGCGTTCGGCGCGAACATGACGACGCTCCTCTTTCACATCTCGCGCGCCATTGGGCGCACGCTCAAGCCTGGCGACGAGATCATCGTCACCGAGCTCGACCATCACGCGAACATCGCGCCGTGGCAGGCGTTGGCGAAGGAGCGCGGGGCGGTGCTCAAGTGGCTGCCGCTCGATCTCGATACGTATCGTCACGAAAGCGGCGCACTCGAACGACTGCTTTCCGATCGCACGCGCGTCGTCGCCATCGGGGCGGCCTCCAACATTCTGGGCACTGTGAGCGACGTGGCGTCGCTGGTGCGCCTGGCGCGCGCCGCCGGCGCCATCACCGTGGTCGATGCGGTGCACTACGCGCCGCACAACCTCGTCGACGTCAAGGCTATCGGCGCCGATTTCCTGCTGTGCAGCGCGTACAAGTTCTACGGGCCGCACCTGGGCGTGGTGTATGGGCGCTACGACGCCACGGCGGCGCTCGACCTGCCGCGTCTCGAGCCGTCGCCAGACTGGGTGCCGGAGTGTCTCGAAACCGGCACGCAGAATCACGAAGGCATCGTGGGCGCCGCCGCGGCCGTGGAGTTTCTGGCCAGCATTTCCGGAGATATCACCGCTCCGCGCCGTGATCGTCTCGCCCAGTCCATGCAGGGGCTGCATGACCGTGGCGAGCAGCTCTTCGCACAACTGTGGCAGGGACTCTCCGAGATCGAACAGGTGACCTTGTATGGTCCCAAGCCCGGGACGCCGCGCACCCCCACGCTATCGTTCCGTGTGCACGGCCATGCCTCGGAAGAGGTCTCGCGCTTCCTGGCGCCGCGCGGCGTGTATGTCTCGCATGGCGACTTCTACGCTACAACCGTCGCCCGTCGCCTTGGCTACGCCGAGGAAGGGTTCGTACGTGCCGGCTGCGCCTGCTACACCTCCGCCGCTGAAATCGAGCGACTGATCGATGGCGTGCGCGCGCTGGTGCAGGGCTCTCTGCACGGGACGAGCTGAATGCCGCGTCCCCGTGGCCACGGTTCGTTCCTGTTGCGCGCGCTTGTACTCGCGGGACTCGTCGTCGGTGGCGCCTGCGCCGACGCCCCACGCTCGGCGACGGCGCTGCCGGCAGCGGAGTTTTTGTTTGCGGCCGGTGACTCCACGTACTGGGTGCGCAGCAGCGGCGAAGGGATGCGGGTGCGGAGTGCGCCCATTCTGCTGACTGAAGTCGACGGACGTCTCATCGAGGTGTTCCTGTCGAGCGACGGCGCCGAGTATCCCGACGCGTCATTTGCCACGGTGCGGCTCTGGTCCCGCGCGCTCGCATCGCGTGACAGCACGCTGCTGTTTTCGGACAGCACCGTATTGCGCGAGCTCGACGTGTGGCGCTCGGCGCATCCGCGCGAGCTCGAGATAGATCCGGCCGACGAGGATGCGCCGGACGATCCGCGCACCGTGGTGCAGGACGAGATCGAAATCCTCGACGTGCATGGTCCGTTTCTCACCTTCGAGCATCTGCTCAACGCGGATATCGAAGGCGGGCGCCCGCATCAGCATCGCGGACGTCGCTACGTGGTCGATGTGCGCACCGGACATCTGGCGACCCTCGACGATCTGCTCGGCGCCGCCGATGCCGGACGCGTGATCACTCAGGCGCGCGCCTCGCTGACGCAGCTCACGGACAGCATCCGTCAGGCCGGACGTGCCGGCGATGACCGTGCCAAGGCAGCGGTCGAAACACTCGACAGCTTTCGCTTCGACAGCACCAGCTTCGGGGTAACGGATCTCGCACGCGATCCTGCCATCGTGTTCATGGTGCCGGGGCAGGCGCCCGATGGCGAGGCGCTGGCGCTCTATCTGCCGCCGTTGAGCGTGACGGCGCCTACGTGGTGGAAGAGTGTGCGCACGACACTTCCTGAGTGGGCGGCCGATTCGTCGCGAGTGAGCTGGGATCGTGATGCGTACGAAGTCGTCGCGACGCCATCGGCCGATGGCGAGGCGCTGGCGCTCGTGTTGCGGTCGCGCAAGCTGACCTCGTCGAAGCGCGAGTGGCCCGTGGCCACCGTGGCGGCGCCGGCGTATCAACTGATCGCGCTCGAATCGCCGCCGCTCGATTCTGCCGGACGTGCGGCGCTCGCGCGCGCCTTCGACGTCTCCACGGCACTGGACGGCATGGTGCAGCGTGCGTCGCGGCGCGTACGGCCATCTCGCGGCAACGACGCGCCAACGCTCCGCCTGGTGCGCCGGCTTCTTTCTTCGAATTCCCGATGACCGACCGACCCTCGCGTCCCGTTTCCGCGTCGCAGCATGAAACGAGCGAACTCATCATGCCCCATGACGCCAACATTCTGGGGCATGCGTTCGGCGGCGCCATCATGGCCATGGTCGACAAGGCCGCGGCGGTGTCGGCGTTCCGGCATGCGCGTAGTGCGTGTGTGACCGCGTCCATCGATCGCGTGGATTTCCGCGAGCCCATTCACGTGGGCGATCTCGTGACGTGCAAGGCGTCGGTGAACTTCGTGGGCAACACCTCCATGGAAATCGGCGTGCGCGTGGAAGCCGAAGATCTCATCAACGGTACGCGTCGGCACACGAACACCTGCTATCTCACGTTCGTGGCGATCGACCGGAACGGGCGTCCGGTCCCAATCGCGAAGGTCGATCCGGAAACCGACGAGCAGCAGCGTCGGTATGAGGCGGCCCAGGCACGGCGGCGCCGCCGACTCGAAGAACGAGAAGATGAAGCGCGTACCATTGGGGAGTCGGGTGGGTGATGGAGACACATCGGCCGGTGCTGTTGCCATAGGGCGGGTGTGACAGTGGGTCCGGAATTCGTGACAGTGCGCTAAAGGTCGCATTGGGACGAGCCGACATGAGGGATGACCGGCGACGAGGCTGGCATCGCATTTCACTCATTTCGGCCTGCCTCCATGTCCTTGCGTCATTTGCTCGCGCTGGTTCCCGCCACCATCGGCCTGACGGCCTGCGCGTCCATGGGAACGCGCGATGCTCTTGTGTCCGATCGTCCTGACTTTACCGAAGCCACGGTGCTCGTCGATCCGGGGCATGTGCAGGTCGAGAGCGGCAGCACGTTCTCGCGAGAAGGCGACACGCGCTCGACCAGCTTTGGCGAAGTGCTGATGCGCACCGGCCTTGCCAGCAAGGTCGAGCTCCGACTGTCGGCCAATTCCTTCGTGCAGGAGCGGGCCGGTGATGAGCTCCGCAACGGCATGCAGGACGCCACCGTCGGATTCAAGTTCAAGCTCGCCGACGGCCCGGAAGGACCGTCGTGGAAGCCGGCGCTCTCGGTCATCACCCATACGTCGGTCCCAAGTGGCGCGCGCGCCTTTCGTGCACAGCGTGCGCAGCCCGAGGTAAAGGTGCTCGGTGCGTGGACGCTCTCTGACCGCGTCGCGTTCTCGAGCAACTTCAATGTGGCGCGTCCGCATGACGGGGTGCGCAGCTTCACGGAGTACGCGGGCAGTGGCTCGTTCGGTTTTGCCGCGTCGGGGCGAGTGGGTGTGTACGCCGAAGCGTTCGCGTTTGCCCCGCAGGACGGCTCCAAGGTCGTGAGCAAGTTCGTCAACAGCGGCTTTACGTTCCTCTTCAGCCCCGACGTGCAGCTCGACGTGCGCGGCGGCGTTGGCCCTTCGGCGGCCAAGCGGGACTACTTTGCCGGCGTTGGCCTCGTCGTGCGGCGCTGATCCCGCGGCGGGACCGGATACGAAGACACCGTCAGCCTCCCACCCGGGAGGCTGACTAGTTTAGGGGCATGTCTGCCGATGCAACCATGCCTCCGCGCGATACCTTCGCTGCGCTGCGCATTCCCAACTTCCGTCGCTACATCCTCGCGCTCTTCACTCTCACGCTGGGCGTGCAGATTCAGGGCACGGTCGTGGGGTGGCAGATCTACGACCTCACGCGCGATCCGCTCGCCTTGGGGTTGGTGGGTTTGGCCGAGGCACTTCCGGCAATCAGCATGTCGCTCTTTGCCGGGCATGTGGCCGATACGCACGACCGTCGACGTATCGCGCTCCTGGCGCTGAGCGCCCTCGTGGGCTGTTCGTTGGCACTCTGGTGGCTGGGACATCCCGCGCCGATTGGTGGTGTGCCGCTGACCGCGCCGTCACGCGTACGCGCGATTTACGCGGTGATCGTGGTGAGCGGACTGGCGCGTGCCTTTCTGCAACCCGCGCGGCAGGCGCTCAGCGCCGAACTCGTGCCGCGTACGCTGTACAGCAATGCCATTACGTGGCGCAGTGGCAGTTGGCAATTGGCGGCAGTGCTTGGGCCCGCGCTCGGCGGGTTGCTGTATGCCATGGGTGGCATCACGCTGAGCTACGCGGTCGACGCCGCGCTCATGACGTTCGCGGTGCTCGTGTTGTTCTCGGTGCGCCACCAGTCGCCGGCGCGCGAGGCCAGCGGAGAGCCCATGCGCGTGGCCATTCTGGGCGGGCTGCGGTTCGTGTTCGCCGACCGTATGCTGCTCAGCGCGCTGACTCTCGACCTCTTCTCCGTGCTGTTTGGTGGCGCGGTGGCGTTGCTGCCCCTTTTCGCCGGAGAGATTCTGAATGCCGGACCAACGGGGCTTGGCCTGCTGCGCGCGGCGCCGGCCGCCGGCGCGGTGATCTCCAGCGTGTTGCTCACGCGCTTTCCGCCCTTCGCGCACTCCGGGCGAAATTTGTTACTGGCGGTGACGGGGTTCGGGCTGTGCACGATTGGCTTCGGGCTCAGTACCAGCTTGCCGTTGTCGATCGCGTTCCTGGTGCTGGCCGGTGCGAGCGACATGGTGAGTGTCGTCATTCGCAGTCTCATGCTGCAAATGCGTACGCCGGAAGCGCTACTCGGCCGCGTGTCGAGCGTGAATCAGATTTTCATTGGCAGCTCGAACGAAATCGGCGCGTTCGAAAGCGGAGTGACCGCGCGGTGGTGGGGCGCGGTTACCTCGGTCGTCGTCGGTGGCATCGCCACACTCGGCGTCGTCGCGACACTCGCGTGGCGCGTGCCGGCACTGCGCAAACTCAAGCAGCTGAAAGCGTAACGTCAGTCGTTGGGCGACAAACTGGAAACAGCGGCGTCGCCAGCGGCCAGTTCTTCCGTGAGTCCAAGCTCGATTTCGGTACCGTCTTTCACGATGACGGTATCGCGGAACACCGCGCGTGCTTCGCGCTCGAGTTCTTTGGCATTGAGCGAGTAGCGCGCGGAGATGTGCGTGAGTGCGAGCTTGCGTGCGCCGGCGGCCTTCGCCACTTCTGCCGCTTCACGCGCCGTGCTGTGTCCCGTTTCGAGCGCGCGCGCGCCTTCTTCGTCGGCGAAGGTCGCTTCGTGAATGAGCAGGTCGGCATCGCGCGCCGCTTCGATCGTCGCAGCACACGGGCGTGTGTCTCCGGTAATCACCACGCGCCGTCCACGGCGTCGCTCACCGACAAGTACACTCGGCGCGATCACGCGCCCGTCGTCGAGGGTTATGGATTCCCCGCGGTGAATGCGCCCCCAGAGCGGTCCTTCGGGAATTCCCATTTCCCGCGCGAGGTCCGGGTTGAAGCGGCCTTTGCGCTCCTCTTCCACGACCGCATATCCCAGCGACGCGGAGGGCCCGTGATCGACCGCGAACGTATCGATACGATAGTCCCCGCGGCTCAGCGAGGCGCCCGCTTCGAGCTCGGTGATGTCGATGGGAAACGTGGTACGCTCGCCACCCAAGCTGATGCATTGGCGCAACGTTTTACCGGCGCCACGGGGGCCCCAGAGCCGCAGCCGTTCGGTCCGTCCCTGGAGCGCCATCGTACGGATGAGCCCGGTAATGCCCAGGATGTGGTCCGAATGGGTATGCGTGAAAAACAGGTCTTCGAAGGCGAAGGAGACGCCAAAGCGCATCATTTGGCGCTGGGTGCCTTCGCCGCAGTCGAAGAGGAGGGTTTCGCCTTCCCGAATCACGGCAAGCGAAGCAACGCCCCGTTCGACGGTGGGGCGTGAGGCGGCGGTCCCGAGAAAGCGTACAAGCAGCGGCATCGGACGAATATAGACCGATCCCGCCAAAACCCCGCCCCTTGCCGGTGCTGTAACGGTGGGGTTCCGGCCCCGTGCTTGCGTTAGCTCATGGTGCCGGCATCCGGACCCTAGTACGGCCCGGTGTTTGCAGTACAGGCTGGCAAGACCGCCGTGGAATGCTGGGACAGTGACAGATGACCGTGCTGCCTCCGCGTACCACACTTGAAATCAATCCGGACGGCCGGGGGGCGTATGACCGGAAAAAGCCGACGCGGGTTCGCGTCTATGGATCCTGCGCGACAGCGCGAGATCGCGAGTAAGGGTGGGCGTGCTGCCCACGAGAAGGGGACGGCGCACGAATGGTCGTCGGACGAGGCGCGCGATGCGGGACGGAAGGGCGGTGTGACGGTCAGTCGCGACCGTGCGCACATGGCGGCCATTGGCCGGGAAGGCGGCGAGTCGCGCAGCGCGGCGGCCCGTCAGGCACGCATGTCCCGCACCACCGATCGCGAAGTACCCATGCAGGTGGCTCGGGAGGGAGGTGCGTCGCGGAATACGAGCGCCGACCGTCCGCGCACCGATATCCCGCGGGCAGACGAGTCGTCCGCGCGCTGACGCAAATCACTCGCGCCAGTTGCGTGTGACGAATGCCGATTCGCAAAGGCCGGAGTTGCCCACGGGCACTCCGGCCTTTGTCGCATTCGCCAGCAGGGCACGCGATCAGGCCGGATGCTGCGTCAGCAAGGAGTCGAGTCGCGTGCGATCGATGTTGCGTCCGCTCACGACCGCCACGAGGGGCCCCGACGGCGCCTTGAGATGACCGTGACGCAGCGCCGCCACGGTGACCGCGCCGGCGCCTTCGACCGCCATGCCGGCGGTGCGCTGCAGC
>JAIXTI010000193.1 GCA_027484025.1 bacterium
CCGCTGGGCTATGTTCCGCCGGCGGAGTTTGAAGCACAATTTTACGAAACACAGTACACCCACACTGCGGTTGGTGTACTCAACTAAACCAGTCTCCTGAATACCCGGGGCGGTTCAAACCGCCGACTTGCCGACATCCCGGTAGCGCGTTCGATCGTAATGTAGCACATGGAGGTCGTTCTCCGGCATCAACGCTGCCCGTTGCTCGGTGCACGTTGCAAGTGCTGCTCACAGCTTGAGAAACTACTGCGTTGCCCAGCACATGCCTCAGCTAGGCGCGCTTGTAGTGCGAACTCCAACAGTCGTGCAACTCCCACCGCCAGTTTGGGCATGTGGTAAGCTGACCAACAGCAGCGGTTGCTGGGTACCTCAGTGGACACCTCAAATCCCAGGTTTCAGATGTCCACCGAGGCTGGGCACAGTGCACATCTTTCGGAATATCGTGTCGAGTGGGACCCGATGGAACATTCGATCATCCAGTGGTGCGCAGCGAGGTGCTTCGCCGGCTCTAGACGCGCGTCGAGCGGAAGCGTTCCCCACAGTAAGCCGCACCCAAGTGAGTGAGCAGGCTGGAGCTATTCGCCGTTCGTGCAAAGGCAGTGCGTCAACGGCGTAGTCAGCAATCGGTCGCGTCTTGCAGCCTGTTGGCCCTTCGCGGCGAACAGACGAATCTACCGTCGCCCGCGGATGAGATAACGAATGAAGTCAAGATCGAAACGGTCGGCAAACCACCGATAGCCTATTGATTTTCTGGAAAGAGTTCGGATAAACGGGCTAGACAATGCACTTGCGTCTTTTTCAATCTGCACAAGCCGATCGCCGTACCGGTGCCCAGAAGGTCCAGCATAGTGAATCAGAAAGCTGTTGAAGCGAGTATGCGTGCGAGCAATCGACCTCGTGTGATTGAAGCGATATCCGTGGTCTCGCATTGGAATTTGTAGTTCATTCACGCGGTAGTTGAAATAGGTCTGATCATCCCCTTGGTATGCGTATTTCTTTCGTACCTCGTCGGTAGCCCAACGTCGCAGTGCGGGATGATCGGGATTGAACACTTCGCGATGCGCTCGACACGCGAGCATTACGCCCGCGTTAAAGTAGGGGTACATCCATCGAATCTCGCCGAGCTCTGTGAGAATCGCATTTTTGCAATCGGGGACCTTCGACCAGGTTTCTTCAGAGGACGCGGCGAAGTGATCAATCGGCGTTAACTCAAAGAGATTCGGGCTGTCTGGCGAAACCAAGACGTCGTTATCCAAATACAGCACACGCTCGTACGATTCGAGGATTTCAAAGAGCTGAAACTTTTCGTAGTACAATTGCCCCAAATGCTGAAACTTTGGTTCACGGATGACGACAAAGTCTGCGCCGCAGCGACGCGCGTAGTCCTGCATGAAGGGGTTGGTTGCCTTCGCCATTCGTTCGGCGTATGCGCCGACGACAATTGTAACTATTGCTTTGCTTTGGATCGTCATCTTGGCGAGTGGTTTCAGAGTTCAAGTTCCTGCGAAGAGTCACATGTCTCTAAGGAGGCGCGCGAGGCTGGGCTGATTCGCACACGGCAGTGGTCTCATCGCGGTACTTGCTTCTTTTGGTGACCGCCCTCAACCAGAGAGGAGGAGCGAGACGAACTGCAAAGAGGACGAACGAGCAGCTGCGCTGGAACTTAAGGGAACGCTGCACCCGCTTCTCTTGGTACCTCGATGAGATTCTCGGTAGGTCGGCCGCTTCACTCCACCCCTCCCGCTGACCATGGGCTTTTGCGTCTAGCCGTCGCTTGCCCAACCCCGCATTCCGTTAGCCGGAACGACTGGTGCGTTTTTAGAGTTACTCGCTTCTCGTAGGTTCTGTGATTGGGTGAGTCCCGCTGGCTTCAGAACTCCGGCACTACCTACGAGCGGTGATTCTCCTTCGAAAAGAGATCAGCCTTCGAAGTACCAGATCGCGTGCCCAGCGATATTGCAATCGGCGCCATTCGTCATGCGGAATCGTGTGTTCGGCGGTAACGCTGGCCTTCTTCGCTACGAGCAACCAATCGAGCAGCTCCGACACCGGCACAAACCACCCGGCGCGTCCCGCGAGATCGCGCAAAATCTTCTCGACGCGGGCGTCAACTTGACCGTTCTTGGTGAACCCTTTGCCAATGTGTGTGGCGAGGATGCATACCCCTCCTTCGCGCTCGAGTCGTGCCGCCGCACCGGAGGCGAATCGGTCTACGAACTCCTCACCATTCTCCGCGTCCGTGGCTGAAAACCAATACCGTACCAGCGGGCGTGACGGATCATGGTATGGCATAGAGGGGTTTGCCTCCAGTGCATTCAACGTATTGAACGTCATATTCCGCATATAGTCGTGGCGCTCAGCGCAAGCGTCGCCCCACCAGAGCGGCGATCCAGGCACATGTCCCTGGTAGTAATCGGGAGCAAGGCCGAGGTAGCGAGCGTACACGCGCCGTAACCACGGTATATCGATACGGTCCGCGCCCCAGTACAAGTTCTCACGATTCCCAGCGTGGTTCGCGTACGAACGTGGATACGTGCCGAACAACTCCCTAAGGCGTTCGTGCGCCCGCAGCGTCGTCTCGCGGTCACTGGTCTCCATGGTTGCGCAGTGTGAGGCAATCTCGAAGCCCTGCGACGCCAATGACTGGACCCACGCCAGATAGTGCGGGTCTTCAAGCGTCTCAGCGGCCGAGAAGCAGCTGTTCTCACCGTCCCACGCGAACGGCCACACCGTCTTGGTCGTCCGCATGCCAAGTGACGCCAGCAAATCGTACACCGGCTTCACCCTGTCGACGGTCGCCTCATCTGTGTCATCGAAGATCGTGAACGCGAAGCGCCGTCCACCTGGAAAAGGACCTGTCACAACTACGATACCTGAGCGTTTACGGTAAACAACGCGAGATCTTCCGTGAACGCCGACAGCTGATCGAGGGCGAATACTACGGTACCATCCTCCACGACGTCGCCGACACAGGCCCCCAGGAAGATCCTGGCTGGCCCGTTCCGCTCGGTGGCACGAAACACCGCGGCTTTGGGCGGGAGGTCAGAAACAGAGAGCCATGCAAGGAATGCGTGTTCTACCCGTCGTTGGAAAACCCGGCATGACATAACCATGCTGGTCAGCGTACCGTCAGGAGCGACCAACGCGGCTAGAATCTGCCCATGATCGCCTGATCGGTCAGACAGGGATGCTGTAAAGAGCCGGCTGCCACTGGCAAGCTGGCGCTCTACTTCTTCATCCTCGAGCTTTAGACCATTGATATTGAACTGATTCGTCTTGTTGATCAGCTGAACGGCGCGAGAACGATCACCGGCCGTACGATCCTCGATCACCAGCTTCATGTCCAAACCGCGAAGAAAGCCGCGAATATCGGCGGCGGTTCCTTCTCGTGGTGGCAGTGTGGCCATTCGACGACGGTACAGCAGCGTACGCTCGCGGTCCTCGGCCGTAACCACCGTTCGCTGGAAGAGTCGAACAAGCACGTCGAATAGTTCCCCAAGGCCCTGCTCGCCCGCCGGGAATGGCACGCACGCCACGGCAGGGAGGCCAGCAGTTACCTCCGCAATCTCAACCGGATTGTCGTCCACGAAAACGAATGCGTCCAGTCCGAGATTCAGCTGCTCAGCGAGCATCTGGATCTGCGCGGACTTCGGCTGCCAGGAGGCGATAAATCCTACGAAGTCTTCGTCCCGCAGTACCATCTCGCCAACCGCGAATGGTTGCCGAGCCACTTCGTCGTCGTTCTTCGTCACTGCGGCAAGCAACACTCCATCAGCGCGCAGACGCTTTAGCAGCGTTTGATACAGGAAATGACGGAACCCCTTTCCCTCGGGGCGAAAGTGAATACCATCGAGCCCATCATCGCCGACGATACCATGCCACAGCGTGTGATCGAGATCAGTGACCAAGACCTTTGCCGTACCCCACTTTGGCGCAAGGGCAGCTTTCATGATTGCCCGTGCCACGACCCCCAGTTCCTTCGGCGCGATGGGCTGCCCGCTCGCGAGATAGCTGCCGAGAGCAAACGTGCTCGTTGGTAGGATGCTGGCGTGCAGCGACTCCATCACCCCACGAAGCATAGTCCGACAGGATTCGTTCAACGCGGGGTCGAGCCAGAGTGGCGGTACCGCCGCGTCCACGTAAACCAGCCCCGCCCCGCGACCAGATACACGAGCCGCCTCCTCCTCAAACTGCTGCCGAAAGGCCCCGTAGTCAGGCGCGGTGCTCGCAATACCCGTTCGCCAGTCAAGCTCGGGCGCCAGATCCCACGGGAATAGCAGGAGCACCTCGCGCGTGTTCGCCACTGGTGACTCGAGCATCGATTGCCGCAGCGTGCCAAACGGCAGAAAGCTCACACGGGCGTCGTATCCAAGTTCAGCAGCTGCCGCACGGACGTAGAGCTCGAGTGGCTCGCCGGTTCCCGACATGCCAAGCAACAACGGAAGTGGTGGACCGCCGGCGAAAGCCTTAAGCGTCCCATGCGCCTCGAGGAAATTCACGGGATGGATCCACCGGTCAACGAGATCACAGCGCCTGAGGCAAGGAAACTGTCGTTCCGAACGAGCCAGCACAGCTGTCCGGCAACCTCCGCCGGTGTCGCGATGGTTCCAAACGGAGATCGCGACGCATGCCCGACACGCGACGAGCGGCTCATGCGCTCGTTCATGCCACCATCGATGACATCAAAGACCACCGATGCGACACGCCGGCCGGACGCCCCTAGTTCTACCGCCAACGCCTGCGTGAGCGCAGGTATCATGGACTTGGCGATGCTATATAGCGGCATGCGGTAGTTGTGGCGACCGGGGGCTGCAAACGACGAACCGAGTAGAACCATCATCGCACGCTCGTTCCCGAACCGCTCGAGTACGCGAGCGAGCGACAGAACTTGGCGTAGCGGCGCCGCCACGTGGTGCTCCACGGAGAGATTCGATCCGCCGACGGCCAGCAGGGAACCGTTGTCAGGCGCAGGCCAACCGCAATGCACGATGGCCCGCAGACGCCGACCAGCAAGAAGCGTCGCTACCCGTTCGAGCATTTCGTCTGTGTGCTCCTCGGACGGCGCGTGCGTGCCTGATTGGCGGGAGAGCCCGACTCCCTCGGCGCCCAACTGAGCGAGCAAGGCGCTGCCGACCGCGCCGTTTGCGCCTGTCACCAGCACAACGTCTGGCCCATCGCTTGTCTGACGATCCAGCACCGCGCCACGCTCGCGAATCCCGTGCTCGTGGCGGCCGAAACCGTAACTTCCCTCTACGTACCGGGTGCCGGAGCTCGCGTCTGTAATGGTGACATTTACCCGACCTACGTCTTTACGCTCCGACTCGACATCCCCACGCACCACCAAGCTTGCCGGAGGAATGATGGGGGCGATGA
>JAIXTI010000272.1 GCA_027484025.1 bacterium
CGTACATCCGCTTGGCGTCCATGAGCTTCACGAGTTCCTGCGTGGTATCCACGTCGGGGTAGCGCACGTAGCCGGCTTCGTTGGCGTCCGGATGACCAGGCTCATAGACGAGGCGGCCGACGCCCTGATCTTCGGCGACGCCGGCGACGCGCACGCCGTACTCACCGCCCAGCGGGCCATTCACGCCGCCCTGCGCGCCGAGCACCGGGACTTCGATCGCCTTGGGTCCATCTTCCGAGGCCGGCACGTCGAACGCGGGCGAACCGAAGACGCCACCGTTGCGCGTCGAGCTCGAGCCCATCGCCTGAGCGGCCGGGTTGCCGGGATTGTAGAGCGCGTTCTGCGAGGTCGCCGCTTCGAGCACCACGTCGCGACGCTTGTACGGCTGGCCATCGGCGCCGCGGGTGACGTCGGCGTTGGCGATGTTCTGCGCAATGGTTTCCATGCGCTGGCGCTGCGCCGAAATGCCGCTCGCGGCGATGCCCATGGACTTGAACATCGGGCGAACCACTTGCTGTCCCGGAATCGGGAGCAGCGCCGGCTGGCGCGTCGGGTTGATCGGCATCAGCTGTTACCACCCTTGATGGCGGTGCGCAGCGTGGTGTAGGTCTTTTCCAGGAGGCGCGACGTCGCGAGGAAGCGAAGCTGTTCGTCGGCGAGCGCCACCATCTCGTCTTCCACGTTCACGGGGTTGGCCGTGGTCTGCGCCGTGCCGGCCTTGGCCTCGAGGGCAAAGCCGTCGCCGTTCTGCAGCGTCGCCTTGGAGACGCGGTCCGCAATGCCACGCGACCGTTCGACGCTCTGGTCGAGCGACGACTTGAGCGACGCGGCGCGGGTGGTGCGATCGATGAGTCCGAAGAGCATGAGCAGTACCGGAAGTGAAAGAGCGAGGGAATCCGGTACGGTCAAAAGCAATGGGCGGGCCAAAAGGACGAGGCCGCGAAACCTGATGCGTCAATGCGCTCCAAATCATTGTCTGGCAATAGCTTACAAATGTACTGCAGGGCCTCGCGGAGAGGCAGGCATAAATTACCGGGTACGACAAAACCCGGCAAAAGGGAAACTTCTGCCGGGCAATACGTGATCCAAGTTGCCGTGTGGAAAGGTGGCGCTTGCTCGGCAACACATGCCGAGTCTACTCCTCGTCGCCGTCCTTGCCCGGGCCGTTCAGCTTGTTGCGCAGGGTGCGCACGCTGATCCCCAGGAGTTCTGCGGCCTTCGTCCGGTTATTATCGGCAGCTTGTAGCGCATGCTGAATAAGGACCCGTTCTGCGTCGGCCACGTTGAGGGAGTTGAGCGCGATCCCGCTCCCGTTGCCGCCGCCGCTGGCCGCGGCCGCCGCTCCGGGCGCGGCGGCCGCGCCGGAGACCGCCAGTACCGGCGACATCCCCGGCGTGGCGAAGGCGCGCGGGCGCATGTTGGGAGCTCCCAACGAATGGGCCAGGCCAAAGCGCGTGCCTTCCAGGCAATGCGGCTGGATGAGCGGGTCCGGGGTCAGGATGACCGCCCGCTCGATCACGTGCTGGAGTTCGCGCACGTTGCCGGGCCATGGATACTGCTGAAGCGCCTCGAGGGCATCGGGGGAGAGGCCGTCGATCTTCTTGCCCAGCTCCGCCGCGACACGCATGGTGAAGCGGAGCGCGAGGACCGGGATATCCTCCGGACGGTCGCGCAGCGGCGGAATGAGGACCGGAATCGTGGACAGTCTATAGTAGAGGTCCTGCCGGAACGTCCCGTGATCGGCTTCCATGGCCAGATCGCGGTTGGTCGTGGCCACAATACGGACATCCACCTTGATGGGTGCCGTTCCACCAACGCGCTCGAACTCCTGCTCCTGCAACACTCTCAGGAGTTTGGCCTGCAGGTCGAGGCGCATTTCCGAGACTTCGTCGAGCAGCAGCGTTCCACGATTGGCGCGCTCGAACGCCCCCTCGACCCGCTTGATCGCGCCCGTAAACGCGCCCTTTTCGTGCCCGAAAAGCGCCGACTCGATGAGCCCTTCGGGGAGCGCGGCGCAGTTGAGCTTGATGAACGGCTTGTCGCGCCGCTCGCTCTGGTCGTGGATGGCGCGGGCAAAGAGCTCCTTACCCGTACCCGACTCGCCCTGCAGGAGTACCGTCGCCCGGGTGGGGGCGGCCATGCTCACCGTCTGCAGAATGCGCCGGATGGTAGGGGAGTCGCCAATGATCTGCCGTTCGTTGCGGAACTGCATGACCTCCTTGCGGAGGGCTTCGTTCTCGCGACGGAGGCGAACGAACTCCAGCGCCTGGTCGACCGCCAGCTCCAGCTGCTGGGGACGGACCGGCTTGGTGATGTAGTCGATCGCGCCGGCCTTGATGCTCGCCACGGCGTGCTCGATGCTCGCATGCCCGGTGAGCATGATGAGCGGAATGTCGTACCCCTCACGGGTGAGCAGCTGGATGAACTCCAGTCCCGTGATCCCCGGCATCCGGTAGTCGGAGATGATCAGGTCGATGCCCCCACGCTCCAGCACCTGCAACGCCTCGGGAACGCTGCGCGCGCCGACGGGCGAATGACCGGCCTGCGCGAGGGTGTCCTCGAGGATCAGGCCGACTGCAGCTTCGTCATCGACGTACAGGATGGTGGCCATGGCGGCTGGAGGGGGTGACCGGCCGCAGGCACACCGGCCGCTCAACTGTGAGCTTTTTGCCGCTGGTGTGACCCACGCCCGCTGTGCGCGTCCTTGTACCGGGAAGCACCCGGCAAAATTAGCCGCTTTGTGGCCAAAACGCTAAAGTCCCTTGGGACTGATCGCGGCGACGGCTCAGGTGGCTCAAGGACGGCGGCGGGCTTCCGATACTCCGACACAGCAGGCGACTCCGTCCGGAGCCGCGCTGACGACTGCTCAGCCCCGGTGCCAATGCGCGTCTCCAACTCGATCATCACCTCCCGGAGCCAGCTCCGCCTGCAGCAAGGGCTGCAGGGGATCGACCGCGTCCGCGACGACATCGCGACCGGTGTGAAGATCCGCAAGATGTCCGATGACGCGACCAGCGGTGGCGAGCTCGTACGCATTGGCAGCTCGATGCGCGCCCTGAATCAGTATCGGCGGAACGCCGATGCCGGCATCAACCGTGCGCAAGCCGAAGAAGGCGCTCTCAACCTGCTCGGCAACTCGTTGACGCGCGCCATCGAGCTCGGCATCAGTCAGTCCACGGCGACGGCCAACTCGCAGTCGCGCTTGATTGTCAAAAAGGAAGTCGACCAGCTGATCAACCTCGCGGCCGACCTCGGCAATACGCGCTTCGGCGACGAGTACCTGTTTGGTGGGACGCGCGCGGGAGAAGCGCCCTTCGCCACACCAGCACCGGCAACGGGTAGCTTTTCGCGGCTCCTCGATACCAACGGCGATCCTGTCAATCCGAGCGGCAACACCACGCTCGAAGTAGGCGACGGCAAGTTCGTCACGCCGAATCACAACGGCACGCAAGTCTTCATCGATACCGATGCGCTCGACGCGCTGCGCGCCCTCTCGGATGCACTCGGCAACAATGATCCCGCCGCCATTCAGGCAGCGGCCGATCGCCTCACCGATGCGAACAGCGAAGTGCAGGCGTTGGTGGGTACGAACGGTGCCCGCATCAACGAAATGGAAGGCGCGAAGACCAGTCTCGATACGATCGAACTGAACCTGAAGACCTATCGCTCGGACCTTCGTGATACCGAGATCGACAAGGCCATGGTTGAACTGGTCGGCAAACAAACTCTTTATCAGGCAGCCATGAGCGCGACCTCGCGTATCCTCGGGCTCAGCCTGGCCAACTACATCTGAAGTCCGTGAGCGTCGTGTCCATGGCAACCGATCCGAGCCCCGCGTCCGATCTCCCGTCGCACGACAGCGGCGAGCTGACGGTGCAATTCTGCACCCCGCTCTGGGGGGTCCCGCACGCCCGCACCTACACGCTGAGCCCGGCGGTGCGCGATGGGGTGTGGTGGCTGCAGTCTACCGAAGAGCCGATCACGACGTTCGTGCTCGCCGACCCCTTCGTGATCGATCCCTCGTACGCCGTCGACCTTGGCGAGGCCGAGCGCACGACGCTGGCGGTCACGTCAGTCGACGACGTGCTGGCGCTGATCATGTTGACGCTTCCCGCCGGTGGCGCGGGCGACGTGACTGGCAACTTTCGCGCACCGATCGTGATCAATGTGCGCGAAGGCAAAGCCCTGCAGGTGGTGAGCCGCGACGAAAGCCACTCGCTGCGTGGGCCCGTCACGCTGGCGTCGTACTCTCTGCGCGCCGATACCGCACCCGCCAGCTGAGTCACGTCGTGGCACACGCCTCGACGGAAGCCGCCGCGCTGTACACACAGGCGCTCGATCACGCCACATCCGGACAACGCGAACGCGCCATGCAGCTGTTGGCGCGGGCGCACTCGATCGATGCGAAGCACGTGGGCATCCGCAATGCGCTCGGGGTGTTGACCCTCGAAGCCGGTAATGCATCCGGTGCCGTGGCACTGCTCAAGCCCCTCGCTCGCGAGTTGCCGAACGCCGCGCCCATTCAGCTCAACTTTGGCAACGCGCTCGTCGCGGCCGGCCGCGCCGCTGATGCCATCGCGCCGCTCAAGCGTGCCACCAATCTCGACGGCGCAAATGCCGTCGTGTGGTACGGCTACGCGCGCGCGCTGCAGACCGCCGGCCGCGTGGACGAAGCGGATGCCGCGTATGTGCGTGTGCTGGCGCTCAATCCGGCGCATCCGGACGCCCGGGCGAATCGCGCGGCCGCGTTGAACTTTCTCGACCGCTACGCAGAAGCCGATGCCGAAGCGCAGCACGTGCTGCGGTCTTTGCCGACGGATGCCGGTGCGCACTTCAATCGGGCGGTGGCGTTGCTGGCGCAGGGGCAGTGGGCCGAGGGATGGACAGAATACGAATGGCGTCAGCATACCACGCTGCTGGATGGACAGCGCCGCGTCTGGTCCGCTCCGGCATGGGATGGCAACGCCACGCCCGGACATACGGTGCTCGTGCATGCGGAGCAGGGCTTTGGCGATACGCTGCAGTTCGTGCGCTATCTGCCCGTGCTGCGTGCCCGCGGGGTGCGCGTGGTGCTGCAGTGCCCATCGACGCTGGTGCGCCTGCTGCGCGCCTCCGCGCTGGCCGACGATGTCATCGCCTTCGGCGAGTCGTTGCCAACGCATGATGCGCAGGTGGCGCTGACCAGTCTCCCGCATGCGCTGCGGTTGCATGATCACGCCGGCGTCATGGGAAGTGGCGAGCCCTATCTGCGCGCGCCGTCCGATGAACAGGCCACGCCGTTGGCGTGGCACGAGGCGCCGTCCCCGCGGGTGGGGCTCGTGTGGGCGGGAAGCAGTACGCATGTCAACGACATGCACCGCTCGTGTGGCTTCGCGGCCTGCGCCCCACTTTGGCAGGTAGAGGGCGTCACTTGGGTGAATTTGCAGGCACGCGATACCACGGCCCCCGCACCCAAGGTACCGCGTGGCACCGCGTGGCACGACCATGCGCCATTGCTCGGCGATTTCGCCGATACGGCGCACGCACTGCAGTCGCTCGACCTCGTGATTACCGTCGATAGCGCGGTGGCTCATCTGGCCGGCGCCTTGGGGGTGCCGTGCTGGCTCTTGTTGCCGCGTCGCGGCCTCGACTGGCGCTGGGCCGCGGAAACAGCGGACGCGCGCTGGTATCGCAGCGTGCAGACGTTCCGGCAGGAGGTGCCAGGAGACTGGCGCACCACGATCTCGGCGATCGCCCACACACTGGCCACGCGTCCGTCTCCACTGGTGGGATAGCAGCGCGGAGGTGGTGTGAGATCCCGCGTACTGTTGCAGCGCTAGGAAGAAGCTGCCGTGTCATGGCAGAATTGACCGTGAAGCCAGCGGCTTCACAAATGTATAAGCTGTTGTAAAACATAATGTTACGGCGTGGCATCGCTTGTGCTTTTGGAGGAGCTGACCAATTCCATCCACGAGGATCTGCATGCGTCTGCCCGCCCAACTGTTCGCCCCCGACGTCACGCCAGCCGAATCGAATCCGGCAACGCCTTGGACCACGTCCAGCGGGCTACGCCTGAGTAACTCCACGGACAGCGTCGCGGACTCGACCCCAGTGGCCGAGAAGACGCATGCTGTCGAACATGGCATCGATGCCCCGCAGCATTGCTCGGCCATTGCCGAGGTGCTGCACGCGGCTGGCTTTACGCAAGCGGCACAGGTGGCCGCGCGGCGCGGCGACGATGCGCGGGCTGAAGAGTGGGAGTCCATCGCCATGGCCGATGCCGCGCTTGCGCGTACACTGGAGGCCCACGGAACGGTCGGCGTGCCGAGCGTCCAGCTCGGCAAAGATGGCGCGCCGCGTTTCATCATCAATGCCCCCGATTCCGAAGCGCTGGTGGCCGCGTTCAACGATGAACATCGTGGGAACGGCGTTGACACCGAGCTTCGGTTGTTCCTGGACGAGGCGATGGCGCCGGGTGACCGGTTCGTCGATTTCGCACCGGGCCTGGGTTTCGCGGTATTGACGGCGGCGACCACGGCGGCGGGTTCCGCCATGGCGTTCGTCGAGAGGTCGGAGTCCGAGGCTGCCCTTTCGGCGAGCGCGCGCATGTCGGCATGCGCCGAGCGCGTGCAGGTTCGCGGCCCGGCGATGTCAGACGAGTGGACCATTCCGGCGACCGATGGCCTCGTCATTGTGCACGCGGGCGCCGCTGCCGCCGTTGCTCCCCTGTTGCAGGCACTCCGCGCTGCGGATCCGGCCGTGCGACTCGACGCCATCGCGTGGCGTTGCGGCACTCTTCGTGACGCAGACTATGATGCGGAAGGCGTGAACGTTGCGGCCGCGGTGCTTGGTGTCCTCGGGTTTCAGCACTTCGCGCTCGCCGTCGGCACACAGGGGGTCGAGTTGGTGCCGACCGAAGCGGTCGCGAGCAACACCATGATCTTCTCGGTCGGCGCGTCGTTCCTCGCGCGCGCCAACGCATGAGTGCGCGGGCCGCGGCACACGTGGCGACCAAGAACAGCACCACGCTGCGCGCCGCCGCAGAAGCGATGCACCGCGCGACGGTGCAGGCGCTCTCCGGTGGCGAGTCGGCACTCAAGAGCCCGCGCACGATCGCGGCTTCGCGCTTCGACGCCGGCTTTGCAGCGGCGCGCGTGGTGTCGTTCGACGTCTTCGATACGTTGATCGTCCGCAAAGTGGCCGCGCCACGCGATGTCTTTCTCCATCTGGCAACGCCCCAGCCGTTTGCGAGCTGGGGGATGAAGCACAACGAGTTGGCGAACGAGCGTGTGCTCGCCGAGCGTGAAGCGCGCAAGCGTGGTCATGCCCTGCGAGGGTCGTACGAAGTCACGCTGCACGAGATCCACGCCGTGTTGGCTGAGCGGCTCAATCGACCTGCCTCGGACGTAGAGGCGATGGTGGCTGCGGAGCAACTCGTGGAGCGTGCGTTGTGTGTGGCCCATCCTTATGTGCGTCAGTGGTTTGAGCGCGCCCGTGCGGCAGGCAAGATCATCTGGGTCGTCAGCGACACCTACCACGAGGTCACTTTCCTCGAGGAACTGGTGCGTGGCTGCGGCTATGACCTGGATGGTGTCGTCGTGGTGGCATCCAGCGAGGCGCGCGCGAGTAAGGGCGAGGGGCGATTATTTGAGCAGCTTCTGTCAGCCCAGCGTGTGCGAGCTGCGGATGTCTTGCACATCGGCGATCATCCGACGTCTGACGACGCGCAGCCCAGCCGCTTGGGGATCAGCACCGTGCTCCACCCGTGGGCGGCGAGTCAGCATACTGATGCGCCGGCGGAGAGTCGCGGCGACTCGGTGGCGATCGGGTTGGCGCAAATAGGTGCGCGCACACCCGAACCGGCGTTCCCGTTCTGGTGGCGTTTCGGCTACTCCGTGGCGGGGCCCATGCTTTCGGGTTTCGCACTCTGGCTGCACGAGCGTTTTCGCGAGGATGGCGTTCAGCGCGCGTACTTTCTCTTGCGCGACGGCGAGATCATCGAGCGAGTCTATCAAACGTTGGTTGGGGATCAGCCCGGGCCAACTGCATCGCTGTTGGCATCGTCGCGTCGCGCCTTTTTCCTTCCGGCGCTCTCTTCTGGCGATCCGATGCTGGTTTCGCAGCTGTCCGCCACAGAAAACGCGCGCCCGGCCCGCGAGTTTCTGGAGCGGCTTGGGATTGACGCCGGGAAGTTCCGTGCGGCGTTTCGTCAAGTCGGCTTTGCGACCCCGGATGACATCGTACCTTCGATGCGGGGCACCGCGTACAACCGCGTTAACTCCTTGTTGCAGCGCTCGGATGTGCTTGCGGCGATTCTCGAACGCTCGCATGCCGAGCGCGCGCTGTTGACGGAATGGCTGGAAGGCCAGGGGGTCTTCGGCGCGGGGAAAATCGCCTTCGTCGACATCGGGTGGAACGCGACGATCCAGCGGTCGTTCCGCGCCGTCTGTCAGCTCGGGAATCGCCCGACGGATCTCACCGGATACTATCTCGGCACGCGGGCGCCAGCGCACGACGGTGCGCCAAGCGGCACGGTGCGCGGGTACCTGTTCGAAGCCGGCCTGCCGCAGGATCGCATGTCGACGGTGTTTTCGTTTTGTCAGCTGATCGAGTTCATCTGCACGAGCACGGGCGGTTCGCTCAAGGGTTTCCGGCGTGACGACACCGGACAGGTGGTGCCCGTGCACGGTAACTCCGAACATGACCCGACGCAGGCGGCGCGTATCGCGCAGCTTCACGCAGGGGCCGTCGCCTACGCGAAGGGGCTTCGTGAGGAGCGGCTCGTCTTCGGCTTCGACTCGATCGGCCCTGATGCCGCGATGCGCCGGCTCGCTCGTGTGATTCGGCGTCCAACCGTGGAAGAGGCGCACGAGATTGGCGACGTCCACTTCGGCGAGGGACTCGGAACGGATCGTACTCGCGCGTTCGCCGCGTTCAATGCGGATGATTGGGAGCCCGCCGCGCTGATGCGCACGCTGCGCACCAGCTATTGGTCAACGGGGCTGCTCGCCAGACATGAGCCGCAGACGATGGCAGTGCGCATGTTGCACTGGCTTGGCGAGGTCCACGCCGAATGATGGTGGTCGCATGAGTACGACCGTGCTGGCCGTGCTGGTAGTGGGCGACGATCCGGCGGCGCGGGCGCGAACACTGGCGTCGCTGGCCGCGCAGACGATCGACGTGACGCCCTGCGTGGAGACGCGAACTGCTGCGACGACGGATGCGCCCTACCTGGCGCTGGTGACTGCCGGAACGACGCTTGCCCCCACCGCCTGCGAGCGGGCGTGCTGGTTTCTTGCGGGGAGTCGCGCCGCCGGTTTCGTGACGGGACGCGGTCCCGAAGCTGAAACTTCCGGTGCCCCACTGGGGGCACTTCTCGACTTCCTGGTAGTGCGTACGAGCGACGCGCATGCGGTGCTCGGGCTCGAGGCGTGGCACGCGGTTGGCACTACGGCAGGCTCGGTGCCCCAGCTCGCGTTTGTACTCGCGTTGGCGCTCCTGCGCGCGGGCGGGGTGGGCGGCTGGATGCCTGAACCCACGATCGCGGCGCATGCGCCGACGCCTGCGCGCGCGCAGGCTGACGCGGCGTCCCGTGCGACATTGACGGAGCTGTCGCTGGCGGAGGCGGCCTTCGTGACCGAACGCCATCTCGGCCTTCCGCTCCAACCGTTGCAGCGCCTCGCCGCGCCGGTCCCGCCCTCGGTCAGCGCGCGGCTCGCCAAGGCGAGTGGACTCCGCATCCTGGCGCTGTTTCAGGGGTTTCCAATGGGTGGCTACACGGCGTTCAACGCCGACATCCTGCCGCGGCTCGTGGCGCGAGGCCACGCGGTCACGGTCTGCACGACCGAGTATTGGCGAAGCGACTGGCGCCTCGACGCGGTGCGGGCGGCGACCCCCGACGTGCATCACGCGGCGGCGGTGGTTCCGTTGCCCGCCATCCCGGCCTACGTCGATCATCTCCTGTCGACGCGCGCCATCGACGTCGTCTTCATGAGCCATTCGTACCTCGCGTACCGCCTCCTGCCGCTGCTGCGGGCGCGATACCCCGACAACGCGTTCGTGGACTACGTCCACACCGAGTGGTTCGAAGGGCACATGTACGGCAGCTACTCCACCATGTCGGCCCAGTGGTCGCAGTACCTCGACGCGCAGGTCGTGTCGAGCGAGGCACTCGCGGCATCGCTGGTGCGTGACGGCGCCGATCCTGCGAAGGTGCATGTGGCTCACATCGGGATCGACACGAAGACCTGGAACCCCGCCACCGAGCCGCGCGCTGGAGTGCGGGCGGCGTTGGGGGCCAGCCCATCGACGACAGTGCTGCTGTTCGCCGGGCGCGTGTCGCCGGAGAAGCGCCCGCTGCTCGCGGTGGACGCGCTGCAGCGACTGCGAGCCGAGGGGCACGATGTCCGCCTCGTGGTCGCCGGCGGCGGCCCGCTGCTCGGTGACGTCAAAGCGCGCGTGGACGCGCTCGGCATGACGGCGCATGTGGAGCTGCTCGGTGAGCTCGACGAATCGACGTTGCGATCGGTGTACGCCGCCTCTGACGTGTACTTCGCGCCGAGCGAAATCGAAGGCATTGCGCGCACGCTGTTCGAGGCGATGGCAATGGGAGTGGTGCCGGTGGTCTCCGACGTGGGTGGCCAGCGTGAGCTGGTCAAAGCGGGCACCGGTAGCCTCGTCGCACCCCAGCCGGGGACGGTGGACGACTACCTGCCGGCGCTACGTCAGTGGATGGATCCCAAGGCCCGTCGTGGGGCATCGGCAGCGGCCCGCCGCCACGTGGTGTCGGTCATGGACACCCAGCGGACATTGGCCGCGATCGAGGCAGCGTTCTCGGCGGCGCGACGTCGGCGGGCGGAGCCGCAGGCGCCGGTGGAGCCGTCGCTGGCCAACGAAGTGGCGTTGATGGCGCTCGAGACGACGCGGCGGCACGTGCTGCGGGCGTCGAAGCGCTGATCCGCGCGCCCCGTCACACGGCAGGCACTTCCGCTCCCAGGCGTCGGAGCGGCAGGGCTTGCCGGGCATGTTGAGGGCACGAAAATCGTGTAAGTTGTTGTAGAAAATAAGCTTACACGGTGGAACGGAAAATGCTTATTGGAGGGACGATAGAGGCTACGTCCCTTCCCGATAGTCCGCATCTCCCGCTTCCCATCCGTGCCATGATCTTCCGCCCCACGCCCCCGTCCGTCTCAGGTCTGATCGACCTGTTCGCGCCCGACGCGCAGCTTAACGGCAAGAGTATTCTGGTCACCGGAGCCACCGGGTCCTTCGGCAATCTCTTCGTCCGAACGATTCTCGAGCGCTGGGAGCCGCGGCGTGTGATCGTGTTCAGTCGCGATGAATTGAAGCAATACGAGATGCAACAGCGCGAACCGTTCCGTTCACGGAAGGATGTGATGCGGTGGTTCCTTGGCGACGTGCGCGACGCGGATCGCCTCAAAAAAGCCATGGAAGACGTTGACGTCGTTGTTCATGCCGCGGCGCTCAAGCAGGTGCCGGCCGCGGAATACAACCCCTTCGAGGCGGTGAAGACGAACGTCCTCGGGGCGCAGAATGTCATTGACGCGGCGCTCGAATGTGGCGTCGGGCGCGTGGTCGCCCTGAGCACGGACAAGGCCGCAGCGCCGAGCAATCTGTACGGCGCCACGAAGCTCGTATCCGACAAGCTGTTCGTCGCCGCCAACAACCACCGTGGGCGTCGAGACATCCGCTTCTCAGTCGTGCGCTACGGCAACGTGATGGGAAGCCGGGGGTCCGTGATCCCCTTCTTTCTCGAGCGCCGCGACGCCGGCGTCATCCCCGTGACCGACGAGCGGATGACGCGCTTCAGCATCTCGCTCCAGCAGGGGGTTGAGTACGTACTCCTCGCGCTGGCCAAGGCGTGGGGTGGAGAAATCTTCGTCCCCAAGATCCCGAGCTACCGGATTCTCGACGTCGCGAAGGCGATCGCGCCTGACGCGCGCATTGAGGTGGTCGGGATTCGGCCCGGCGAGAAGCTCCACGAAGAGATGATCACGACGACCGACGCGCTGCAGAGTGTGGAGTTCGCCCGGTACTACGTCATCCTGCCGAGCACCCCGCTGTGGGACGAAGATCGCTTCCGGATTGAAAGCAACGGCAGCATCGGCCGTCGCTGCGAGTACGGTTTCAGCTACAACAGCGGAGACAATCCGCACTTCCTCACCGTCGACGAACTGCGCGAGCAGATTCTCGGGGGAGTACCCGTGCATGCCTGAGGCACGGATCCCGTATGGTCGGCACGAAATCGATGACGCCGACATTGCCGCGGTCGTGGCGGTGCTGCGTGGCGATTGGCTGACCACCGGCCCGGCTGTCGAGCGGTTCGAAGGCGACTTCGCCACGTTCATTGGCGCGCCGCACGCAGTCGCCTGTGCGAACGGGACCGCTGCGCTGCACTTGGCGATGGCGGCCTTGAATATCGGCCCCGGCGACGAAGTGATCGTGCCCGCGCTCACGTTCGCGGCGAGCGCCAATTGCGCGCGCTATGTCGGCGCGACGGTGGTCTTTGCCGACGTCTGTCCCGACACGCTCACCATCGATGTGGCGCACGTTGAGTCGCTGGTGACATCGCGCACGCGCGCGATCGTGGCCGTCGATTACGCCGGGCTGCCAGCCGATCTTGGGCCGCTGCGTGCTATCGCCGATCGGCACGGGCTCGCGTTGGTCGAAGACGGGTGTCACGCGCCTGGTGCGACGTATCGCGGACAGAAAGTTGGCGCGATTGCCGATCTCACGACGTTCAGCTTCCATCCAGTGAAGCACCTCACCACCGCCGAGGGCGGGATGGTGACCACATCTGACGCGGCGCTCGCGACGCGACTCCGCACGCTCCGCAATCACGGCATCACCACCGACCAGCGTCAGCGCGCAGCACTCGGTACGTGGGAGTACGACATGGTGACGCTCGGCTGGAACTACCGCCTGAGCGACCTGCAGTGCGTACTGGGCATCAGCCAGCTCACAAAGCTTCCCGGATGGCTGGCGCACCGTGAAGGCATTGCTGCGCGCTACGATGCGGCTTTCGCCGACGCGCCCGCCCTCGTGCGGCAGCGCGTCCCCGACGATCGGACGCACGCGTGGCACCTGTATCCCATCCGCTTGGCGGGCGATGCACCGGCGGCGGCGCGCGCTGCGGCCTTCGCGTCGCTGCGCGCTGCTGGCATCTATGCCAACGTGCACTATCGCCCAGTGTACTTGCACACCTATTGGCAGGAACTCGGGTATCGGCCGGGGCTCTGTCCGGTCGCGGAACACGCGTATGACGGACTGCTGTCGTTGCCCATGTGGCATGGACTCGGCCACGACGCGCAAGATCGCGTGATCGATGCCGTACTTTCGGAGGTGGCGATCCATGCGTGATGCCGGAGTGAAGGAGCTCACGGCCATGCTGTCCTGCTCGGTGCCCCTCCGTTTCTGGCAGCGCTGAAGCGGTGCGTTGCGTTGCCATCATTCCGGCCCGCGGCGGCAGCAAGCGGATCCCTCGGAAAAACGTGCGTCCGATGTTCGGCGTCCCGATTATCGCGCGCACCATCGCTATGCTGCGCGAGTCGGCACTGTTCGAGGATGTGATCGTTTCGACCGATGACCCCGAGATCGCGGAAGTGTCGCGCGCGGCCGGGGCGCTGGTTCCGTTTACGCGTCCCGCACACCTCGCCGACGATCACACGGGGACCACGCCCGTCATCACGCACGCCGTCCAGGCCATCGACGCGCTGGGCTGGTCGTTCGACGCAGCGTGTGCCGTGTATCCCACGGCGGTACTACTCACGCCTGGTGATCTGCGCGCCGGACTCTCGCTCCTCCGCGAGGCTGGGACTGAGTACGTCCTCTCGGCGCAGGCCTACTCGCATCCGGTGGAACGGGCGTTCCGCACGCGAGCAGACGGCCGCATCGAGATGCGCTGGCCTGAGTATCGCGACGTGCGCACACAAGATCTGGAGCCTGCGGTATACGACGCGGGCGCATTCTACTGGGGGACCGCTGAGGCCTGGCGTGACGGGCGATCGATCTACACCGGTGCGACACGCGCGCTCGTGCTGCCGGCGGACCGCTTGCAGGACATCGATACGCCGGACGATTGGGCCCGCGCTGAGAGACTGTTCCTCGAGCGGACCGAGCCAAAGCATTGGTCGGGCGACGACGAGGGAGCGCGCACATGAGCCAGCCCCGCTGGGTCGCCGCCATTGGGGCGGGACGCGAGCAGGAAGGGGCTATCCGCGCCGCCCAGCGCGCAGGCTGCCGCGTGGTCGCGCTCGACGGCGATCCGACAGCCCCGGGCCTCTCCATCGCTGATGCGGCCGTGGTCGTGGACCTCAGAGACCCGCGTGCGGTCCTCAATGCTCTGCGACCGTGGCCTGTGCGCGCAGTCGCGCCGGCGCCTGTCGGTCGCATTCTGGGGACGATCGGCGCCGTCAACGACGCGCTCGGGATGCGCGGGCCGTCTGCCGATTCCGCCATGTGCTGCGCCGACAAGGTGCGCTTCCATGCCGCCCTCGCGGCGGCCGACTTACCCCGTGCCGAACAGCGGGTGGCGTCGGGACGGGAGGCGATCGTTCGCGCCGTGGACGAAGTGGGACTGCCGTGCGTTCTCAAGCCTGCGCGAGGCTCGGGCAGCCGTGGCGTGGTGCTGGTGGAGCCCGGCGACGACGTGGAGAAGGCCATCTCGGCACACCTCGAGGTCGAGCCGGAGACGACGTTGGTGGAGACGGCGCTTCAAGGACCGGAAGTCGGTGTGGATGCGGTCGTGCGAAATGGCGTGCTCCACGTAGTCCTCGTGCGTGACAAGGAACTCACGCCCCCCCCGCACCGTCAGGTGCTGGCATACACCGCGCCCAGCGTCCACGACCCCGCGCCAATTGAGGCGGTCCTGCAAGCGGCGTCGACAGCCGTCGGGCTGAGCGACGCGATGCTGCACGCCGATGTGATCATGACCGCAGGCGGTCCCGTCGTGGTCGAAATGGCCCCGCGTCCGGCTGGGCTGCTGCTGGCTGAGCGGCTCGTGCCCGCGCTGTGTGATGTCGACTGGATGGCCTGGGGCGTGCTCCTGATGTTGGGCGAGGCGCCTCAGGCGGTGCCGCGGCCTCAACGCGCGGGAGCACTGCGCTTTCTCGAGGCGCGCGATGGCCTCGTCGCTGCAGTACCCGACGTGACCCGTCTCGAGGCCATGCCCGGCGTCGTTCACGCGGCGGTGTGGTGCCGCGTGGGCGATCGACTCGCACCTGTGCGTCAGGCCAGCGATGTGCTCGCGCGCGGTGTGGTCATCACCGTCGGTCCCACCCCTCACGACGCCAATATGGCCGCCCGCGTGGCGGTCGCGAGCTATTCCATTCGACTAGAGGAACCCATCGATGTCGTCCACTGATACGCAGCACCTCGCCGAGACAGCACGGCTGTGGGGAGACGCCCTGTCTCTGCATGCGCTGGAGTACCCTGACGAGCACGTCGTTCGTTTTCTGGCCGCGAATCGCGCGGCAGGACATCCGAATGGCGCCGCGCTTGACGTCGGCTTCGGTTCCGGGCGTCACCTGGCGGCACTGCTGCGCTTCGGGCACCTCCCATCCTGCGGGTTGGAGATAAGCGAAGACGCCAAGGCGACCGCCGAAGCGATGCTGGCCGGTGCTGCCGACCACCTCGACCTGCGACTGGCGACACCGCTGGACCGCCCGTGGCCGAACGGCACCTTCGGTACCATCGTGGACTGGGGAACGAGTTTCCTGGCGCGACGCGCCGACATGCACGCACACTTCGCGGCGCTGCATGCCATGGCGCGCCCCGGGGCCCGGTTGCTCGTCAATGCACGCCCGCCTGAGAATTGGTTCTTCGGACTGGGCGAAGCGTTGGAGCCTGGTACGTGGCTCCTCGATGAACGCGCTGGTCCGTACGCCGGGATGACGTACGGCTTCTGTACCGAAGCCGAATCTCGCGAGATCCTCGAATCGAACGGGTGGCGCGTCGATGTCGCGGAGCGATACGAGTGGTGGAAACATCGCGCCGCCGACCCGTCGCATCGCGAACATCACGTCTGGAACATTTTTCGCTGCGAGCGGATATGATCGCATCGCCGCGTACGACATTCCGCATAGGGTCGCGTCAGGTGGGCGGTGGTGCGCCACCCTTCGTGATTGCGGAGATTGGTGCCAACCACGACGGCGACGTTGCCAAGGCGCACCGCCTCGTGGACGCATGTGCAGACGCCGGCGCCGAGGCCGTAAAATTCCAGACATACACCGCGGCAGAATTGCTCGCTGACGGCGACCGCATGATCCGCTGGGGGCGGGCCGGACACGAGGTCGCCGAAGCCGTCGGTCCCATGTTCGATCGGCTCGCACTTCCCCGGTCCGCTCACGCCGAGTTGTTCGCGCACGCCAAGGAACGCGGCATGCTCGCGTTCTCGACGCCGTTCAGTCTCGATGCGCTCGAGTTTCTCGTGGGGCTCGGTGTCCCGGCCCTCAAGATTGCGTCGTCGGACGTGAACTGGCCCGCGCTCCTGCGCGCGGCCGGTGCCTCCGGATTGCCGGTGATCTTTTCGCGCGGGAAATCCACGCTTGGTGAACTCGATGCCGCCATGCAGGCCCTCCGGGCTGGTGGTGCGCGAGACATCGCCCTGCTGCATTGCTTGGCCCAGTATCCGGCCCCATCGGAGGAGATGAATCTGCGGGCCATCAGCACACTGGCATCGCTCTATCCCGATGTTGTCGTGGGGCTGTCGGACCATAGTGTCGGAACAGTAGCTGCCGTGGCTGCGGTGGCACTTGGGGCCGAGGTCATCGAAAAGCACGTCACGCTCGATACGGACGATACGGGCCCTGATCATTGGTTCAGCGCCGATCCCGACGAGTTGCACCGCCTCGTCACGTCTGTGCGAGAGGCCCATGCCATGCGTGGCGACGGGACTATCGGTATCGCGCCCTGCGAGGCGCACGAGCGCCATACGTCGGTGCGGTCGCTGGTGGTTCGTCATCCCCTCGCTGCCGGGACCATCGTCACCGCCGACGATCTCGTCGCCCTGCGCCCGGGTTGGGGAATCGCGCCAATTGACGAAGACAAGGTGATCGGTCGCCGGGTCCGTGAGGCCACGCCCGCGGGTACCGTTCTGACCTGGGATCGCCTCGGGTGACTGCGGCGGTCGCGCTCTGGACGGCGGGTGGGCCCGGTATCGGCATCGGCCATCTCAGTCGGTGCCGCTCTCTCGCGTTTGCGCTGCGCGATGCGGGCGCGCGCGTGGGGATCGTCGCCGATGCACCAGCGAGCGCACTCGCGTTGTTCGAGTGGGATGGTCTGTTGGTGCAGCAGGCGACCGAAGTCGACGCTTCACGACCCGAGCACTGGTGGCCCTTCGCCGGGGACGGCGGCGCGCGAGTGATCGTGAGTGATCGACCGAACGTGCGCCCCGCCCACGTCGCAGCGTGGCGAGCGCATGGCGTCCAGACGATTGCCCACCTCTGCGACGATGGCGCGGATCGGTTGCCGGTGGATCTGTTCATCAACGGCGATGCGGCGCCTCCGAACCTTGAGGTACTCGCGCCGGTGGTACGGGTCGGGCCGGCGTGGCATATCGTGCGCCCGGAGGTCGTTCAACATCGCGGCGCTCCACTGTCGCACGCACCCGTCGGTCGGGTCCTCGTGTCACTCGGGGCTGCCGATCCTGGTGGGTGTAGCGGCATCTTCGCGGCCGCGCTTGCTCAGGGCGGACCATTGCCGTTTGATGTCACGCTGGTCGTCCGCGACGATGTGGTGGGCACAGTGCCCGCCCTGCCACGACTACGCATCACGCCGCCAACCCCCGATCTGCCAGGACTCTTGTTCGCGCATGACCTCGTGGTGACCTTCCCCGGGCTTACGGCCTATGAGGCCGCGTGCATCGGTCGACCGGTCGCGCTGATCGAGTGGTCGTATCTCGCTCCGTACGCCGCAGCGATGGCGGCGGCGGGTATGGCGGTCACCCTGGGTGGTGCACCTGAAGCTGCTACGCGATTACGGACGGTGGTGCGCGACGTCGACCATCTGCATGCCCTCGCCGTTCGCGCCCACGCGGCCATTGACGGTCGCGGTGCTGAGCGCGTAGCCGCGCTGATACTTGCCCATGCTGCCGGGCAGCGGGCGTCCCTTCTCTCACTCCATCCTTCCTCATGAGCTCCAACTCCGCCGCTCTCGCCTTCGGTCCTGTCGTCCGCGCGATGCGCGAGGCCTACCGCAATGGCGGCAACGCGATGGAGGCGGCGCGCGCCTTGCTCGGCGCTGATGCAAACCTCCCGATGGCCGTGCTCGTCGCCTACGACCTGCAGGCCGGAACCTACGTCGACAGCGCCCGCGCACAGCCCGGTCGCACGGAGACATGGTGCTCTCAACTCGCGGACCTGCTGCGTCCGCTGGTCACCCACTCACCCTCGTCGATTCTGGAAGTAGGCGTGGGAGAGGCGACGACGCTCGCCGGGGTTGTTGAGCAGCTCGGAGTGACGCTCCGCTGGGCTGGTGGCTTCGACGTGAGCTGGTCGCGCATCGACGCGGCACGCGGATGGCTGGCCGAGCGCCACGTCGCCGCCGAAACGTTTGTGGGCGACCTGTTTGCCATTCCGCTGGCGGACGGCGCAGTAGACGTTGTCTACAGTTCGCACTCGCTCGAGCCGAATGGCGGACGAGAGCTTGAGGCGGTCGGCGAGTGTCTTCGTGTGGCTCGCCGTGCCGTGGTCTTGGTCGAACCGCTCTACGAACTCGCCGGGCCAGACGCGCAGGCACGCATGCGCTCGCATGGGTACGTACGCGGACTGCGCGACGCCGCCGAGTCGCTCGGAGCGCGTGTGGTCGATTATCGACTGCTGCCGTATACCGGGAATCCGCTCAACCCGTCAGGTGTGTTGGTGCTCGAGAAGGACGCCCAGTCGCCGGCGACGGACCAGCTGGCCTGGCGCTGTCCACTCACGCATGCGCCGTTGACACCCGAGGGTGACCTGTTCCTGGCTGCGGACGTGGGGATCGCGTATCCTGTCATGCGGGGAATCCCGTTGCTGCGCCCCGAGCATGGCGTCGTCGCGTCCCGGCTCGCGGATACGATGCGCCGCTAAGCGCCACGCGCTACGTCGCGCGCTATGCAGCGCGCGATAATCGATGCCGACGTTCGGCGGACACGAGTGCGTGGGCTAGCGCGTGCGGTGCAAGTTGTCGCTGCACCCCGAGCAGGTCATCCGCAAGCTGTACCGCCGCGGCGGGGCGCACTGGTGCACCCACATCGAGCAACGATTCCAGCACCGACACGAAATCAGGGCTTGATGGCTTGTAGTCCGCCTCACGCCCGGGCTCCGCGCGATGACGGATGGGGCCAGTAGAGACGTGTAGCCAATGCAGTCCAGCATGGAGGGCATAGACGGTATGCGTCGCGAAGGTGTTGCTCGCAGCCACCGCGTGCTGGGACAGCAAGTGCCGCAACCGCCACGGGAAAAGCGGATCCATGTTGTGGCCAGCGGACACCACTTCGAGTCCCCGTTCCACGAACGGGCGATGCTGTCCTTTGAGAAAGTCGGCCCAATACACGCAGACCCGGACGGGCTGCAGTGCGGCGGGGAGCGCGACCAGAGCGTCGGCAACCGCGTCGTACTCGACGTCGTAGTCGATGCCCTTGATAGTGTGCGCAGGGAAGAACAGCGTACCGCGCCCGCCCGGCGGCGGCGCGCCGATCATCTCGTCAAGATGCACCCACGGCGCCGCACCACGAATAAGCGCGCGCCGTCCCTGCTGTGAAAGCGCGTCATCTTTGTCCCGCATGAATGAGTACGCCGTAGGAACCGGAGCCCCGACGTCCCAGCTGCTTGCCGTACCGAGTGACACGCCGTGTGGGATCACCGCCCAGACTGGACGGTCCAGCGGGAGCCCGGCGGCCATCTTCAAGATGCGGCCGTGGCCGTACAAGGCGTTCTGATCGAGCGTTTCTCCTCTCGGACGCTCGCGCTCCGCACACAGTCGCTCCAGATCGCGCTGATCCTCGAGGGTTTGGGCGAGGCTCAGCATGAGACCAACAGGTGCGGACGCGGCACCTCCGCGAGTGGTGCCACGCCGAACTTTCCGTCTCTCTGCAGAGTGAGCCCGTGAAGGGGGATGCCAAGCGCCTGACACTCTGCCGCGATGCGCTGCACATCGACATCGACGGTGGTGCAAATGCCGGTGATCCCGGAGAACACGACGCGGTGCTGCATTCGTTGAGCTCGCAGGCTGCGCACAGCCGAAACGAAACTTCCGTCATCGACGGAGCCGCGGGTTGCATGCACGACAATCGACGGCGCACCGCTCTCGATGGCGGCGAGAACCGCGTCCTCGGTCGTGGCGTGCACGGCCGGGCGCAGGGCGTTGGGCAGCGGAGCGAGTGACCGACGCAGCGCGTGGTGTCCCGCGCCCCCGGCGATGACGACCCGCCACATCCCCACCGCGTCCGCGAGAGCGACCGCCAGGTGTCCGTGGTCGGGGGCGAGGTCGAGGAGCGCAGCCTTGTCGCCCATGGCCATCCGGAGAAAGTGGCGAGCAATGACCTCCACACCGTTCCCAAGGACTTCATCGTCGAGGTAGCGGCCAAAAGTGGCCGCTTCACGGGCGGTTCCCTCAGCGCGGAGCAGGGGAATCACCTTGTGCCCCAATCCGCCGGAGAGCACCGGCAGCAACGGCGCCGCGCTCGTCGCGAGTGCGCTCGCCAACGCGGTATCGATATCGGCGAGGCGATTGGCGTGTTGCGTTGTCGAATCCCCCGCTGCGCCAGCGCGCCGCGCCGCAACGCGTGCCGCACCGTACAAACCCAGGGCCAGGTACGCCTGCGCCGCTCCGCGCCAAGCATCCGCCGGCGCATCTTCGACGGGCGCAGAGGATTGCCCGTGACCGAGCAGCGCTGGCCGCACGGCCACGTGCAGGGGGCTTTCCGGGTGCGTCGTCGGATGATCGAGATGAACTCCGTCGTTGTCGCGAGCCGCGACAAGCGGAACCAAGCCGAGCGCTCGGGCAATTGCTGCGGACGCCTCGTCGTCGCCAGAACGGCGCGGCCACGCCACCAAGGCGAGGCGGTCCGCTGCTGCGGCGTTCTGGATCGCCGGCGCGATATCGGCCGCAGGAGACGAATCGACGAAGGCGAAGAGGGCGCCGGTACCTGGGAGCAGCGAGGGTGAGCACAGCGTGATGTGGAGCCCGCGCGCCATTGCCGCGTCGCGGACAAGACCTGCGTCCATCTCCCCAGCGACGAGGAACGCATCGCCGTCACGGGCATCGTCCCGCACGACGGCGTGCACGAGGTCGTGCAGCAGATCAAGAGATGAGATGGACGCGAGCATTCGAGTGCAGTGCGGGTGAAATGTGGTGGATTGCCTCTGCGATGACCGACTCCCACTGCATGGCCTCCCGCTGGCGCAGCACCGTCAGGCTCGTGTACCACGGCGTGCGAGTGCCAGTGGCACCCCACCGATAGTCCGGCGCAAACGGGAGGCACAGCAGTGTCGGCGTGCCAATGGCCCCGGCGAGATGCGCCACCGCGGTGTCGACGGTGATCACGAGGTCCACGCGGCGTAGGGCATGGGCCGACTCGGTGAATGTTCGACAGTGGGCCCCTACATCCACGAGCCGTTCTCGCAGCGGCTCCGGCAGCACGTCCTCCATGGACGGGTCTTTCTGCATGGCCACGAATCGGACGCCTGGGGTGCTCAGTAACGGGGCGAGCAGCTCGCCCTTCATCGAGCGTCGATGGTCGTTGATGTGTTTGGGGTTGCCAGCCCACGTCAGCGCCACCGTCGGCGTTCCGTCGCGAGGCAGCAACGATTCGAGGTGCGGTGGGCATGGGTCGGTAGGGGCCAAATACGGCGACCCGTCGAGATTCGTCGTCGTCACCGCGAGAGCCGCCATCAACGACATCAGCGGAATGTGAAAGTCGTGCTGAGGCATGGGGGAGCCGACAGCGGTGCACGAGCCCAGCCCCTCGGCGCCGCTGAGAAACTCCACCAGCGGTTGGGGGCACCGCAGATGCACGATGGCCCCGCGTGCGGCGAGCGCTTTGGCAAAGCGGACCCCCATGATGGCATCGCCCAGCCCCTGCTCGTGTTGAATGAGCAGCTGTTTGCCGTCGAGTGGTTCAGCGCCCGTCCAGCGCGGGCGTTTCGACTGTTCCTTGAACAGCACGGCCGTCCCGAGGACCGCTTCTCGCGCTTCCATCGCGGGCCATCCGGCCAGCCAGTCATCGAGCAGCACCAGCGCCATGCCGTACTGCAGGCGAAGCTTGGGGTTGTCGGGCGCGAGCTCGAGCGCGGCGGCGTACACGTCGCGAGAGCCTTGCCAGTCTCCCACGTGCTTGAGGATCTCGGCGAGGTTGTTCATCGCGGCCGTGTTGCCCGGATCGAGCGCCAGCGCCCGCTCTACCGACTGAAACGCGAGCGCTTGGTGTCCCATGACCGAAAGCACGCCCGCCACATTGTTTGCCGCTTCACTCTGGTCGGGAAAGCGGCGCGCCACCTCGTTGTACTCTCGGAGGGCGTCAGTCAGCCGACCGAGTCTGTAGAAGGTGCTCGCCAGGTCGCGACGCGGATCGTGGAGCTCCGGGACCGCGTCGACAACCCGCTGGAACAGCGGAAGCGCACGCGTCAGGTCGCCTTTCTTGAAGAACTCCCGCGCCTTCTGGTACTCCAGCATCCATGCCGCAGTGCTCGCGCCGCCTGCTGCTTGACCGCCGGCCCGACTGGACCCCACAGGGGGCATCGGTCGGTGCGAGGGGCGTGATTTTGGCATGCCATGCTTCATGGTATGGCGTACAGGTGTCGGTGGAAGCCAATCGACCGAGCGAAGACTCGACGACGTGAGGCGAAATCACCGACAGTAAAGCATAATCTGTGCCGAAGGTAAGCGTATACAATTCAATGTTTTACGAGAGCAGTAGTCGCGGCACGCGATGGACGGCTGTGCCGCGGCGGCAACTTCTGCCGCATGCCGTTGCCTATTCGACTACGGCGCGCGCCGAGGGTCGACCGATTGCAGCATGGCCCGGAGGCGCTGAATCGCGCCGTGCCAATCACGCGGGGCAGGCTGGCGTACGAGCTGCACGCTGGGGTACCAGGGGGTCGTCTCGTGGTTAAGCCCCCATCGCCAATCGGGCGCGTGGGGTACCAAGATCCACGCTGGGAGGCCCATGGCACCGGCGAGATGGGCCATGCTGGTATCGACGGTGACCACCCCGTCCAGCTGCGAGAGCAGGCCAGCCGTTTCCTCCCAGTCCCGTACGGGAGGCATTGGAGCGATCGCCGACGCGCATGCCGGTGGGATCTCCTGTCCGTATTGCAGCGACACCCAGTCGACGTCAGGGAAATCGATCAGCGACGTGAGGAGCCCGTCGTCGAGATCCCGCAAGACGGTGGCGGCAAACTCAGGATTGCCCTTCCACACCAAACCGAGGCGCTTGCGAGAAGCGGAGGAGGGCGGCAGTGACGCGGGTGCGTGGGGAGCCCGGAGGTACGGCACCGTTTCTGCCGCAACGTCGGCGCCGACACGAAGCCGGTGCGGAAGTGACAGCAGCGGGACCGCCCACGTTGTCGGCGGTGGCGTGTCGTCCATGGCAACCGCGTCAAAGCCGCTCGCCACAAAGAGCGCGACGGTCGAACGGTGACAGGTCAACACGACGCGCGACGCACCGAGCGCGTGAAGTCGGCGAATGAATCGCGCGAAATGGAACTGGTCCCCGATGCCTTGCTCCCCCAGCACCAGAATGCTGTCGCCCGCCAGCGGCTCGCCCCGCCATTCGCGTGTTCCCGTGGGCAAGGCGGGCCGGCGACGCGCTTCGAACCATTCCCACCCATCGGCATTGGCGCCGCGGAGAAGCGACGTGAACGCGCGCTGGAGTTCCGTAGTCGCATGTCCGGGCCGCTCTGCCGCTGCGCGATTCAGCCAGTCCGCTGCACCGTTCAGGTCGCCGAGGGCGTGGCGTACCTGACCGGCGGTGAGCAAGATCGACGGCTCGTGTGGGCGCAGCGTGAGCGCCCGCTGAACACACGTCCACGCTGCCGTCGGGTCACCGGCGGCGCGCGTCGCGCTGGCGAGCGCACTCCAGGCGGCGGCGTCCTGCGGATGGTGCTGCACGGCCACCTCGAAACACGCCCGGGCCTCCACCGGAGCACCCACACGGATCAGTGCTGTCCCCAGTTCGTAGAGTGACGCCACGTCGGTCCGATCCGCCATGCCGAGCGCGATCAATAACGCCTCCCGTTCCTCGAGCACACGCTCGGCCATGCGCCACGCGTTGGCGGCCATCATCGCGATCGCGGTGACCCCGGGGGTTGCGTCGCGCGCCCTGGCGAACGCGAGCGCGGCCGCACGGTGTCGCCCCTCTTCAAGGGCGCGCTGTCCGTCGGTCAGGCACGCTACGATCTCGGACTCGGTCAAGGTCGGTGCCATAGGCCCAATATGTGACAGAACGCGGCTGTGGTGTGAGAGATGTGCCAGCTACGTGAGAGGAATGGCCAGAAATGCGAGTCGTAGCAACCCTGCACTCAAGATTTTCGGGTCATCGACGACACTCCTCCCCAGACCATGATCCGGTCGTCGGATCTCGGTGAGGCACGGATGCCTCGGTTTTCATATCAAGGAGGATTGTACCATGCGTATTAACACCAACGTTGGCGCGCTTAACGCTTCCCGTAACATCTTTGTCAATCAGATGAACACGGAAGGCAGCATGCGCAAGTTGAGCTCGGGCCTCCGTATCAGCCGCGCGGCTGACGACGCGGCCGGCTTGGCGATTGCCAACAAGCTGCGCACGCAGAGCCGGTCGCTGAACCAGGCGTCCGCCAATGCCGAGCAGGGTAACGCGATGCTTCAGATCGCGGAAGGTGCAGCTCAGACCATCCAGCGCATTCTCGAGCGTCAGAAGGAACTCGTCACGCAGAAGTTGAACGGCACGAGCAGCAGCGCGACCACGGAAACGATCGAGAACGAAATCGAGAAGCTTTCGACCGAAGTCGCGCGTATCGCCAACGTCACCACCTTCCAGGGTACGTCGGTCTTCGGTGATCTGACGTTCCAGGTTGCCGAGACGTCCACCAACGGAACGGTCACGGTGGGTGCTTCGCTCACGGTGAGCGACGTGTCGATGGCTGGTACGGCTACTCTCGCGGACATCGATGACGCGATGGATGCGATCAACTCGGTGCTCGCGAACATCGGTGCCGGCCAGAACGTGCTCGACTACACGACGCAGAATCTCAAGTCGACGGTCGTGAACCTTCGCGCCGCGGAATCCACCATCCGCGACGTCGATATGGCCGAGGAAATGGCGAACTTCACCAAGAACAACATCCTCTCGCAGGCGGCGCAGGCCATGCTCTCGCAGGCGAATCAGGGATCACAGGGCGTCTTGTCGCTCCTGCGATAAGCGGTCGGTTCACACGTGAGGTGAGCAGCCCCGGGGTCGGCAATTAGCCGGCCCCGGGGTGTAGCCTTAAGCACTAGGGCAGTGAGGGATATATGGCAACGAGTCTCAACATCAGCGGGCTGAGTTCGAACATCCAATGGGGCGAGGTCGTCGACGCGACGATCAAGGCCATGGAAGCTCGTACCGTCACGCCCATCTCTGATCAGATCGCCAAGCGATCGGCACAGAAAGAGGCGTGGAATCAGTTTCGTACGCTGGTCAACACGCTGAACACGAATGCGCTCGCGGTGCGTCGCGGCGGCATTGGCGGGTATCTCGCCAACGTGCCGACGAGTCCTACCTCGGGGCGTTCGCTCTTTTCCGCTGCGGCGTCGTCGACGGCCGTGCCGGGCAAGTATCGCGTGGAAGTGCTGCAGCTGGCGGATGCGGCCAAGCTCGCGGGTGGATCGGTAAGCGATGTCGGTGCGGCCCGCGGCCTCACCGGCACGTTCTCGATCAATGGCAAGGAAATCTCCGTTGCCGCTACCGACACGCTGCGCACGATCCAGGGAAAAATCAACGACGCCAATACGGGTACCACACCCAGTGGGGTAACGGCGAGCATCGTGAGCGAAGGCGGGACCGCCGGTCGCCTCGTGCTCACCTCCACCACCAATACCTCCACCGGCATCACGCTCAGTGATGGTACCGGCGGCATGGCGCGTGAGTTGGGACTCATCGATACGCGCTCGAAGCCCGTCTCGTCGGCCACGCAATCGGTGGCCGCGGCAATGGGGCTGTCGGTGTTTCCGTCGCCCGCGTCCATTCGCGTCGGAAACAAAGTCATCGTCGCCGATCTCTCGACCGATTCGCTGACGTCCATCGCGGCCAAGATCAACGCGGCTGGCGGTTCCGCCTCAGTCGAGCCGGAACAGTTCGGCAGCGAGACCCGCTTTCGTTTGCTCGTCGAGGGCAATGTTTCCGCGGAAGGTGGGAGTGCGGACTCGCAGGACATCATCGACACCCTCGGCTTTGCCGCCGGCAGCACCGGAACGGTCCGCCAGACGGTGCAGTCGGCTGCGCTGACCGACGGCAACGGTGCTCCTGCCGAAGCCGGGACGCTACTCACAGCGCTTGGCGTGAGCGGCACGGCGTCAGGACTTGCCGTTGGCGACGCGATCAACATTCGCGGTACGCGCGGTGATGGCACGGCGGTCACGGTGGGGCTCGTGATAGGTTCGGGCGATACCGTGCAGACGTTGCTCGCGCGATTCAACGATGCGACCAATGGCTTCAAGAGTGGTTCGCGCACGTCGACCGCCGGACTCGGTGACGACGGGCGCATTCGCCTGACCGATGACACCGGTGGCAGCTCGCGACTCAGCTTCTCGATGTCGTTTACCAGGGCCGATGGCACCACTGGCACCCTCGGCGCGACCGAGACGTCGGTGCCCGGCCGGTCACGTGAACTGCAAGTAGGCAAGGAAGCGATCGTGCGCGTCGATGGTCGCGAAATTCGCCGTGCGTCGAATGCCATTTCCGATGCCATCAGCGGGGTCACACTCAACCTGACCAGCGCCGAGCCCGGGACCGCCATCGACGTGACGGTAGAACGCGATCAGAAGACTGCTGCCGACACCGTCCAGGCGTTTGCGGATTCCTACAACGCCATCCGCAAGTTCTTCGACGAGCAGCGTCAGCCCGACAGTGCGCTCTACGCCAACTCGTCGCTGCGTCGCACCGTAGAGACGTTCACGGCTGCGCTGCGCACGAAAGTCAGCAGCAACGAGACCTTTTCATCGCTTGCGGTAACCGGGCTGGCCCTTGATCGGTTCGGCATGCTGGTGATGAACAAAGAGACGTTCAACAAGGCGCTGACCGACAAACCCGAGGAAGTCGAGAAACTGTTCGGCTTCGATGGTGTGGGCACGGCATTCGTCAATGCGACTGATGACGCCACGCGCTTCAGCACGGGCTCGATCTCGTCGCAGATCACCAGTATCGACAATAGCACCGTCTCACTGCGGCAGAAGGAAACGACGGCCAAGAGCCGGCTCGATTTGCGCCGCGAGCAGTTGGTGCAGCAGTACACTCGTATGGAGGAAGCGTTGGCGCGGCTCAAATCACAGAGCAGCGGTCTGCTGGGAACGCTCAATTCACTTCAGCAGAACCAGAACTGACCGATACTCACAAGTGTGATCGTCGCAGTTCGTCTCACGCCAACTCCCCCCCCCGTATCATGTCTTACGCCAGCCAGACGTCGTCGTATCGCGAAATGGAAGTACACGCGGCGTCGCCCGAGCGTCTCGTCTGCATCGTCTTCGAGCAACTCGTCGTCAATCTCGAGCGTGCGCGCATTGCGATGGAACGACGGGACGTCGAGCTGCGGGTGACCTCGCTGCGCCGTGCGCGCGGCCTGGTGTCCGAGCTGCTCTCCACGCTCGATTTCGAACAGGGCGGCAAGCTTTCGCACGAGCTGGCGGACCTCTACCAGTTCATGCTGCTGCAGCTCGTCGACATCGGACAGCGCGGGGATATCGTTACCATGCGCAAGCTGGTGAACATCGCGTCGCAGCTCCGTGATGGTTTTCAGGGCGCGGCCCAGCAGCTGGCGGGACAGAAGTCCCGGAAGTCGGCGTGAGCCGCCCCACCTCGCCGTCGCCCTTCATTTCCATGCGCGCCTCCCCGTCGCCGCTCATCTCCTCCTCCAGCCGAGTCAAGGCTGCCCGGGCGGCGCTCTCGATCTGTGCCCATGCCGATGCCTTGGCACGGGAAGCCGATGTGGAAGTCGATGCGGCCGCTGATGACCATCGGTTGTTTGCCTTGCTCGAACAGCGCGAGACGATGCTGCAGGATCTCGCCGAGCAGTTGCTGGTGCTCCGGCTTCACCGACCCACCGCGGACAGCGCGCTCTTTGCCGCAACCGAACGAGTGGTCGACGAAGCGGATGCCCTGGTAGCCGAAGTCTGCTCGGCCGTGTCGACGTCGCATCGCATCACGATGGAGCTCGCCGCCAAGGTCGCTCGCCGTAGCGAGGAAATCCGCGCGGAGTTGGACGCCGTCCAGCGAGCATCCACAGCCAGCACGGCGTACGGCATGCCCGGCGGTCCCCGCCTGGTTGACCGTCTCCGGTAACGGGTCGACCTGTGGCTGGTACTCCCGAGCGGTTTGACCAGCTCCTGCAGGAAAAGCTGGATGAGCTCGATCACGCCGCCGAGCAGGAAGCTCGGCTGGCCGTGGATGAAGTGGAGCTTCTCCGGTTGAGGGCCGCCCATCTGGCCACGGCGCGTCTGGCCGGCCCGTGGCACGGCGGGGCGGCGGTGCAGTACCAGCAGGACCCCGCGGTTCAGCTCGCGGTACTCCCACCAACGTTGGATATCCGATTCCCGGCGCGTGCGCCGCGGATTGGAGCCGAATAAGGCCCACCAGGCCGAATCGGGCGACAGGGACGTCGCATTCCGTAAACAGGAAACTATCGAGAGGTAAAGTTACGGCCCCTCGATGCCGATAGTCCCAAGTGAGGAGGAGGATCCTTATGAAAATCAACGGTTACAGCGACAGCCTGCGCCCGACGCCTATCAGCAATCAGGCGATTCAGCGTCCCGCCCAGGAAGTCACGCAGTCTCCGGCTACCAAGCCGGCCAAGTCGGACTCGGTCCAGATCTCGGACGAGGCTCGTCGACTCAACGCCGATCAGCGCGATGCGCTGAATCCGGAGCGAGTTGCCGAACTCCGACAGAAAGTTCTTACGGGCGCCTACAACTCTCTCGACGTTGTGGATCAGGTAGCCCGGCGCATTCTGACGCGCGGCGATCTGTAATCAGATCGACCGGCGCGCTCTCCACCCCGGCTTTGTCAGGAGATTGGCCGTATGAAGTTTCTCGTAGTCGACGACTCCGCGACCATGCGTCGCATCGTCATCAACTCGCTGCAGCGCATCGGCTTCAATGACACCGTCGAAGCCGGCGACGGTCAGGAGGCGTTGGCGAAGTTCGACAGCTCGGTGAAGTTCGTCATTACCGACTGGAACATGCCGAACATGACGGGCACCGAATTCACGAAGGTGCTTCGTTCCCGTGATGATGGTAAACACGTGCCCGTACTCATGGTCACGGCGCGTTCCGTAAAAGAAGACATCCTCACCGCCATGGAAGCGGGTGTCAACAATTACATCGTCAAGCCCTTC
>JAIXTI010000092.1 GCA_027484025.1 bacterium
CACCAACGTGACGGTCGCGATCTATGAGGGCGACGCCGAAGAGCCGTCGTCGACGCTGACGCTGCAGGCCGACGAAACCGGCGCCGTGCGCCTCCCGTTCTCGCCGATCAGCGCCCCGGGCCGCGTTCGGGTGGTGTACACCGCCGGCGAAACGTCGCTGGCGTATTCCTTCGTCGTGCTCGAGATCGCGCCGTAAACTGCGGACGACTGCTTAACGGCGGTTCGGGTTGGAACCGCCACCGCGGTTGCTGGACCGCCACTGCGGTTCTGGACAGCCACTGCGGTTGAGGAACACTGCAGTTCGGGTCACGAAGGAAAGCGCCCCCTCGGCTTCGCCGAGGGGGCGCTTTTCTGGTGGTTGACTCCACAACAACCGCTGTTGAAGTCCCCAACCACCAGAGAGTCGCCCCTCCGGCAACGCCGGTGGGGCGACTTTCCACAGGAACCCCAACCGCAGTACTCCCAAACCGCAGGGGCAGTCCAGAACCGCAGTAGCAGTCCAGAAACCGCGGTGGCAGTTCCAACCCGAACCGCAGTTCAGCAGGTCACCGCAGTACCAGAAGGAGAAGCCGTGCTCTAGACTCAAGGGTCCCGCCAAGTGAGCGGGCGTTCATCCCTCCCTTTCGTCAGGTCCAATGCGCTTTCGCTCCATGCCGCTCGCGGTGGCTGGGCTCGCGTTCGCTGCCTGCCAGCCCAAAAAGCCGGCCACAGCACCGACGCCTGCCAATCGCCCCGCCGCCAACGCCGGCGCCCGCCCGGGCAATGCTCCGACTCCCGGCCAGCCCACCCCCGGTACGCCGACCCCCGGTCAGCCCACCCCGGGTGCTCCGGGTCAGCCGCCAGCCGGTGGACTCCCCAATCTCGCCGGCCTCGCTGGTGCCCTCGGGCAGCAGGGTGAGCCCAACCCGCGCCCGTACGCGCAGGTCATCACGCCGCGCGCCAAGAGCAAGAAGGGTGTGTTCGACGTGCATCAGGTGGGATCGCGTCTGTTCTTCGAAATCCCCACGTCGCAGATCGGCAAGGATTTCGTCATCACCAGCGTGCTCGCCGGCACGCCCGCGGGAATCGGCATCAACGGCACGCTCGGCACCGATCGTCTCATCCGCTTCGAGCGTCGCGAAAATCGCATTCTCGTGCGCGATGTGAACTACAACAGCATCGCGACCGATAGCCTGCAGCAGACGCGTCGCGCCATGTCGCTGATCGAGTTCTATCCGATCATCGCGGCCATCAATGTCGAAGCGTACGGCAAGGACAGCGCCGCCGTCATCGAAGTGACGCGCATGTTCACCGGCGGCATTCAGGAGTTCACCGCCAACGGCCGTCGCGCCACCGTCGACGCGTCGCGTTCGTACATCGAGAAGTTCTCGGCGTTCTCGCGCAACGTGAACGTGACCGCGGTGCAGACGTTCACGCCCGTTGGCGGCGCGGGCGGCATCCCGGGATTGCCCATTCCGGGCTTTGGCGGCGCCGCGCAGGCCACCACCGAAGCGTACGCCTTCTCCATCGTGCGCCTCCCCGACGAACCCATGATGCCACGGCTGCTCGACGCGCGTGTCGGCTACTTCGGCGAATCCAAGACGGACTTCGGCTCGACCGAGCAGCGCGTGCTGCCGCGCCGCTACATCGCGCGCTGGCGCCTCGAGTGCTCCGACCAGAAGGTCGGCAATCTCTGCGCGCCCAAGAAGCCCATTACGTACTACGTCGACCCGGCCACGCCCAAGTGGCTCGTGAAGTGGGTGAAGGCGGGCATCGAAGAGTGGCAGCCCGCGTTCGAGCAGGCCGGCTTTGCCAAGGGCATCGTGTCGGCCGACGCGCCCAACGATCCCGACTTCTCGGGTGAAGACGCGAGCGTCGCCATGGTGCGCTGGCTCCCGTCGCCGGTGGCCAACGCCGTCGGCCCCAGCACCACCGATCCGCGCACCGGCGAAATCATCGACGCCGACGTGCAGATGTATCACAACATCATGGATCTGCAGCGCAACTGGTACTTCACGCAGGTCGGTCACCTCGACAAGCGTGCGCAGACGTTCCCCTTCCCCGATTCACTCATGGGGCGCCTCGTGCAGTTCGTCGTCGCGCACGAAGTGGGACACACCCTCGGCTTCCCGCACAACTTCAAGGGTAGCTCGATGTACCCCGTCGACTCCATTCGGAGCAAGACGTGGGTGGCGAAGATGGGACACTCGCCGTCGATCATGGACTACGCGCGCTTCAATTACATCGCGCAGCCCGAAGATGGCATCGCCCTCGGCGATCTCGTGCCCAAGGTCGGTCCGTACGACAAGTACGCCGTGATGTGGGGCTACAAGCCCATCCCGGGTGCGAAGACGTCCGACGACGAAAAGGCCACGCTCGACGCGTGGGCCCGCATGCAGGACAGCATCCCGTGGTACCGCTTTGCCAGCGATGGAGGAGCCGGCGGTGCCGATCCGGGCGAGCAGTCGGAAGCCATCGGTGATGCCGACGCCGTGCGCTCCACGCGCCTCGGCTTCAAGAACCTCGAGCGCATCGTGAACCTCGTGGTCCCCGCGTCGACGATCGACAAGACCGCCGACTACTCGCTGCTGCGCGCAACGTACGGCGCCGTGCTGGGACAGTGGGCTACCGAAGCGAACCACGTGACCAAGATCGTCGGTGGTCGCAACAAGCAGGAGAAGGCCATCAGCCAGGGCGGTCCCGTATGGACGCCGGTGCCGAAGGCGCGTCAGAAGGAAGCGGTCGCGTTCCTCAACGAGGCGGTGTTCAGCACCCCCACGGCGATGATCAAGACCGACATCCTCAGCAAGCTCGAGTCCGACGGCAACATCAACCGCATCACCGGTGCACAGGGTCGTGTGCTCAGCTCACTGGTGGCGAACCAGAAGCTGCAGCGCATGGTGGAGTACGAAGCCCTCGCCACCAACAAGAGCACGGTCTACACGCTCGGCGAAATGCTCACCGATCTGCGTCGTGGCCTGTGGAAGGAGATCTACGCCGGTCAACCCGTCGACGCGTATCGTCGTCGTTTGCAGACCACGTACCTCGAAGCGATGGCCAGCAAGATCAAGCCCGCCGCGCCCAACGCGCAGGACGCGCTCATCGCGCAGCTGCTGGGCGGTGGTATCGTGAACACGCGCGACTTCCGTCCGCTGCTCAAGGACGAAATGCGCGTGCTCGACCGCGAGCTCTCCGGCGCCATCGGCCGCACGGGTGACCGTGCGACGCGTGCGCACCTGCAGGACGCGCGCGATCAGATCAAGGCGATGCTCGAGACCGAGAAGTAACCCCCCAAAGGGGTCAGAGTCGTTTCGCCAAAAGGGGTCAGAGTCGTTGAGAAATCAACGACTCTGACCCCTTGGTCTTTTGTAGGCCACCGAGGCGTCAGGCGGCACGTTCGCCGGCAGCACGGATCGGCTTCACCACCGGGCGCGTTTCCAGTGTCCTCGTCTTGAAGCCACGCACCGCGTTCGCGAGACGTTCGGCCTGATCACGCAGCTCCACCGCACCCGCCGCACTCTCCTCCGATTGCGCCGCCACTTCGTGCGTGACGCGGCTCAACTCCACCACGCGATCGGCAATGCGGTCGAGACGTTCGTGCTCCTCCACCGTGTCCGCCTGCAGTGCTTCCATACCACCCCGTACGGCCTGCATCACGTTGTGGATCTCCTGCAGGACTTCCTGCATCGTCACGTTCAGCGCGACGCCCTCGTCGGCCCGTTCTCGCTGCGCCGAAATCAGCGTAGCCGTATTGCGCGCCGCTTCGGCGCTGCGCAACGCCAGCGCTCGCACCTCTTCGGCTACCACCGCAAAACCACGCCCGGCGTCTCCGGCGCGCGCCGCCTCGACGGCGGCGTTGAGGGCGAGCAGGTTGGTCTGAAACGCGATCTGATCGATGGAGTTCACGATACGCGCCGTGTCGTCGCTGCTCTGCTTGATGCGTTGCATCGCCTGGTCGAGTGATTGCGCCACGTCGCGACCACGCTCGGCCTTGCGCTGCGCGTCACCCGTTGAGGTCGCCGCGTCATCGGCACGACGCGCCGTCGCCGTCGCGAGGGTACGCAGCGCATCGAGCGCCTGCTCCACCGACGCCACCGCCGCCGCCTGCGTCTGCGCGCGGTCGGAGAGGCCGTTCGCACTGCCCGCAATCACCTCGGCCGACTGATTCACATCCAACGCGATTCGGCGCACGTCACCGACCGCGGCCGCCAAGTGGGCAATCGCATCGTTGAACGCCGAGGCACTGCTCGCGAAGTCTCCCTGATAGCTGCCGTCCATACGGACTTCCAGATCGCGCGTGGCAACCTGCTCCAACAGACGCCCCAGTTCCTGCGATGGTGCCGCCACCGCAATCAGCATGTCGTTGGTGCGCGCCAACAAGTCACCAAAGGCACCCGGGAACTCGGTCACGTCAGCACGGGCAGACAGCTTCCCTTGCCGCGCCTGCTCCACTTGCCCCTCGATGGCGGCCGTCGCCTCACGCAGCCGCCCCTGCAACCGCTGCACGGCAAGTCCCAGCGCATCGTGTTCGCTACGCACGGTCACCGTGGCGTCGAAATCGCCATCGGCGAGACGTACGGCGGCGTCGACCACCTGTCGCTCCTGCGCGATGACGCTCCCCAGGGAGTCGGCCATGTGTCCCAGTTCGTCGCGAGACGATACCGCCACCGTGCCGTCCAGGCGTCCGGCAGCCACGTCATCGAGCGCGCGCCGCACCGTGTTCACATCACGGGTGATGCGAACGGCCATTGCACGACCAAACCAAAGCGCAAAACCAATCGCCAGCGTCGCGAGCAATACAATAAGGCGCTGCGCCCTTACCACGGCATCATTGACGCGCGTTTCGAGACCCTCGGCGCGCCGCAGCACCACGGCGCGGATCTTCTGCAGATGCGCGCGCAGTACGGCGGCGTCCGGAATGCACTCCTTGAACATGATGTCGAGTGCCTTGGCCCGATCGCCTTCCGCCTGTGCGCCAAGCACGCGTGTGCCGACATCCACGAAGGCCGTGAGTTTGGCATTGTATTCGGCATCGAGCTGCGCCAGCTCCTCGTCACCCTGCGCGAGCTCTTCAAACATGCGACTGCGCGATCCCACGTCGGCAATCAGGCGCTGCACCTGCGCCAGATGCTGTTGTTCTTCAGCAGGCGTACGTGACAGCAGCGCGTCGCGAATCGAGACACGCACCTGCACGAACTGCGCTTCGAGATCGCCCAGCTGATGCAGCGGCGCGGTCATCTTGTCATACATCTGCGCCGACGACCGTCCGAGCGCCCGCACCTCCAGCAGGGCGGCGACTAGGGCGGTGCTAAAGGCCGCGACTGTAAGGAAGACCAGTAACTGCAGCATGCGCTCGAGGCGCGATGTGAAAAACGACATTGCCGTGACATTCGAGGGAAGGTGGGACAAGTGCGACATCGCACCGACAGGCATTATCGGCTTTCTTCACAGTGACTTTAGGACACGGTCTACACTGAAGCCCCGTGCGAAAAAATCTTAGCGCGACCAGACAGAGTCCGACCGCGCCATATCAATTTCTGGAACTGTGCACGTGCGACTTACTTGACAGATCCCGTGTAATGCCACGACACCCACAGCGTGTGATTCACCTCGTTCGCACGTCGCGCGGCGAACGCATTGTACAGGTTCATGTACCCCACCTCTGTCCGCACGCGAGCCGATAGGGGAATACCAATGCCGGCGGTCGCGCGGTTCTGGCCGATGGTGAAGTTCTGATTCGGTCCGCCAAGCGGCATCAGGAGTTCATCCCACACGAAGCCGATCAGAGGACGTCCATGCAGCTTGGCCGCGCCGAGGTTGGCTTGTACCCGCGGCATGTAGCGGAGACGGTTCTGGTAGGTGGTGGGCCCTTCGTCGCGCGCATCGGAGCCGGCCACCGGCAACAGCGGATGCGTCCAGCGCTGCTCCAGGCGGTACCGGTGACTCACCGCGAACTGCCCCGCCTTGTGCGACAGCGTGATCTGCTGCCACGTGCGGTGCTCACGCGTGGGGTTGGCGATGGGCAGGCTGCCATAGGGCTGCGTGGCAATCCAGGCATACCCCGCCGCGACGCGCACCCCAGGGGTGAGCGTGAACTGCACGCCCGGCCTCAGCAGCAACTGCTGCGGCTCTTCGCCGAGGTCCAAGCGACGCCAGGAGCCGTCAAACCACAGCGCCGTCCGCTTGCTGATGGGCTGGTCGACGAACGTCCCCACCCAGAGAGCGTCTTGATGCCGCGTAATCCACGGCTGGGCCTGCCCGACGGCAGGAGACACAAGGACCGCGGCGGCACTTAGCGCCGGCAATTGACGGAAAAAGGCGGAAATCGACATGCGGGGGAGTATAGGCAACTCCGCTGCACGGGTTGAATACCCGGCCCCGCGGGCAACCCGGCCGACCGGCCGAGCAGAACACGCGGGTGGAACGTACTATCGGTAGGTCGGGCGACCGCCGGTCGCCCCATGCATTGTCCGTGTCCAGCGACTCCCTCGATCAGCCATGTGGATTGTTTCGCTCGCGCTCCGGCGGCCGTACACGTTCATCGTGGGCGCGCTGCTGGTGGTGCTGTTCGGGGTGCTTTCGGCCCTGCGCATGCCCACCGACATCCTGCCGGAACTCGACGTCCCGGTGGTGTCGGTCATCTGGTCGTACAGCGGACTTCCGCCCGAAGAAATGGAGCGGCGCTTCGGGACCACCTTCGAGCGTTCACTCACCACGACGCTTACCGGTATCGAGCACATCGAGTCGCAGTCGCTCGCCGGCATCACGGTGGTCAAGGTCTTCTTCCAGCCGCAGGCGTCGGTCGAGTCCGCCGTTTCCCAGATTGCCGCACAGGCGCAGACCATTCTGCGAACCATGCCCCCTGGGGCGTCGGCGCCGCTCATCATTCGCTACAACGCCGCCAATGTGCCGGTGCTGCAGCTTGCCCTTGGTGGTGACTCGCTCTCCGAGCAGCAGCTCAACGACCTCGGCACCAACGGGATTCGCACCAAACTCGCCACCGTGCGCGGCGCCAGCGTCCCGCAGCCGTACGGCGGGCGCTCGCGGCTCATCAATGTCGACCTCGACCCCGCGCAGCTGCAGGCGCGCGGGCTCTCCCCCAGCGACGTCAGCGACGCCATCAGCGCGCAGAATCTCGTGCTGCCCGGTGGCACCGCCAAGATTGGCGCGCGCGAGTACGCCGTGCGTCTCAACGGCAGCCCCACCGCCGTCGAAGCACTGAACGACCTCCCCATTCGCGTGGTGAATGGCGCCCTCGTGCGCATACGCGATGTGGCCCAGGTGCGCGACGGCTATGCCGTGCAGACCAACATCGTACATCGCGATGGCGTGCGCGGTGCGCTGGTCACCGTGCTCAAGTCGGGAGGTGCCTCCACCATCGACGTGGTGAACCGCGTGCGCGAGGCGCTCCCGGGCATTCTGTCGTCGCTCCCCTCCGCGCTCAAGGTCGACGTGCTCGCCGACCAGTCGCTCTTTGTGAAGGCCGCGCTCGAGGGCGTCGTGGTCGAAGCACTCATTGCCGCCTGCCTCACCGCCGCGATGATTCTGCTCTTTCTCGGCAGCTGGCGCTCTACACTCATTGTCGCCGCCTCCATCCCGCTCAGCATTCTCACGTCGGTCACGGTGCTTGCCGCACTCGGGCAGACGCTTAACGTGATGACGCTCGGCGGGCTGGCGCTCGCGGTCGGTGTGCTCGTCGACGATGCGACGGTGGGCATTGAAAACATCCATCGCATGCAGGAGCACCAGCCCGACATCGAGACGGCCATCATGCAGGGCGCGGGGCAGATTGCCGTACCGACGCTCGTCTCGACGTTGGCCATCTGCATTGTGTTCGTCCCCATCTTCTTCCTCAGCGGGGCGGCCGGTTCACTGTTCCGCCCGCTGGCCATGGCCGTCGTCTTCGCGATGATGGCGTCGTACGTCATCTCGCGTACGCTCGTGCCCACGCTGGTGAAGTACGCGCTGGAGCGTGAGCGGACACTCTCAGCGCGTCACGCCGGCGCGCCACATGCCCGCGGCTTCTTTGCACGCCTGCACCACGACTTCGAAGCGTTCTTCGAGCGGCAACGCCTCCGCTATCGCGAGGCGCTCACGCGTACCCTCCGCAAACCCGCCATGGTCGTGGCGACGGCGCTCTGCGTGTTGGGCTCGGCGGCGCTTCTCGCTCCGTGGCTCGGGCGCGACTTCTTTCCGCAGGTCGACGCAGGACAAATCCGGCTGCACCTGCGCGCCCCCGTTGGCACGCGTCTCGAGGAGACCGCGCGCATCGTGGCCAACGTGGAAGCGCGCATTCGCACGATCATCCCGCCTGAAGACATCAGTACCATTCTCGACAACGTCGGCATCGCGTCCACGAGTCTGACCAATCTCGCGTTCAGCGATAACCCCACCACTGGCGTCACCGACGCCGATCTGTTGCTGGTACTCTCCGAAGATCGGCGTGGACACACCGCCGAGTATGCGAGCCGTATTCGTCGGGTACTGCGCGATGAATTCCCGCAGGTGGTAGTGTTCTTCCAGTCGGCCGATATCATCGGACAGATTCTCAACGCGGGTTTGCCCGCCCCCATCAACGTGCAGGTGAGTGGCAGCAATCGCGCCGAGAACATCGTCGTGGCGCGCGCCCTCGAGAAACGGCTGCGTCAGATTCCCGGTGCGGTTGATGTGTACCTTCAGCAGCGCACCGAGGCCCCGCAGCTCAACGTGAACGTCGACCGCGTGCGCGCGAGCGGCCTCTCCATGACACAGCGCGAAGTGGCGAGTGATCTGCTCGTGTCGCTGTCGTCGAGCGGACAGACGCAGCCCAACGTGTGGCTCAGCCCGCAGAACGGCGTGCAGTACAACGTCAACGTGCAAACGCCGCAGTATCGCATGGCCTCCCTCGAGGCACTGGGGCAAACCCCGGTCCTCGGCGCCACCGGCGGCACCCCGCAGTTTCTGAGCAACATCGCCACCATCTCGCGCGGCAGCGGCATGGCGGTGGTGAGCCACTACGATGTCGCGCAGGTGTTCGATGTCTTCGCGAACGTGCAGCACCGCGACCTGGGTGCCGTGTCGAACGAGATCGATATGGTGCTCGACTCGGTACGCCCGTCGCTCCCCAAGGGAACGTCGCTGGTGATGCGCGGGCAGGTGGCGAGCATGCGCGAATCGTACAAGGGACTTCTCACGGGGCTCGTCTTCGCCATCGTGCTCGTCTACCTCATTATGGTCATCAACTTCCAGTCGTGGCTCGATCCGCTCATCATCAGCAGCGCGCTTCCCGTGGCGTTGTCCGGTGTGGTGTGGGCGCTCTTTGCCGCGGGCAATACCATCAGTGTGCCCGCGTTCATGGGGGCCATCATGAGTGTGGGTGTCGCCACGGCCAACGGTATTCTGGTGGTGGCGTTTGCCAACGAACGTATGCAGGACGGCCTGAGTGCGTTCGATGCGGCGGTCGATGCCGCCGCCACTCGATTGCGACCCGTCATCATGACGGCAGCTGCCATGATCGTCGGCATGATTCCCATGGCGCTCGGCCTCGGTGAAGGTGGCGAACAGAATTCTCCGTTGGGGCGCGCCGTCATTGGCGGGCTCACCTTCGCGACCTTTGCCACGCTCACGGTGCTGCCGTATGTGTACAGCCGTGTTCGTGTCGGCCGCGCGGTGTCAGCTCCTGCTCTTCCTCACGTGTCTTCTCAGGTAACGGCATGAAGCGCTCACAACGCGGTCGTCTGGCGCCGCTGGTTCTCTTCTTTGTTTTTGCGGCGCTGCTGGTTGTTGGCGCGCTGCCGCGACTCGCGCAATCACGGGCGCGCGACACCGAACGCAGCGAAGCTAACGCGGCGCCCTCGGTATTCACCGAAACGGTGACCAGCGACACTGCCGGCACGCCGCTCGAGATGCCCGGTACGGTGACCGGGCTTCACGAAACCTCCATTTTCGCGCGTGCCAACGGGTTCGTGCGGTCGCTGCGCGTCGACATCGGCTCGGTGGTGCGCACCGGCGATACTCTGCTCGTGCTCGACATGCCCGAAGTCCGCGAGCAAGCCGGGCAGGCCTCGGCCGTACTCGAGCAGGTGGAGGCAAGCGCCGCACTGGCGCGCGCGACACTCACGCGCTGGAAGCAGCTGGCCTCACAGGGTGTCGTGACCCCACAGGAGCTCGACGAACGTCAGGCGCAGGCCAACGTGGCCGAGGCCAATGTGCGGGCGGCGCGCGCGAACGTGTCCAACTTGCGCGAAGTGCAGCGCTTCGGCGCCGTCACCGCGCCGTTCACGGGCGTTGTCACGGCGCGCAGTATCGATATTGGCTCGCTGGTGGTGGCCGGTGCGGCGGCGGGGGCGCGGCCGCTGCTCACGTTGGTCCAAACCGACACACTCCGCGTGATGCTGCAGGTGCCGCAGAGTGCGGCCGCGCGCATTCGCCCGGGAATGGCGGCCAAGGTGTTGGCGCGCGAACTCGGCGACACCACGTTTGCGGGTACCGTGGTCCGCACGGCCGGCGCCTTCGATGCATCCACGCGTACGCTGCTCACGGAAGTGCACATTCCCAATCGCGATCGCCGGCTGTTGCCGGGCATGTTTGCGCAGGTGTCGCTCAAGGTACCGTCGGCGGGGGCGTCACTGCGCATTCCGGCCATTGCGCTCATTGTGCGCGCGGAGGGGACGCTCGTGGCGCGAGTTGAGAGCGACACCGTGCACCTCGTCCCCGTCACGCTCGGTCGCGACTTCGGCACGAGCATCGAGGTGCTCGATGGTGTTCGCCAAGGCGATGCGCTCGTGGTGAACCCGGTGGAGACGCTCGCCGATGGCGCCAAGGTCCGGGCGATTGCGCGCGGGGCCGAGCCGAAGGCGACTTCATTACCGAAGCCGGGTGCCAAGCCCTAGGGCAGCGCCGCGTTTCGCGGAATTACTGCTACTTTTTAGAGCGTGAGCACCTTCGACGAACTGCAGGCGGCCCTCCGCGGGACGTACCGAATCACCCGCGAGCTTGGCGGCGGGAGCATGTCGCGCGTCTTCGTGGCCGACGACCTGACGGTCGACCGCCAAGTGGTGCTCAAGGTGTTGCCAGTGGAACTGGCCGCCGTGGTCAATGTGGAGCGGTTCAATCGCGAAACGCAGCTGCTGGCGCGTCTGCAACATCCGCACATCGTGCCGGTGCTCACCGTGGGCTCGCTGCACGGCCTGCCCTGGTTCAGCATGCCGTACATTGACGGCGAATCGCTGCGTGCGCGCATTGAACGCGAGTCCACATTGCCTCTTGGTGACGTGGTGAGCGTGATGCGCGATGTGGCCAAGGCCCTCGCGTACGCGCAGGAGCGGGGTGTCGTCCATCGTGACATCAAGCCCGACAACATCCTGCTCACCGGCGACTCTGCCACGGTGGCGGATTTTGGCATTGCCAAGGCGATCAGCGCGGCGCGCACCGAGCAGCCAGGCGACGCGCTGACGCAGATGGGGATGGCCATCGGCACGCCGGGCTACATGTCGCCGGAACAGGTCATGGGCGGCGAGGCCGTCGATCATCGCACCGACATCTATGCGCTCGGCTGCGTCGCGTACGAAATGCTCTGTGGCAGCGCGCCCTTTGGGAATCGTCCGGTGCCGCAGCAGCTCACTTCGCATCTGACCGAGATACCCGTCTCGATTGCAGAACGTCGGCCTGATGTGCCTGTCGCGCTCGCTGCGCTGGTGATGCATTGCCTGCAGAAAGATCCGGCGGATCGCCCGCAGGATGCGCGGAGCATTCTGGCGGCGCTCGAGCAACCCGGGGTGCGCAGCGGTGAGCAGTCCGCCGCGCGGACGTCCGCCGGCCCAATCACGGCACGACGAGTCATGACGGCGGCCGTGGCTGCGCTCGTCGTTGTCTTCGCGGGATACCTCGGGCTTCGGGCTCTGGGCATCGGCCCTAACGCATCGTTACTGGCGCGTGGAGCACTGGCCCCCCGCGAACGCCTGGTCATGACGGACTTTGTGGTACGCGGGGCAGATAGTCTGCTGGGTCGGGTCGCGGCGGATGCCATGCGCGCAGGGCTGGTGCAATCCAACGCGGTCACGCTGCTCACCCCCGGTGAAATTGGCGACGCGCTTGGACGCATGAAGCGCCCGCGCGAGAGCCGTCTTTCGCTGGAGTTGGTGCGGGAGGTGGCCATCCGCGAAGGGGTGCGCGCCATTGTCGATGGTGAGCTGATCGCGGCCGGCGCGTCGTACGTTCTGTCCGTGCGCTTGATCACTGCCGACTCGGGACGTGAGTTGGCGTCGTATCGCGCCACGGCGGCCAGCCCGGACAGTCTCATTCACCAAGCCGACGAACTGTCCCGCAAGTTGCGATCGCGCATTGGCGAATCGCTGCAGTCGGTCACGGCCTCACCGCCGTTGGCGCGGGTCACCACCAGTTCTCTCGAGGCACTGCGTCGATATTCAGCGGGTGTGCACGCCGCCGATGTCGAAGGCAACCGGAACAAGGCGGCGGCGCTGTTCCGTGAAGCCGTGGCCATCGATTCGCTGTTCGCCGAAGGCTGGCGGAGACTGGGGCTCCTCCTCACATACATGACCGCAGCGCCCGGTGCCGCCGATTCCGCGCTCACCAAGGCGTACCTCCTCCGCGATCGCCTCACCGAGATCGACAAGGAACGCGTGGTCGCGTCGTATTACTCCGCCGGAGAACGGGCAGACCGACCCAAAGCGATTCAGGCATTTGAGCGCGTATTGGCACTGGGCGACAGCAGCGTGCTGGGGAATCTCGCGAGCCAGTACGAAAGCCGACGGGAATTTGCACGCGCCGAAGTCCTCCGCCGTCTTGTGGTCGCGCGTGATTCCGGCGTGCTGCGGTTGAGTGCACTCCGCGCCAACCTCTCGTTGCAAGGCAATTGGAAGGCCGTCGACTCCGTCGAAGCGATCGTCCGTCGTCGCTTCCCTGACGATGGCCTGAATGACTCGTGGGCACGCGTCCGCGCCCAGATGACGGGCGATCTCGAACTGCAACGGCGATTGCTGGACAGTGCCGTCGTCAAGGGCGACTCGCGAGATCCCGTACAGACCGCGAATCGGCAGATGCTTCAGGCGTTGAGTGAAGGGCGTCTGCGCGATGCCGATCGCTTTCGCGAGGCCTCGCTGGCGACCTACCGCGCGCAGGGGGTACCTATCGACGCGTTCACGGGTGCCTTCATCTCGCTCGAGAGCGCCATTGACGCCGGCGTGGTCCCACCGCGGGTGCTGCAGGCCTTTGAAGACGCGGTCCGTGAATCGCCAGCAGCGGCGCGTCTTGCGGTCAGCCTGTCGGCGACGCGTGCCTACGCCAAGCTCAAAATGCCCGCACGGGCGAAAGCCGCATTGGCGGAATTTGATCGACTGGTCTCCGATTCCGTGACGCGGGCGCGCTACGCCGAAGCACGCGAGGAGATTCTCACCGAAGTGGCGTTGGCGGAGGGGCGGTGGGCAGAGGCGGCCGCCGCGTTGCGCCGCGCTGATCAGAAACCCGATGGACCGGCCACGAGCTGTGCATCCTGCTTGCCGCTGGATTTGCTGCGCGTGTTCGCGACAGCGGGTCAGGCCGATTCAGCACTCGCGCAGTACGACGCGTATCGTCGTACCGCCAGGGGATCGCGCCCCAGAACCGGTCCGGATCTCTTCATTCCGATCACATCGCTGTTGGCGCTCGCGCGCATCTACGACGCGCGCGGCGATACGAAGAACGCCGTCATGGCCTACCGGGACTATGTGTTGCGCTTCGAGCGCGCCGACCCGGAGTTGCAGCCCGTCGTGCGCGAGGCACGCGCGCGTTGGCTGGCGTTATCGTCTGGGGAGAAGATCACCCGCTGAGCCCCGTACGAGGCCCCATGACCGCCCAAAGGGGTCAGAGTCGTTTCGCCAGAAGGGGTCAGAGTCGTTGACATGAGAGTTGTTGAAGTGACGCCAGAGGCCAGTGCAACGTTTCCCCCACCGGTGAGTCCCATGCGATATCGCTCGTTCGTTCTTGCGGCTATGCTGCTGCCCGCGTCGCTTTCGGCACAAGCAACGACCACGCAGAGTGCTCTCGCCTCGTGGGTCAGCTTCGATGCGCCGGTGGGGCACGAGGCGCGCACCACGGTCGCCCTGGGGCGGGTACTCAGCAGCTCAACCACCGGCGCGTGGACAAGCGACGCGTGGGGTAATCTCGTCCTGCGCAAAGGCAGCGGCATGCCGCGACGTGTCGTGGCCTGCGCTATCGATCGCGCGGGCTTTGCCGTCACGCAGATCACCGCCAACGGCATGCTACGCCTGCACCGCGTGGGCAATGTCGCGCATCCGCTGTGGGATCAGAGTCACGAGGGGCAGCAACTCGAACTGCTCACCGATCGCGGTGCGGTACCGGCCGTCTCCGCCATCGCCAATGGGCACTTTGCGCAACAGCACCGGAAGGACTCGCTCGTCGTCACGGCCGACGACATCTGGGTAGACGTGGGTGCCAGCTCGCCCGCGGAAGTGGCAGCACTCGGCATCACCCTGCTCGATCCCGTCCAGCGCCGCCTTCCCGCGTACAGCAACGGAAGTGAGGTCATCGGCGCCCAAGCGGGGCTACGCGCCGGGTGCGCCGCGCTCGTGGCAGCATCACGCGGGACGGTGACCAGCGGCGAAACGATGTTCGTCATCTCCACGCAGGGGGCGTTCGGCTGGCCAGGACTCGGCGGCGCGGTGGGGCGCAGTGAATTTGCCGGCAGTGACATCACGCTGCTCGTGAACGGACGCGGCGAACGGAGTCAGCGATGGTCACGTACTTCACAGCTGCCTGCCGTGAATGCCGGGACGTTCCGCGCCATGCGTGTCGACTCCGTGCGCACGCTCGCGCCCAAGGTGCGCTACGCCGGCGCGCTGGTGGAGAGCATCAGTGGCATCGAAGCCGAGTGGCTGTTGAGCGCGACGGCGACGGCGGCGGGGGTGTCTGCACCAGTTGCCGACAGCTGGGTGAGTATTCCGGTGCGTGCACGACAGAGCGCCGCGAAAGACACACCAGCGGCCAACGACATCCATGCCCCGACGATGTCATTGCTCGCGAAGCTCGCTGATCTGCCCGGCGTGCCCATGCACGAGTGGCGCGTGCGCGAGGCGATTCTCGCGGAGCTGCCGTCGTGGGCACGCAATCGCGCCGTGGTAGACAGCGCAGGGAACATCATCGTCAGCGTTGGCCCAGCGCGTGACACGGTGGTGTTCATGGCGCACATGGACGAAGTGGCGTATCACGTGTCGTCCATCGCACGCGACGGGACCGTGTCACTGCGCGAACGTGGTGGCGTCATCAATAGCGCGTGGGAGGGGCAGCCGGCCATTCTGCATCTGCCCAAGCCTGCGGGGGGCGCGCCGGACACACTGCTTGGCGTCTTCGTGCCACGCGACAGCGCTCGCGTAAAGAATCCGCGCAATCTGACTGCGCATTTCGGTCTCGACTCCGCGTCGCTCGTGGCGCGCGGTGTTCGCGTTGGCCAGGGGGTCAACAGCCCCAAAGTGAGCGTGCGGCTGTCGCAGTCGCGCTTCACGGGGCGCAGCATGGACGATCGTGCAGGCTCGACCGCGCTCATCATGGCCGTGCGCAATATCGACCCTGCTACCCTCGACCACGCAGTGCTCTTTGTCTGGTCGGTGCAGGAAGAAGGCGGACTGGTGGGGGCGCAGTACGTTGCGGAGCGTCATGGCGTGAGCACCACGCGCATTTACAGCATCGACACGTTCGTGAGCTCGCAAACGCCGCTCGAATCGCCGCACTTTGCGTACGTTGCGCTGGGGGCCGGCCCAGTGCTGCGCGCCATCGAGAACGGCAGTATCTCGCCGCCCGCCGTGCAACGTCAGGTGGCGGCCGCCGCGCGCGCGGCCGGTGTTCCGCTGCAGCGGGGACTCACGCAAGGTGGCACCGACGGCAGTGCGTTCACCTTCTACGGCGCGCCCAATACCGGGTTGTCATGGCCGGGCCGCTACAGCCACACGCCCGCCGAGTTGTTGGATTTGCGCGACGTGGAGCGACTGGCCAAGCTCATCACGGCGGTGGCGAAGCGGCGGCCGTAACGGACGGATGCGACTCCTTGGGGGCACCAAACGCGTTCACCGCCCATCTCGCGTACCTGCGGCACCGTAATTGCACCCGCACAGGTGTGCGCCGCCTGTTCGACGGACGCACGCACTCCTGCGAGGAGCAACACATGGGCGAACGATCGCAGCACCCGACCACCGACCATAGCGGCCAGTACAACGCGCACTTTCAAGCGGCCGCGCAATATCAGGCGGCGGCGCACCACCATCTGCAGGCCGCGCACCACCAAGAACACGGGTAACACGAGGCGGCCATGAAACATGCCGAGTCGGCGCGCGCGCACGGCGATATGGGGCACGCCGCGTCGGTGGAGGCAGCAGCGCACGCGGCCACAGCGGCACGGCGGTGATTGCGGCGCGCGTCGTGACCGCCCGCCGTGGAATTCGGTGAATGCTGAAGAACGTCCGATGAACGTCCTATGCGAGTAGCGTTCATCATCTTGGTCGGGGTTCACGGGCTCATTCATCTTCTCGGTCCTGCCAAGGCATTCGGCTGGGGCGATACGTCACCGCTACGCATAGCGATCTCACCGGCTGGCGGCATATGGTGGATGGTCGCTGCGGTGTTGCTCGTCGCGAGCGCGACGATGCTGGCTACAGGAGCACACCGCTGGTGGTGGCTCGGCCTTGTGGCGGTCACGCTTTCTCAACTGCTGATAACGCAGTCGTGGAGCGACGCCAAGTTCGGGACGCTGGCGAATCTCATCATCATGGTTCCGCTGGTCATCGCCGCCGCCGACATGAGACCGGGGAGTTTTCGCGCGCAGTTCTCGCGAAATCGTGACCGATTACTGGTCCGACCTACCGTGCCGCCAACACTCGTAACGGAGGCAGATCTGGCCGCCCTGCCACCGCTCATGCAGACATACCTCCGACGCAGTGGCGTCGTCGGGCGCCCACACGTGCGGAATGTGCATGTGCGATTCGCCGCCCAGATGCGTAGCAGCGCCACATCGCCGTGGATGACATCCACGGCCAACGAGTATGCATTCTTCAATCCGCCGGGCCGTTTGTTCGCCATGCGGGCATCACGCGCTGGCATCCCGTTTGATGTCCTGCACGAGTACATCGACAGCGCGGCAACCTTCCGAGTCCGAATCGCCGGCCTCTTCCCGATGGTCAACATGTCCGGCCCTGTCATGACCAACGACGAAACCGTGACGGTCATGAACGACATACTCGTCTTCGCGCCGGCCGCTGTCCTCGACCTGCCCTTCATCTTCGAGTCGACGGGCGACCACACGATGCGCGCGACCTTCCGCAACGCCGGCTTTGCGGTCTCGGCAGCGCTGACATTCGATGCCGCTGGGGATCTCGTCGGTTTCCGCTCATCCGACCGCAGCCACGGGCGCGAGGGTGGCCCCGCCGATTGGTCGACGCCGCTCTCGGCCTATCGGGAGATCGATGGCATACGCGTGGGAACCCGTGGCGACGCCAACTGGATCGAACCGGACGGCCGCGAGTGGACGTACGGTCGATTCGAGATCGTCGCGATCGCGTACAACGTCCGGCAATAACCGCTCAGGTAATCACCGCGGCGGTCGGCCGGCGCAGCGATCGCGGGAGCAGCGGACCACGGCCAAACCGGACGACCAAGTCCGGGCGGCGCGCGCCGAGACCCAACATGGTCGCAAAACTCTGGCGCGTGGCGATCAGCTCGACAGGCTGATTGAGCATCGCGGTGCGTACGTCCAGTGCCGTCGCTTGCAACGCGAATCGCTGAAAGCTTCTTCCCACGGCAATCCAGTGCGCACGATCATTCAGATCAGAGGAGAACACCGCAATGCCAGCCGAGCTGCGGATTTGTGCGGCGTACTTGTCGCCATCGCGTCCCGGCGTGAGCAACACGTCGAGTGCCAGGCGACCAATCCACGACGGCACCGAGGGATTACCAGACGCCCCACTGTACAACCCGTCGCCCATGCGCAGTGCGTCGGCGCGGTTGAAGCGAATCCAGTGGATGAGTTCACGACGAAAGGCCGCGTCCTGAATCTGCAGGCCATTCGCGTGCACGACTGCCGACAGGATTCGCTCGGTGTCCGCCACGGCGGTGTACAGCTGAAGATGAACGCCGGCTTCAGCGCTCACGCGTGCGAGCAGGTCGAGCTCCGACGAAGCGAGGGGGCGGCCATCATACTCGGCCCGTGTACTCTGGCGTGCGGGAATGGCCTCGAAGAGTGCCGAACGGAGCGCTGGCGCACGTGTTGTCGCAACGCGAATGATGCTGTCAGCCTCGCGATCAGCGCCGGCGTTGGAAACGATACCGCCATCGAATCCGTGCGCGCGGGCCGCCTGTGCCAGGTTTTCCGCCGCACAGCCGAGCGAGATAGACAGGTGATGATCGTCCGGATCGACCACGGGACAGCGCCGTAAACGATCGGGAAGAATGGCAATGGCATCGCGTTCGAGCCGGAAGCGCCAGCACTGCGTATTGTGACTCGACGGGGCGAGCACCGCGTAGCGAACGAGATTGAGTTGCTGAACTGTCAGGTCGGCACTCGCGGGCGCACTGTGGCGCCAAAGCATGCGGCACCTCGCGTCGTACGCGGCCACGCTCGACGCGGACGAGCAGGCAGGCAGCGAAGATTCGATAAGGCCAGCGGCGGCGAGTCTGACGACCGTGCGTCGGGTCAGCATCAGCAACTCCGTGAAAGGGATGCGCCATCCGGGGCCGCACGCCATCGTGTTGCAAGACCGTGTCCCAACGCGCCAAAGCACCCGCTTGCCCTCACGGGATTTATCGCTGAGCGGTATACTCGCAGTGTGGCGATCGACGCTCGATTCCCGTTCGTGTCCCGCTGCCTCGGCTTCCGATCCACGCTGACAGTTCTGTCCAGGACAACCATGGCCTACGAGTGCACTGCGTTCCCGATTGCCAGCATCGGTGTGTCTCGAGGCCGCGCCTTCGCGAGCGCCCGCGCGAAACGTTCGAGCGCATGGGCGACAGCATGACGCAACGGGAGGCGACACCGACCGGCTCGGACTCATGGCCCCGGGAGCCGTCCGAGGCGCGTTACGCCGAGCTGTACGATCGGTCACCCGTGGGCCACTGCACCGTTAGCGAAGAGGGCATGATCGTCGAGGCCAATCGCACGCTCGCCACGATGCTGAATATGCCGCGCAGCACGCTGTTAATGCACTCCTTCTCGGAGTGCATCCTGTCGGACGATCAGCAAGTCTTTGGCCGCTTCCGGCGCGCCTTGCTAGCGGCCTCGACCGCGGACACCAACCTGACCGGCCATGAGCGCTCCTGCGAACTACGCCTCAAGCGAAGGGACGGCGCGCCGGTCTGGATGACGCTTAGGGGAAGTGTGCTCCCCGCAGGAAGCGGTGTGCCGGCGCTCAACCTGGTCGTGACCGACAGCTCTGAACGCAAGGCCGCCGACGCGGTACTGGGCGAGCAAGCCTATCAGCACGGCGCCATCCTCGACTCGCTCAAGGCGAGTACCGCCGTGCTCGACGATCGCGGTGTGATCATTTTCGTGAACGAAGAGTGGAAACGGGTCGCCGCCGAAAATGATGCGCCCGAGTTGGCGACGGAGGCGGTGGGTCAGGACTATCTGGCAGTCTGTGATCGTGCTGCGTCGTATCCGGATGACACCGATGCCGTCGCCGTTGCCGCGGGACTGCGGGCGGTGCTGGCTGGAGAGCTGCCGTTCTTCGAACGGGAGTACCCTTGTCACTCCGCAACATCGCGGCGGTGGTTCCTCCTCACGATCGTACGGCTGTTGGGGCCACGTGCCGGCGTCGTCATGACGCACGCCGATGTCACCGCGGTCAAACGGGCGGAAGAAACGCTCGCCCGGACCGCCGAACTGCTCGAACGTACCGGAGAGCTCGGCAAGATCGGTGGATGGAGCGTCGATCTGAACACAATGCGGCTCACGTGGACACGCGAAACGTTTCGGATCGCGGAGCGGGACTCAGACGTCGAGCCGAGTCTCGCGGAAGGGATCGAGCTGTTCGCCCCCGAAGCGCGCACGGTAATCGCCGCCGCCGTGCAGTCGGCAATCGACACCGGAACGTCGTACGACCTCGAACTGCCCATCATCACCTTCAAGGGAAATCGGCGTCTTGTGCAGACGCAGGGCTTCGCCGAGCTCCGCGACGGGAAGGCGATCCGCATCTACGGCACCTTTCAGGACGTCACCGAACGTCGACGCGCGGAACGTGAACAACGTGAGGCCGAACTGCACGTGGACCTCGCGCTGCGTGGTGGAAGCCTCGGGTTGTGGGACTGGGACGTGGCGAGCGGTTTACTCACCGTGAACGATCGCTGGCTCACCATGCTTGGCCTCGATCGCGACAGTTCCCCACCGAGCATCGAGCTCTGGAATGGGCTGGTGCACCCTGATGACGCGCCCCGGCTGCGCCTGCTGTTCGACGAGCTCACCCGGAATCCGGCCAGAGTGGAATTCGAGACGGAAATCCGGGTGCGGCATCGGGACGGTCGAGATCTGTGGATTGTTGATCGTGGTCAGGTCGTGGAACGTGCCGCCGACGGCTCGCCATTGCGGATCGTTGGCACGCACATGGACATCACCGAGCGGCGGCGGGTCGAGGCGCGCCTGCGTCGCCTCGTGGAATCCGACGCGCAAGGCGTGCTGTTCTGGAACGCGCAGGGGGACATCACCGATGCCAACGGTGCCTTCCTCGCCATGATCGGGTACACCCGCGACGAACTGGTGGCGGGACTCATCAAGTGGAGCGCGATCACGCCACCCGAATTTGCGGCGCGCGACGAGCAGGCGGTGCGCGAGGCAATGACGACCGGCATCTGCGCGTCGTACGAAAAGGAGTTCATCCGCCGCGACGGGAATCGCGTGCCCGTGCTTATTGGTGCCGCCTCATTCGAGGACGATCCGTCGTCGGGCGTCGCCTTTGTCGTCGACCTGACGGATCGCAAGCTGGCCGAGCGGCAGCTGATCCGCGGCCAGCGCTTGCAGAGCCTCGGGACGCTCACGAGCGGAATCGCGCATGACATGAACAACATGCTCAATCCGATCGTCTCGTCGATCGAACTGTTGAACGCCGGAAGCCGCAGCGCCGACGAGCGGGCGGTGATCGACATTCTGGCGACCAGTGCGATGCGCGGCCGAGAGCTCGTCAAGCAAATCCTGACGTTCGGTCGCGGCGGCGTGGGCGCTCGAGTAAGCATGCAGCTGGTCGATACCCTGAACGATCTGCAAAAAACCGTTCGCGATACCTTCCCGCGCTCGGTGGAATTCCGGCTGACAGTGGCCCCGGGTGTCGGAGCCATCATCGCCGATCCCACACAGATTCACCAAGTATTTCTCAACCTCTGCCTCAATGCCCGCGATGCCATGCCGAAGGGCGGGACCCTCGCCGTAGACGTCACATCGGTCGACATTCCCGGTGTGCCACGAGGGCAGCTGGTCGATATCACGGCCGGTGTATACGTCAGGGTGTCGGTGACCGACACCGGCAGCGGTATGCCACCGGAAACTCTGGAGCAGGTGTTCGACCCCTTTTTCACCACCAAACCGGTCGGCGAGGGAACGGGGCTCGGTCTCTCGATCGTGCGCGGCATCGTCTCCAGCCATGACGGGTATCTGACGGTCGACAGCCGGCTCGGTCATGGCACCACATTCACCGTGTACCTACCGGCGTCTGCGCCACTTGATGCGAGCGACACGGGGCGTGGCGGAACGCCCCTGCCGCACGGCACTGGGGAAACCATCCTGGTCGTCGATGACGACATGGCTGTGCGCACGGTGACGCAAAGAATGCTCGAGCGATTCGGTTATCGCGTGCTGATTGCCAGCGGTGGCGCCGAGGCGCTGGCCGTCTACGCTGAGCGACCGGGCGACATCCGGCTCGTGATCACCGATCTGGCGATGCCTGACATGAATGGAGTGGCCCTCACACGCGCCCTTCAAGATCAGGCAGCACCGGTCCCGATCGTGGTAGCCAGTGGTTTCGTGTCGGATGACGAGATGGTCGAGATCGACGCCCTGCGTAGCTCGGGGACTGTTGACGTCATCCACAAGCCGTATAGCGCGCCGGAGCTTCTCAACCTCTTGGCTAAACTCCTGCGCGCATAGGTCGACGCGGTCTGGCGCCCTGCTCCAGGATGTCTCATGAGAACCGCGTGCGTCGCGTTACCGTCGCTGTCGCGTCAACGTCAGCCGCTGAATACCCCGCGTGCGCATCGGGACCACCCCAGCTGCGGCCGGTTCATCGTCGATGGTGACGATCTCCTCTTCGAGCGTATCGCCGCGCACACGGAGATGGGTCACCAACAGCAGCTTGCCCACCTTGAACGACGACATCAGCACGTCGCCAATGAGTGACGTTTTGAGGATGACCCCGCCGCCTTCGTCGATATACAGCGACTCGGGGCCACTGCCGCGACAGAGGCGGTAGTCCTTCACGGCGCGCACCGTGTCGCGCTCGGTGTACGTGGTCTTCCACGGCACGCAGCTGCTGTCGGCCACGGGTATCCCGCCCAGCTCCATGAGGACCTTCACGGTGGGCGAGTTGGAACGGAGCGGCAGGTTGGTGAGGGTTCCCTGCCACACGCCCGCCAACGGTGGCGGCTGTTGAGCATCGGCATGGCGGGCACCGGTCAGCGCAGCGACCAGCGCCGCCCCCTGCAACAATCGCCTGCCAATCACGTAGGTTTGTGAATAGATGACCATGCCAGAACATACCACGCCCGACGCCCTCCCGGCGTTCCGCGCCGCCCTTCGCGGCCAATACGATATTCAACGGGAACTGGGCCGCGGCGGCATGGGCATCGTGCTCCTCGCGCGCGACGAGCGACTCGACCGGTCGGTCGCCCTCAAGGTGCTCCCGCCGCATCTCGCCGAAGACGCCGACACCCGCGAACGCTTCCTGCGCGAAGCCCGCATGGCCGCGCAGCTGTCGCATCCCAACATCGTGCCGGTGTACCGCGCCGACGACATTGGCGGCTGCGCCTTCTTCGCCATGGGCTACGTCGATGGCGAAACGCTTGGCGACCGCATTCGCGACCGCGGCACGCTCTCACCCGCCGACACTGTTCGTATTCTGCGTGAAGTCGCATGGGCGCTCGCCTACGCGCACGCGCGCGGCATCGTGCATCGCGATGTGAAGCCCGACAACATTCTGCTCGAGCGGCAGAGCAATCGCGCCATCGTCACCGACTTCGGTATCGCGCGCGCCGACTTCAACCCCGCGCTCACGCAGGACGGGCTCGTGCTCGGCACTGTGCACTACATGAGCCCCGAACAGGCCAGTGGTGAAGCGCTCGACGGACGCAGCGATCTCTATGCGCTCGGCTGCATCGGTTTTCTCGCACTGAGTGGTCGTCTCCCCTTCGACGGGACGACACCGCAGGGTGTGCTCGTGGCGCACGCCACCAAGGAGCCACCTGCGTTGCGCTCGGTGGCGCCGAGTATTTCTCCCGCGCTGGCGGCCGTCATCGACCGCTGCTTGCGCAAGCGCGCCGACGAGCGCTTCGCCACCGGTGAAGCCCTCGCCGATGCCCTCGGGAAAGCGCTCGAGACCATCGAGCACGATGCGCGCAGCCAGGCCGGTGCCGTCGTGCTGTCGAGTGAATCGGCGATGGCTGTGTGGCGTCGTGCCGCCGAGTTGCAGGCCGAAGCGGCATCGCGTCTCGAAACGCGCATTCGCACCAACGATACACGCGCCCTTGCCGCCGGCAACGATGGCGCGACCTCCGCGAGCGATGCGCCCACGGACGCGTTCAGTCTTAAGGACGTCGAAGCCGCCGCCGTGGAAGCGGGAATTTCTCAGCGCTATGTCGCGCTCGCCGTCGACGAGCTGCGCAGCAAGCCCGTAGGGCAAATGGCAGCAGGCGAGTTGTCGCCATTTGCGGAACGACTCAGTACACGCGTGTTCGGCACCGCGCAACGCACCATTTCCGTGTCACGCATTTTCCGCGCGCCCCCGCGCACCGTACTGCCGGCGCTGGGGCGATCGCTGCAGGCCGCGCCCTGGCTCTTGTCGCTCAAGGAAACGCTGGGAGGCCACCCACTCGACGGTGGTGTGCTCGTGTTCAGCATCGCCGACATGGTGTCCGGCAACTACAAGTGGACGTGGACGCGCTACGGGCTGTACGTCCCGGAGATTCGCGTGACCCTCGGGGCGGTGCCCGGTGATTCGCGCGCCTGCGAGGTCACCATGACCGTCGACCTGCGAAAGGGGCTCAAGCCCAACCTGTGGGGCTACGGCATTATTGCCGCCACGTTCGGTGTAGGTGGCGCGGGCATTGGCGCCACCGTCGGCAAGGTGGCCATGGCGCTCGCCGGCGCCGCTCTAGGAGGCCCGGCGCTCGCCGGCGCGGTGGTCGTTGGCGTTGGAGTGCTGGCGAGTGCGGGCCCTTTGTACCGCTGGGAGATCCGCAAGGCGATCAAGGAAATGGAGGACGCCCTCACCGCCATCGACTCCTCCATGCGCGCCTTCGACATCTTCGGCGAAGCGCCACCGCCGCCGCCGCCCGCCCCGGCGCACGGCGGAGACGTTTTCTTCTAGCCACGGATAGACATTATCTCAGTGGTGAGTTATAATACAGTGACTCCAACCTGAGGTCTGTATGTCCATCCGTCCGGTCAAGCGTATCGTCACCGCCCAGCCCACCATGGAAGGGGCCGGTGTGCACCTGCATCGCGGCTTCGGCTTTGGCGAAACCGCCGAGACCGACCCGTTCCTGCTCTTCGACGATTTCCGCGGCGACACGCCGGCGCACTACCAGAACGGCTTTCCGTGGCACCCGCATCGCGGCATCGAAACGATCACCTACGTCCTCGCCGGAAACGTCGAGCACGCCGACTCGCTGGGCAATCGCGGCATGCTTGGCGCTGGCGACGTGCAGTGGATGACCGCCGGCAGCGGCATCATTCACCATGAAATGCCGCACGGCGATCCGCAGGGGCGCATGCACGGCTTCCAGCTATGGGCCAACCTGCCCTCGGCGCAGAAGATGGTGGCGCCGCGATATCAGGATGTGCAGTCCAAGGAAATCGCTCAAATCGTGGACGACGACGGCACCACGGTGCGCGTGATCTGCGGTGAATTCTGGGGCAAGCGTGGGCCGGTAGATGGCATCGCGGCCGACCCCTGTTATCTCGATGTGTTCGTCCCCGCCGGGGTCAAAAAGGCGCTGCCGGTGGACGCCTATCGCAGCACGTTCGCATACATCTTCGAGGGGAGCGGTAACTTCCGCCATGCCTCCGACCCCATGGGCGTGCTCACGGAGCGCACCGCGGGCAACGATGATGATCTCGTGCGCACCATGTCGGGCAATCGGTCGCTTATCTTTTTCGATACCGGTGACGAGGTGGTCGTGCGCGCCGGTGAGCAGGGTGTTCGCTTCCTGCTCGTGAGCGGCGCCCCGATCAAGGAACCGGTGGCGTGGTATGGCCCCATCGTGATGAACACCCAAGCCGAGTTGCAGACGGCGGTGCGCGAACTGCGCGAGGGGACGTTCATCAAGCATTGAACGTTCAGCGCAGACGAACATGACGGCTGGCAAAACGACGTGGACGATGGTGACGATGTGGGGGCGGGGCACACTGTGTCTCGCCCTCGTGCCGTGTCTCCTGGTAGCGCAGCCCGCGCAGACCACGTCGGCGCCCGCAACGAATGCGACGGCGAGGCCCGTCGCACCGCCGCCCAAGAAAAAGAAGGTGGAGTTCACCGGCTCGTTGGGCTTTTCGCAAACCAACGGCAACGCCGACGCGATGGCAGCGAACGTGACCAACAAGGTCCGGTACACGTTTGCGGGCTGGAGCCTTCAGCAGGACCTCGCGTTCTTCTACGGCGAAGCGAACGCGAAGGTCAACACGAACTTCTGGAACGGCGGCGTGCGTGGTGAACGCATCGTCGCCGAGCGCGTCTCACTGTTCGTCGCGTCACGCTACGATCGCAACGTGGTGCAAGGCGTCGAGAACCGCTTCCAGCAGGGCTTCGGCGTCACCGTCCGCGCGCTCGACGACCGCGCCAACCGCCTCAACGTCGCCCTCGGCGGCTCGGTCTTCTCACAGCAACTCACACCGGGCAGCGTCGCCAAGGTCTCGCGCGCCTTCCCCGCCGCACGCGCCGCCGTGGACTACCGCCGGAAACTCACCGATCTTGCCTACGTGCAGCAGAGCGCCGAGTACCTGCCGGCCATCGGGGACACGGCGAGCTCGTACTTCGTGAATACCGAAAGCGCCGTCGTGGCCCCGCTCTCCAAGAGCATCGGCCTCAAGGTGGGCTACGTCATCCGCTACAACAGCGAGCCCCCGATCAGGAACAGCATCCAACTTCGGCCGATGGACACGTTCTTTTCGTCGGGGCTGACGGTCACATTCTGACTGGGTTAATGCGCGAGTTTTTGTGGAACTGCATTCACAGAGACATCCGAGGAACAGAGAACACGGAGCGTACTCCGCCGGATTGCTGTGGTTCAATGTGTGGATGCTGCAGGGTCGGCACTGTGGCCTCTGTGCCTCGGATGCCTCTGTGAGTGCAGTTCAGCTTAAGCCGCAGCAAGCAAACAAAAGAAAGTAGCCGTACATTGTCGTCCCAGAGCAGCTCCTCTCACGAAGTGCTACCGAGAAGGATGGGACGATGGACGACCACCACGGCGAGCAAGCACCCGCTTCGCTCAGCAGGCGCACGCTTATGCAGGCCGGCGGATTGCTCGCCGGCGGGGCACTCACGGCGCCACTCGTGCGCGCCTTTGCGCAGCAAGCCGCGATGCCGGACCCTACGCGAGTCCCGGGCGCGCCGAGTGACTCGTTGGGGACACGCTCGCCATTCGAGCATCCGCGCCTATCGCCCGTTGGCGTGGTGCAGGGTTCCTCGTGGACACCGCACCATCAGTTGCATGGCACCGTCACGCCCTCGGAGCTGCACTTCCAGCGGCACCACAACGGCATTCCCGCGATTGACCCCGCAACGTATACGCTCACCCTGCACGGGCTCGTGGAGCGTCCGCTCACCTTCACGCTCGACGAACTCAAGCGCTTTCCGTCGGTGACGCGCACGTACTTCATCGAGTGTTCGGGAAACGGCGGGCGGGCGTGGAACAACCCCAAGCCCGAGATGTCGCCACAGGTGGTAGACGGGCTCACGAGCAACACCGAGTGGACCGGCGTGCCCGTCGCCACACTGCTGCGCGCCGTGGGCGCCAAGACCAGCGGCAAGTGGGTACTCGCCGAAGGTGGCGATGCCGCGGTCATGACACGCAGTGTGCCCATCGAGAAGATGTTGCGTGATGCCTTGATCGTGTACGCGCAGAACGGCGAAGCGCTGCGCCCGGGCAATGGCTATCCCGCGCGATTGCTGCTGCCGGGATGGGAGGGGAATATGTGCGTAAAGTGGCTGCGTCGTCTCGAGGTCATCGACGAACCGGTCATGTCGCGCGAAGAAACCTCCAAGTACACCGATCCACTTCCCGACGGAACGTCGCGGCAATTCAGCTTCGTCATGGACGTCAAGTCGGTCATCACATCGCCCTCGTATCCCGGTGTGCTCGCCGAACGTGGATGGCACGCCATTCGTGGACTTGCGTGGAGTGGCCGTGGTACGGTCTCGCGTGTCGATGTCAGCACCGATGGCGG
>JAIXTI010000106.1 GCA_027484025.1 bacterium
CACCACCGTGTTGACGGCCACCGTGAGCCCATCACCGACCAAGATCTCCATCAGTACGCCGGCGGAGGGCGACGGGATCTCAGCATCCACCTTGTCAGTGGAGATTTCAAAAATGGGCTCATCGCGCTTGACGGTGTCTCCCACCTTCTTGAGCCACCGCGACACTGTCCCTTCCGCGATGGATTCACCCATCTGCGGCATGATCACGTCTACACGAGCCACTCGGTCATCCTCGATTCGTGGAAGCTACGTCTTCGGCCTGGTCGCGACGCTTGAGGCGCCACAACGCCAACACCGGCAGCGAAAGCGCGCCGATGGCCGCACCGTATCCTGCAAAGACCCACCATTCACAGGCAGGCAAGCCGGGAGCCGGCGTACAACGGTTAAAGAAGCCCATGAGCTTGCCGATGCCCACCCCGGACATCGCGCCGCTCACCGCGCCTATGAAAAACGTAAAGCATCCGACGCCGATATTCCGCCCCACCCGGTCTTCGGACTGCGGGGCCGGAGTCTGCTCCGTTCCTGCCATGATCAGTATGCCACCAGCCGCCGCACAGCCCGCACGATGTCGGCGGTCTGCGGCAGCACGTAATCTTCGAGGGGCGGAGCGTACGGCAGCGGGATATCCGCTGCCGTGACGCGCAGGATCGGCGCATCCAGCCACTCGAAACATGTTTCAGAAACACGCGCCGTGATTTCCCCCGCGATGCCACCGGTGCGCGTATCCTCGTGCACAATGAGCAGACGGTTGGTCTTCTTGACGGTCTGGAAGATCGCCTCTTCGTCCATCGGAGCCAGCGTGCGCAGGTCGAGGACCTCCACCGAGATGCCCTCGGCAGCCAGCTGCTCCGCCGCCTCGAGCGACTTCCACACCGTGCTCGCGTACGTCACGATGGAGACGTCGCTGCCTTCCCGCGCCACGCGTGCCTTTCCGATGGGCACGACGTGATCACCGGCGGGCATGACATCCTTCACGCGACGATACAGATACTTATGCTCGAAGAAGAGTACGCAGTCGTCATCGCGGATGGCGCTCTTCATGAGCCCCTTGGCATCGGCGGCGGTGGCCGGATAGACGATCTTGAGGCCTGGCGTATGCAGAAACCCAGCTTCGGGATTTTGCGAATGGAACGGACCGCCACGCACGTATCCGCCACTGGGGCCACGCACGACCATGGGGCACGGCAGGAACGCGCGATAGCGCGCCGTAGCCACATAGTTGGTCAGCATATCGTACGCGTTGGCGATGAAGTCGATGAACTGCATCTCGACCACCGGTCGCATCCCCATGTGCGCGGCGCCCGCGGCTGCCCCGACAATGGCGATTTCGCTGATGGGTGAGTCGATGACGCGACGCTCGCCGAAACGGGCGAGTAATCCTTCGGTCACCTTGAACGCACCACCGAAGGCGCCGATGTCTTCGCCAAGACAGAAGACATTTTCGTCGCGCGCCATTTCTTCAAACAGCGCTTCGCGAATGGCTTCGAGGTAGGTGATCTCGGTACCGGCTTCCGGCGCGTTGCTCATGACTTCCCGCCTGCGTTCCATGTGCCCCAGCTTTCGGGACGCTCCGTACCGTACGCGTCATTCTCCGCGTCGCGGCGGAACCACAGCGGCGTTTCCCGCGGGGGATCGGCGTACACGCCCTCGAGCGCATCGAGCGGCGTCGGTATGCCGGATTGTTCGGCGATGTCTGTCGCGTCGTCGATCTCGCGCTGCACGCGCGCATCGATGTTTGCGATCTCGGTGTCGGTGACGGCGAGCTGCTCGCGCAGTACCACCAGATAGCGATCGAGGGGGTCGTTGTTGGCCGCCCATTGCTCGATTTCCCCAGCGGGGACATACGACTGATTGTCGTGCTCCGCGTGTCCTTTGCGGCGGTACGTCATGAGTTCGATGAGCGTGACCCCGTTGCCGGCCCGGGCGTAATCCACCGCTTGCCGCGTGACGTCGTACGTCGCGAGGACATCGTTGCCGTCGGCCTTGAGTCCCTGCACGCCATACCCGATGGCCTTGTCGACGAACTGTGCCGCGGCCGTTTGCTTGTGCGTAGGCGTGGAGTACGCGTAGCCGTTGTTCTCCACGATCACGACGAGCGGGCATTTCTGCACGGCGGCGAAGTTGATGCCTTCGTGAAAGGCGCCCGTGCTGGTGGCGCCATCGCCGACATACACGAGGCCGACGCGATCCTCGCCACGCATGCGGAAGCTGAGCGTGACACCAGCCATGACCGGCACCATGTCGCCGAGCGGAGAGATCTGCCCGAGAAAGCCGCGCGTGCTGCCCGCCGCGCCGATATCGCCGAAGTGAATGTTCAACTCGCGACCGCGTGTGGGCGAATCGCCTTTGGCCATGTACTGCTTGAGGACTTCGACGGGTGTCGCGCCCTTGACCAGCATCGCGCCGAGGTTGCGAATGAGCGGCGACATGACGTCGCGCTGCTCCAACGCAAAGCAACTTCCGACGGCATCGGCTTCCTGCCCGAGCGAACGAAAGAGTCCACCAACCACTTTCGTCTGTCGGTACAGGTTGACGAGTCGCTCCTCGAGTGATCGCGTGAGCCGCATCCAGTAATAGAGCTCAAGCTTCTGCTCTCGCGTGAGCTTGTCGGAGGGCCGCACCGGCGATGGCGACGCCGCGGTGCGCTTCGCCATCAGTAGCCCGCCTCGATCGTGTGCCGTGGATCAGCAGCGCGATGCAGCTCGTTGAAATACTTTTTCACATTCTTGTCGATCCGGCTTTCACCGACCTGATCGGTGTGCACTTCGACGAAGGTGTAATGCCCACCTTCCATTTTCACGGTCAGCGTCATCGTACCCAAGGATCCGCCGAAGGTACGGGAACGCGCATCGGCGCCCCCGCGTGTCAGGCCGAGGGCGCCGAAGAAACGATCGGCCCGCTCGAGCACCGCGTCGGGTGAGAGCGAACACCGATGGAAATGCCGCATGGGGATACTCCGTCGACTCCCGTCAGGGAGCCGGCTTCCGGGTGGAATCAGGCGCAACGGCCGGTGCCTTGGCGGTGTCCGTGACTCGCGTCGAGGTTGGTGTCTGGATGTTGCCGGGTTCGTCCGCGGACAGAATATCCTGCGTCCAGTCCTGCGTCTTCTGCAGAATCTGGGTGGAGTCACGGCGGAACTGCACCGCCATCGCCCACATCCCCGCCGTAACGAACATGAGATTGCTGCGATACGTGCCCAACTCGCCCGTTTCCTCGAGCCCGTTGGCCACCGTCTTCAGATCTTTGTTGGTGCCGAAGATCCGGCCCTGCCCGCCCTGAATGGGCAGGCCGGTCTTCGTGTCATGGATGACGACGCGCCAGGTGATGGGCTCCAGCGCGCGCGTTGGCCGGGTCTCGGGCGAGACACGGATGGTGAAGTCTTCCGTGCGAAGACGGAGCTCACCCAAGGGCGGCCGACCCGCATCGCACCCGGCGCTGAGCGCGCCGGCTACGACGAAAGCGACCGCGCGACCGAACCGACGCGCGCGCATGAGCATCACTGGTAGTATTCGAGTCCGAGGTGCGTGATCTGATCTTCGCCCATGAGGTGACGAAGCGTGTTCTTCAGCTTGGTCTGCTGAATGAAAAGATCATGCTCGGGCTGAAGTCCCGCAGCCGTCGTAGGCGCCTTGTAATAGAAGCTTAACCATTCCTGAATGCCCTTCATGCCGGCACGCTGCGCGAAGTCCGAGAACAGCGCGAGGTCGAGCACGAGCGGCGCCGCCAGGATGGAATCGCGGCAGAGGAAGTTGACCTTGATCTGCATCGGGTAGCCGAGCCACCCCTTGATGTCGATGTTGTCCCAGCCTTCCTTGTTGTCGCCGCGCGGTGGGTAGTAGTTGATCCGCACCACGTGCGAGAAATCCTTGTACAGCTCCGGGTACTTGTCGGGCTGCAGGATGGTGTGCAGCACGGAGAGCTTCGACTCTTCCTTCGTCTTGAAGGACGCCGGATCATCGAGGACTTCGCCGTCGCGATTGCCGAGGATGTTGGTGGAGTACCACCCTTCGAGGCCGAGCATACGCGCCTTCATGCCCGGCGCGATGACGGTCTTCATCCACGTCTGTCCGGTCTTGAAGTCCTTACCCGAGATGACGACGCCGCGCTTGTTGGCGAGATCGACGAGGGCCGGGAAATCGGCGGAGAGGTTGGGCGCACCGTTGCAGTAGGCGACGCCTTCCATGATGGCCGCATAGGCATAGAGCATGGACGGCGCGATCGAGTCATCATTCTCGTCCATCGCCTTTTCGAACGCTTCGATCGTCTGGTGCTGCGGTCCGGCCTTGATGTACGTCTCGGTCGAACCGGTCCACACCATGGCGCCACGCGTGGCGCCGTTGGCGGCCATGAAGTTGCGCATGTCGGCGCGCAGCTGTTCGGCGAGGTCGCGCTTGGTCGCGCCCGTCTTGACGTTGGTCGCGCCGGTGATGCGCGTGACGTAGCGGCTTTCGAAGACGGCCGGCATGGGCTTGATGCCCTTGAGGAAGTCGGCGACCGGCTCGAGATCATCCTTGGTCAGTACACCGGCCTTCGTGGCGGCCGTGTACGCGTCATCAGGAATGGGATCCCAGGCGCCAAAGACGATGTCGTCGAGGCCGGCCAGCGGCACGAATTCCTTGATGAGCGGGCTGCGGTTGTCCGTGCGCTTACCGAGGCGGATCGTCGCCATCTGCGTGAGCGAACCGATAGGCACCGAGAGGCCGCGGCGCACGCGCTCGACACCGGCGATAAAGGTCGTCGCCACGGCGCCGAGGCCCGGCGTAAAGATGGCGAGCTTCCCCGTAGCCGGGGCGATATTCGCGGGAGTCCCGCGGGTCGAGTCGGACACTCTGATTATTCTCCAGGAGAGGTAGATGTCGGGGCAGCCGTTGTGATGCGGTGCACGTACGCCATGCGCTGAAAGAACGTGATCCAGGCGGTCACCATCAGCAGCGTGACGATACCGGCGAGCACCCACCCATGCAGCGCGCGACCAAAGAGGGCCTGCGGTGCAGCCAACAGGGTGATGCGCTCGGGGCGCTGCAGCACTCCCACGCGCGCCGAAAATCCGAGCCCTTCGGCGCGAGCGTTCGTATACGACGTGAGGAATGCCGCAATGAGGGCCAACGTCGCCACGATCACCATGGCTTTGTTGGCATGAATGGGATGCGTGGCGTAGAAGACCACGAGTCCGCCCAGCAGAAACCCGTCGGCGACCCGATCGAGCGTCGAGTCGTAGAAGGCACCGAACTGCGACGTGGTGCCGGTGCGACGCGCGACGGTTCCGTCGAGCACGTCGAACAACGCCGTCAGTCCGAGGAACCAGCCACCGATGCTGATGTGCCCGGTGGCGAAGATGACCCCCGCCGTACAGGTACAGATCGTCCCGACGGTGGTGATGGTGTTCGGGCGCACGCGCTTCGCGACCAACCAGTCTGCCACAGGGGCAATGACTCGCAGGTATCCGCTAACGATG
>JAIXTI010000175.1 GCA_027484025.1 bacterium
CACTGTTGCGCCCTCCGCACGGAGAGCACGGTCGCGACAGACTCGATGAGGCGCTGCGACTGATACGGCGCACGGGCGCCAGCATGCCTCCCGCCGTACGGCGGCTGCTCGATGTCTTGCTGGAGGGGGCGACGGACACCGACCGCGCGGCGCACGATCGTACCGATCGAGGCGTGACGGGTGAGTTCACAGTGGTCACCCCCGTCGAGCGTGAAGGCGGACCACTCCTGCCGGTTCGCCTGGGATTGTCGCTGCTCACGGAAAGCGCCGCCACGCGCGCGTTCGATCGATCGCAGATCATCGAGGACGCGCCAACGGGCATGCCGCGCGGAGAGCTGACCGGCGAGGGCTGGGGCGCGTCCAGGGCCAATCCGGCGCGCGCGACGGGGACCGCCGCGAGTGCCACGACCTCCGGTGCCGCGCTCCCCGTCATCCTGTGTGTGGCCGGTGGCATCGGTGCAGCCATGAATGGCGCCGCACTGCTGGCGGGCGTCCTCGGCGCCGCCGCCGTGATCATTGCGTTACGCCGCTCGCCGGACCGGAACGATTAGATTGTGAGATTCGCGCGGGCGCGGTCCCTTTCGGGTGCCCGGCGTGTCCAGACCGTCTGACTCCGACATCTCCATGGCTCAGTCCACTTCCGCGCCGGTCACGGCGTTTCTTCGCCACAACTATCGGCACTTCAACGCGGCGGCGCTGATCGACGCGGCCGACGCCTACGTCAGCCACCTCGAAAAGGGTGGCAAGATGATGGTCACGCTCGCCGGCGCCATGAGCACCGCGGAGCTGGGCATCTCGCTGGCCGAAATGATCCGCCAGGACAAAGTGCACGCCATCACGTGCACCGGCGCGAATCTCGAAGAAGACATCTACAACCTCGTCGCGCACGATCACTACGCGCGCGTCCCCAACTATCGCGATCTGACGCCGGAAGACGAGCAGAAGCTGCTCGACCAGCACTTCAATCGCGTGACCGACACGTGCATCCCCGAAGCGGAAGCGATTCGCCGCATCGAGAAGGCCGTGCTCGAAGAGTGGCAGGCGGCCGATCAGGCGGGCGAGCGGTATTTCCCGCACGAGTTCATGTACCGCATCCTGCGCAGCGGGAAGCTCAAGGAGTTCTACCAGATCGATCCCAAGAACTCCTGGATGGTCGCGGCGGCCGAGAAGAACATCCCGATCATCGTGCCGGGCTGGGAAGACAGCACGAATGGCAACATCTTCGCGGGCCACGTCATGGAGGGGGACATCAAGAGCGTCCACACCGTGAAGAGCGGCATCGAGTACATGATGTATCTCGCCGAGCTGTACACCGAGATGACGAAGACGTCGACGATCGGCTTCTTCCAGATTGGTGGTGGTATCGCCGGCGACTTCCCGATTTGCGTGGTGCCCATGCTGCATCAGGATCTCGGGCGCACCGAAGTGCCGCTGTGGGGCTACTTCTGCCAGATCAGCGATTCGACCACGTCGTACGGCTCGTACTCGGGCGCGGTCCCCAACGAGAAGATCACGTGGGGCAAGCTGGCCATCGATACGCCCAAGTTCATCATCGAGTCCGACGCGAGCATCGTCGCCCCGCTCGTGTTTGCGATCGTCCTCGGACAGTAAGTCCGGGCGTTCGCCCGCGTTACAACTCGGGTGTCGGTGGTGGCGCGTTGTCCGGCGCCACCTTCGGCACCCGTAGTCGTTGCCCCGCCTGAATGGCGTCGGTTTGCAGGCGATTGAGCTGCCGCAACACATCCGGAGTCGTGCGGAATCGCGCGGCGAGGCCGGTGAGCGTTTCGCCGCGGCGTACCACGTACGGCATGTATTCTTCGGCGCGGCGCGGCGCCGCCTGAATGGTCCGGTCGAGCGCCTGCTGCTCCTGCGTCACGACACCGCGCGCCTGCGCACTGGCCCGTGCCACCCGCTGCGCATCCGCCCACGACGCATCGTCCACGATGAAGTCCACCTGCGCGACCGGGGTGCGGAGCACGAGGCCGCGTCCGCGGCCACGAAAGATCGTGCGCGGATCGAGCGTGAACGCGGCGTCGTACGGATAACTCTCCACCAACAGCTCCAACGGTCCGTCGTCGCGCGGACGCAGTAACGGGGTAGGCGGCGCGCCCACGTACAACAGCCGGCGGTCGGTCGCCACCACGACGCCGAAGGACTCGCGCCACATGTCGGTCCAGCGACGCTGCGACGCGAAGGCCTGCGCCACCACGCGCTCGCCATCGCTCATGGACGACTGGACCTCTCGCAGGGCGGCCTCGCGGGCAGTCCGTCGAGCGCCCACTGGCGGAATGATCGCCGCCGCCGCGACCAGGGCGGCCGTGGCCAGCAGCGCCGTCGTGGACGTCAACGCGACCAGCACGCGCACCCAGAGCGAGCGCTGCCGTCGCACTGGCGGCGCGGCAGCCGTCAGCCATTCTTTCGTCACCCCGGTGGAGCCCATGCTGCAAGCTACCGGCAGGAGGGTCCACGGTGGAACCCTGCGCTCGTCGCGACGCTTTTGCCTCGGACATCCGTGCGCCGCACGCCGTCGCGCCTTCTGCTGCACCTGTGTGACTTTTTCGCATCCGACCCGCCCCCGATGCACAACGAAGAGCGTATGACGGACCCCCGTCGCGTCAGGATCACCGGCACCGGGAGCGCGTTGCCATCGCGGGTGATCACGAATGCCGAGGTTGCCGCCATGCTGGGGGAACCGCTGGACGCGCTGGCCGACGACGCGGGTGACATCGTGGAGCGTCGCTGGTGTGCCTTCGATGAGAGCACCGCCGACTTGGCCGAAGCGGCGGCCCATGCCGCGCTCGAGTCGGCGCAGCTGCAGCCCGCGCAGATCGACCTGCTCATCGTTGCGACGGACACCCCGGAGTTCGTCACCCCGTCGACGGCCGTCGTGGTGCAGGGGCG
>JAIXTI010000250.1 GCA_027484025.1 bacterium
GAGCACATCTTCAAGATGTTCGAGCCACGCGATTCGCGCTTCGTCACGGGTGTAATACCCGTCCGGCTGGACCAGATACGGCATCGCCAACAGCTCCATGCTCATGGAGGCCAGCTCGGCGGCTTCGTGCCCGGTTTTGCGCATCCACGTGTACGGCAACGCGTGCGTCGCAAAATCGTGGAAGCAGTGCCCCGCCTCGTGCACGAGCGTGTTGACGTCGTCGGGAACGCCGACCGCGTTCATGAAAATGAACGGGCGCCCGCGAAAGGAGAGATCGGTGCAGTAGCCACCGGGGGCCTTGCCGGGACGACTCTCGAGGTCGAGCAACGACTCCGTCGCCATCAGGGCAAACTGCTCTCCGAGCTCGGCGTCAACGCGCGAAAAGATCTTTCGGGCGCGATCGACGAAGACATCGACCGTGGCGAACGGCTTGAGCGGTTCCTTGATGCCGAGATCGACACTCACGTCCCACGGACGGAGTTCATCGACGCCAAGCGAACGGCGGCGATACTCCATGAGCTTCGCCACGGCGGGCGTGACCGTTTCCCGCACGGCGTCGTGAAAGCGCGCGGTATCCTGCGGCGAGTAGTCGAAGCGATGCTTGGCCGCAAAGCAGTACTGCTGGTAGTCGGCAAAGCCTGCTTCTTTCGCCACGGCAATGCGTAGCGCGTACATGCGATCGAAGCAGTCGGCGAGCTCATCGCGGCGATCGAGATACGCCTGCGCGCCGAGGCGGAAGGCGCGCTCGCGAACCGCACGATCGGTGTCCTTGAGATACGGCTGCAGCTGCGGAATGGTCTTGGCCTGCCCGTCCCAATCCACACTCAAGCCTCCGACCAGTTTCTGATAGCCCGCGGACAGCTCTTCAATGCGCGAGAAGCGTTCGACGTTGGCTTCGCGAAAGATTTCGATATCCGTGCGGAACCGACGCAGCGTCGTCTCGAGATCGGCCCGCGTCCATCCCAAGTCGAGCAAGCGGCGCGCGAGTCGCACCTGCTGCTCTTCGAGCTTGGGAAAGATGTCCATGGAAAAGCGCAGATATGCCTGCTCACGTGCCGCGTCGGCCGTGTCGCCGGTGTAGGCGATCATGGCGAGTGTGCCGGCCTCGCCGACGAGCGTATCGAGACGCGACCAGGTGGCGAGCCACGGCTCGACACTCGCGGAAGTCGGCTCCAGCGGCGCCGTCGCCAGGGTGTCGTAGTAGGGCAAAACATCAGCCCACGCCGCATCGCGGAACGCCTCGGGCGAGGCAGGAAGTTCGGTCGTCAACAGGAGCGTGTCAGTCATTCACCGTAGGGGATCCAGATGTTCTTGACCTGCACCGCCTTGCGAAGGAATTCCCGCCCTTCGCCGACGCGTGGGTCCAACCATTCGCGACCGGTCCATTCCGTCCACGTGCGCTTGAGATTCGCCGCGGACGCCTTTTCCACCGTTACTGCACCGGCCTGCGTTCCAAAATACCACACTGCATCGACATCATCATGTTGTGACAACGTACTGACGAGCGACTCCCGGGGTCCCGTCACGATATTGACGACACCGGCAGGCACGTCTGACGTTTCGAGTACGCTGTAGAGGTCCGTTCCAGACAAGGGAAAGCGAACGGACGGGATGGCGACGACCCGGTTCCCCGTCGCGATGAGGGGCGCGATGAGCGAAATCAGTCCCAGCAGTGGATATGGGTCGGGACAGGCGACGCCAACCACCCCGATGGGCTCGTGCATGGCGAGTGCCACGCCGCGTAACGGCACATCGTGGACAGCGCCGTCGTGCTTGTCGGCCCAGGCCGCGTACGTGAACAGGCGCGAGATCGTCGCGTCCACTTCGGAGTGGCCCGCCCCGATCTCATCGCCCGTCATGCTCACGATACGCGCGGCGAACTCTTCGCTTCGCGCCGAGAGATTTTCCGCCAGGTAGTAGAGTATCTGCGCGCGCTGATGCCCGCTCGTTTTCGCCCAGCCGCTTGCGGCGTGCGCGGCTTCGACCGCATTGCGGATATCCTTGCGGCTCCCTTCGCCCACCTCGCCGACGACGCGACCGTCGAGGGCGCGCACGGTCATGCTGTATCCCGAGTCGGGACGCGCCTGCTTGCCGCCGATGAACATCTTGGCGGTGCGATCGATGGCGGGCATGTCGGGCGCGTCCTCACGCGCGTCGGGTGCCCCGGGAAGCGTCGCATCGATGACCGGAAGCGGTGCCGCTTCGTGCGCGCGGGCCGGCTTGAGATACTCCCACATCCCTTCACGACCGCCTTCGCGTCCGAAGCCCGACTCGCGATAGCCGCCAAATCCAACCGAAGCGTCGAAGAGATTGGTGCTGTTCACCCACACGACGCCGCAGCGCAGCTTGGGGGCGATGTCGAGGGCGAGGTTGATGTTCTCGCTCCAGACGCTCGCCGCCAGGCCGAATGGGGTGTTGTTGGCGAGCGCGACCGCCTCTTCCGGCGTGCGGAAGGTCATGCTGACCAGGACAGGGCCGAAGATTTCGACCTGCGCAATGGTCGCGCTGGGCGCAACGTTCGTGAAGAGCGTGGGCGGATGGAACCACCCGTCCGTCGGTTGCGCCCACGTGGGCTGCCAACAGGTGGCGCCTTCGTCGATGCCTTGCTGACAGAGCTGGCGAATGCGCTCGAGCTGTACCGGGGCCACGATGGCGCCCATGTCCACCGACTTGTCGAGTGGCGAGCCGACACGCAACCGCTCCATGCGCTCACGCAGCTTTGCATAGAGCGCGTCGGCAACGCCTTCCTGGACGAGCAGCCGAGAGCCGGCGCAGCACACTTGCCCCTGGTTGAACCAGATGGCGTCGACGACGCCTTCGACGACGCTATCGAGGTCGGCATCTTCGAACACGATGAACGGACTCTTTCCGCCCAGTTCGAGCGAGAGCCCCTTGCCAGTACCAGCGGTTGCCACGCGAATGGCACGCCCCACCTCGGTGCTGCCGGTGAACGCGATCTTGTCGACGTCCTCGTGCTGTACCAGCGCCGCGCCGGTACTCCCGTCGCCCGTGACGAGATTGAACACGCCCTTGGGCAAACCGATGTCGTGCAGCAGTTCGGCGAAGCGGATGGCCGTCAGCGGCGTGTACTCGGCCGGCTTGAGTACGACGGTGTTTCCCGCAGCCAAGGCCGGCGCGACCTTCCACGCCAGCATGAGCAGCGGGAAGTTCCACGGAATGACCTGCCCTACCACGCCGTACGCATGGTACCCGGGGAACTCGCTGCTCAGCAGCTGGGCCCACCCGGCGTGATGGTAGAAGTGGCGCGCCACGAGCGGGATGTCGATGTCCCGCGTTTCGCGAATGGGCTTGCCGTTGTCGAGCGTCTCGAGCACGGAGAAGGCGCGTGCGTGCTTCTGCACGCCGCGCGCAATGGCGTACAGCCAGCGAGCCCGCGCGTGATCATCGAGCGCCTGCCAAGCCGGAAGCGCCGCGCGCGCCGCGGCAACCGCCGCATCGACATCGGCGGCCGTTCCCTGGGCCATGGCAGCCAACGGCTTTCCGGTGGCCGGTTCGAGCACGTCAACATGTTCGCTGCCGGTGACCCAGGCGCCGTTGATGTAGTGCCCAAAACGGCCATGATGTTGAGCGATCCATTCACGAACAGGCGCGTCGCCTTCGGGCGCGGGACCGTAGCTCATGGCGTCGTACAGGTCGCGCACCGTGGGCTTGGCGGGAGGCGTAGTCGTAGACATGCGAGCGTCTCCTCAGACCATCGGTTGACGGTGGGCCGCGGCATAGCGACCCGTTACGAAATGTTCGAGCTGTCGCTCGACGTCGGTGAGCAGACCACTCGCCCCGAAGCGGAACAGATGCGGGCGCAGCCAGCGATCGCCCAGCTCTTCTTTCATGAGGATGAGCCAGTCCACCGCCTGCTTCGCCGTGCGGATACCACCTGCAGGCTTGAAGCCGACCTCGTGACCGGTGCGCTCGCCGAAGTCACGAATCATGCGGGTCATGACGAGTCCCACGGGAAGGGTCGCGTTGGACGATTCCTTGCCCGTACTCGTCTTGATGAAATCGGAGCCGGCCATCATGGCCACCATGCTGGCGCGCGCCACGTTCGTGAGCGTGGCGAGTTCGCCGACGCCGAGAATGGTCTTCATGTGTGCGGGCCCACAGGCGTCCCGGAAGGCGCGCACTTCGTCGTAGAGGGCGCTCCAGTTTCCGGTGAGCACATGGCCGCGCGTGATGACGATATCGATTTCCGTGGCGCCGGCGGCGACGCTGGCGTGGACTTCGGCGAGGCGTTGTTCAAAGGGCGAGAGGCCGGCCGGAAACCCGGTGCTGACGGCGGCGACCGGAATGCCGGTGCCGTGCAGGGCCTCCACGGCGGTGGCGACGAACTGGTGGTACACGCACACCGCGCCCGTCGTCAGGTGGAGGTCGGCAATGCCGAGGGCCGACACCAGTTCCGGCTTGAGCGGATGCGCCGCCTTGGCGCAGAGGCGCTTCACGTTGCCGGCGGTGTCGTCACCGGCGAGCGTCGTGAGGTCCATGCAGCTGATGGCCCGCAATAGCCATGCGGCCTGCCACTCCTTTTTGACGGTACGACGTCCAGGCAGCGTCCCCACCCGGCGCTCCACCGCGCTGCGGTTCACGCGAATACCGCGGACCACACTCAGGTCGAGGGCGGTCCCAGGATTGCGGGCGGGGTGGGCCTCGGGGGCGAGCCCCGACGGCCAGCGAACGGCGTCTGGCGCAGCCGAGTCCGCCGAACGGGACGGCCGGGGCGCATGCAGTGGAGTGACAGTCATAGCCCCCTCAATCTAGGCGAGCGACGACACTGGCGCTCAACTCGGCCCACTCCCCTGCCGATACCCTTCAGCGGAGAGGAGTACCCTGACCGACTTGCCCATGCGTTCCGCCAGACCAACTCAACTGCTCGCTGTCCTGTTCACGGCCATCCCGACGCTGCTGGCGTTCCCGGGATGCACGAAGACTGTCGAGGCGCCCGCAGCGTCGCGGTTGTCGATCGTGCAGGGGCATCTGCAGCAGGCCCCCGCCGGGACGTTGCTGCCGACGCCTATCGTGCTCCGTGTCTACGCGGCTGACGGCGCGCCGATCGCCAACATCCCAGTGAGCTTCAATGTGCTGGCCGGGGGTGGCTCGGTGGACCCTGCCACCGCGAAGAGTGATGCGAACGGCGAGGTGAAGGCGCGGTGGACGCTTGGCGCAGGCCAGCAGGTGCAGACCGTCGTGGGAAGCGCTCCGGGAGTCGAACCGATCACCTTGGGTGCCCTTGGCGTCCTCGCGTCGGACATCACCCTGGCGCAGGGGAACAACCAGACCGCCAAGGCCAACGCCGCGTTGCCGGTACAGCTGGTGCTCCGCGTGACGGGGGCGAACAACATGCCCATTCCCGGCCAGACGGTCGCGCTGATCGTCACGTCTGGCGGCGGCAGCCTCTCGCCCCAGTCCGCGGTAACCAATGCGCTGGGCGAAGTGTCGGTCCGCTGGACGCTTGGCCCCCAGACGGGACTGCAAACGGCTACGGCATCGTCGGGCACTGTTGGCCCCGTGACGATAACGGCGGTCGCGAACTGACCGCTCTGGTCGCGGACAAAATTCCGCGAACCGATCCGGTGAGATAGGGGTTGCAGATGGGAGCGCTGAGGTTGGCGCTCCCTTTGCGCGTTACCGTATCGCGTTTGCGCCGTATCCGTCTTTCTGCTAGACCCATGTCCGATATCCAGTCCGCTTCACCCGCTCCCTTTCACGGCAAGACGGTGGTCGTCACCGGTGCCAGCGATGGCATTGGCCGCGCGGCGGTGCGCCAGTACGCCGCCGCCGGAGCGACGGTCGTGATGGTCGGGCGCAATGAGGCCAAGACCCGTGCAGCGGCGCAGGCGATCATGGGTGACAGCGGGCGTCGGGACATTAGGTGGGAAATCGCGGATCTCTCGCGCCAGGAGGAAGTGCGTGATCTGGCTACGCGCCTCCTGGCGTCACATCCCGTGATTGACGTGCTGGCCAACAACGCCGGGGCGATGTTTCTCGAGCGGCAGGTGACGAGCGATGGGTTCGAGCAGACCTTTGCGCTCAACCATCTCAGCTACTTCACGCTGACGCTGCACCTGCTCCCCGCCCTCGCCTCGGCGGCCGCGACCCGGGGGCCGGCGCATATCGTGAATGTTTCCAGCCGTGCGCACGAGAATGCGCGCCCCGATCTGGATGACCTGCAACTGACGCGCGGCTTCGGTGGCTGGCGAGCATACGCCAACTCGAAGCTCTTCAACATCTGGTTCACGAACGCCTTGGCGCGCCGGCTCGATCCGGCGCGGATCGTGGTACAGGCGATGCACCCCGGTGTGGTGAGCACACGCTTTGCCACCAATAACGGCCGCGTGGGCCGCCTGCTTCGCGGGCTGATGGATGTGGTGTCGGTGACCCCTGATCAGGGGGCGGACACGCTGGTGTGGCTGTCGCACGCCCCCGAGAGCGCCGCGCACCCTGGCGCGTATTGGGTGAAACGCGCACGAAAGACGCCATCGCGACTGGCACGCGATGGCGAGATGGCGGAAGCGTTGTGGACGCAGTCGGCCAAGTTGGCGCACGTGCCTGCCGATGCGCTCGTCGCGACGGCGATGGGCCGCGCATGACGCAGACCGGTGTCCCCTGGAAGGAATTGCCGCGCCTGTGGGTGATTCTGTGGCGGCTGGTACCCATCGTCGTGTCGCTCTTTCGCGACAAGCGACGTTGGCTGTGGTGGGGGGCACCCATGCCGCGCTCCTATGCGTTTCACGAACGACGGGCGCGCCAGGTGGTGCATCAGGTCGCGACGCTGGGCCCCACCTTCGTAAAGCTGGCACAGATCTTTGCCAGTCGCGCCGACCTCATTCCCGAGCCGTATCTGCAGGCCCTGGGGACACTCACCGATCGCGTACCACCGGTGCCGTGGAGCGATGTCGAGCGCACGCTGGTGGCCTCGTGGGGCGCGCATCCCGACACGATCGTGCAGTCGCTCAACCGCGAACCCATTGCCGCAGGATCGCTGGGTCAGGTGCATCGCGCGCGCTACGAAGGACGCGACGTCGTGGTGAAGGTGCTGCGGCCGGGCGTGGAGGCCGTGGTCGACCGTGACATCCGGCTGTCGCGCGCGATCGTGAATGCCGTGTACGCGCGCTGGTCGCACGTGCATGTGCTGGGCTTCCGCGTCGTGCTCGACGAGTTCGACCGCCATGTGCGCGAAGAAATGGATTTCGAACGCGAGGCGATGCAGTGCATGCGTATGCGCGAGCGTTTCGCCGACGAACCTCGCCTCAAGATTCCGCACGTCGAGACCGCCCTGACCCGACGAGACGTGCTGGTGCTCGAGTTCGTGGAGGGCACGCGTATTGATCAGCTCGACACGCAGATTGCGCAGGGGCTGGTGAAGCCCCAGGTGCTCGCGGAGACGCTGATCGAGACGTACGCGCGGATGATGCTGCGCGATGGCGTGTTTCATGCCGATCCGCACCCGGGCAATTTGCTGGTGGACCGTCGCGGACGATTGGTGCTGCTCGACTTCGGCATGGTGATCGATGTACCGGTGTCTACGCGCAAGGCGCTGTTCGACACGATCATTGCGGCCATCCGCAGAGATGCTGCGGGTACCGCGCAGGGCTTCTTCGCCCTCGGCATGGTTGCGCCTGGCACGCCGCCGGAAACGATGACGGCGTTGGTCGATGCGCTCCTCGACATCGCGTACACTGACGCGACCACCGTCGACAGGGCGCGGGTGGTGGCCGAGCGCGTCATGCGTGAGCTGTTCAACTGGCCCATTATTCTACCGGGCGAGCTGGTGTACTTCGCGCGAACCGCCGCGCTCATTGAAGGGGTTGGTGCGCGCTACGACCGCAACTTCAACAGCATCAAGGTGGCCTCACCGGTGGTGCTGCGCATGCGCAATGAACTGCTGGCGGCGTTACTGGGCGACAATGGTACGCGTGAACCGCTGGTGACCTTTGCGGCCACGCTGGGTGCGCTGGCCGGCACGGCGTTCACGGTGGTGCGGCGGTTTCTCCCGTCACGCGCCGTGGCCCGCGCCGACTAGAAGATCCACTCGCGGAACAGGTCGAAACCGAACTGCACGCGCGGCAACCCGTTCGTCGTGCTGGTGCACGGGGCCGAACCTTGATCGACGCCCACCTGCCCCCACCAATTGCGGGCGATACGATACTCGGCGGCCACGCCCCCCCAGAGTGGGCTATTGCGCGACGTAGCCTGCGAAGCGCCGCGGCAGATCCCGGTGTTGAGGCGCAGGAAGGTGCGTTCGCCAATCTGCTTGCCGGCACTGATGCTGAGATTCAGGTTGTCGATGAGCGACGTGCCCGTCGCCGCCTCGTCGGCCTGGCCGCGACCGGTGCTGACCTGAATGGTGTTCACCGGCAACCAGCGCTGTAGTGCGCCTTCCACCAAGCCACCAACGGATGGCAACAGCACGCCCGTAACCGCGCGGACGGTGCTCTGACTTTGCCCATCGAGTGCAAAGGTGGGCGCGCCGAAGATGAGCAGCGAAATGATTTCGCTTTCCGGCGCGCTCGCGTACAGCGGATCGCTGCTGGAGAGCGTGAGTACGGGCTGGTCGTAGTTGCCGCCAATGTGTACACGCACTGGCACTTCAGAGCCGCCAGCCACACGCACGACGTTGGTCGCGGTAATGTCGAGGGTCGGCGCGATCGCGGTGTTCCCGAAAAAGCGCACACGTCCCGAGTCGACACTGAAGCTGCGATTGACGACGCCAAGCTCGAGGCGATACTGCCCGCGATTGGCGAGGATTTCGCCATCGAGTGCCAGCAGGTCCCCCGCGGCGGTCACGTCGAGCCCACCCGACAGTTTGACGCGCGCTTCCGGCGTTTGCACCCAGACGTCGTTGCCAAGTTCCAGCCGCGCATTGGAGACCGTGAGCGACGCGCCGAGCTTGGACAACGACTGCGCCGCGGTTTCCGCGACGGGCACTTCGTCCGCGCCCAGCAGGGCGCGCGCGGCATTGCTGGTAAGGTCGAGCGCGGTACGTGCACCAAGCGGATCGATCACGAGATTGGCGCGCGGCACGAATACCGTACCGCTGACCACCGGGCGCGACACCGGACCCGCGACGCGCACGTTCCCGCTAAGGTCGAGGTCAGTGCCATCGCGCTGACGCGAGACGATGAAGTCACGTGCCGACAGGCGAAGATCGACCGAGGCCGTCGTCTCACCCGATGCGAAGCGCAGGACGCCCTGCGCACCTACGCTGTCGCCGACCCCGCCACTGCGCACGTAGAGCGATTGCAACACCAATGAGTCCGCATCGGCACGCAGCACTGCTCGCCCATCGGTGGGCTGCACGCCGTACTCCTCGAGGCGCGCGCCGGCATCGACGAGCTGCACGGTCCCCTGTGCCGTCGGACGGTCGAAGGTTCCACCAATCGTAAGGCGACCGTCGATGAGGCCTTGCAGGCGAGTGATGCCCTCGAAGGTGAGCGGGAGCGCCGCCAGCCGCAGCGAGTCGACCCGCACCTCGCCCACGACCCCGTCGCCAAGCAGACGCTTTTCCACCGTCCCGATCGTGAGGTCCACCGGCACCTGTCCTTCAGCGCGCAGCGTACCGCCCAGCGTGTCGCGAATGACCGCTTGTGCCGTCAGCCGTCGATTGGCGTACTGACCGGTGCTCGTAATGGGCGGAGCGCGGAAACCCTCGACGCCCACGGAGTCTGCAACGAGATCCCATCCGATTTGGGGAGCGGCGCGCGTACCGGCGAGGTCGGCCTTGCCGCTGATGGTCCCCGCGACGGGCCGCGTGCCGGCGAGCAGCGCGCTCACCTCACCAAAGGGAAAGCGCTCGACGCGCAGTTCGCCGTTGACCACACCAGCTCGTGGGACGCTGGCACGCAGTGCCAACACGCCCCCGGCAGAAGAGCGCAATTCTGACGAACGCACGGAGAATCCGGTGCTGTCGTTCCGCACGGCGATGGGCGCCGCGCTGCGCCATACCACGCTGTCGTAGCTGAGCCGCAGCGAATCGAGCAACACCGACGTGTTGCTTCCTTTGGCCGTGTATCCGCCACGCGCCACGAGATGGGCGTCGGTATCGCTGCTCACGTCGAGTACGAGCTTTCCACTGTCGGGGCTCGCCTCCGCGACGGCAAACGTCGCCGACTGAATGCGCACGGCGCCGACGCCTGTCACTTCGTCCGCGTTGGCCGTCCCTGCGAACGCGGGACGACGGAAGACATCGGTAGCCCGTGCGGAGCCGAAGACTCGCCCCACTCTGATTGCGCCAACTTGCAGGTCACGGCCGCCCAAGGCCGCAGTCGCGTCGGCTTTGAGCAGGCTGCCGTAGAGATAGCCGGACAACGAGGCATCGCCGCGCAGGGTATCGGCCGCAACTTGGCGCAGCGACGACGCCGTCGCCGAATCGACCGACTGCATCATGTCGGCGACGCGTTGCAGCTGACGCGCGACCGCCTCGAGCGAATCAGCACGGACCGACAGTTGCAGCGTATCGACGCTCATCGAGTCGCGAGCGAGCGCCCCACGGGCTTCCAGCAATACGCCACCCAAACGTCCGAGCGCGGAATCGACGACGAGCCGATCACGTCCGAGCATCACACTCGCCACCAGATCAAACGCCGGACGCTCGGCCGCTTCGCGCTGCGAGAGGGCGACTTCGCCGCCGCCCTCGATGGCCCACACGGCGCTCGTATCGCGCGTGGCCGCGGCCGTGCTGTCCAGCGGCCCGCGCGCGGTTAGCCGCACCGTGCCGTTGAGCGCTGTGGACGGTATCGTAGACTTGCCCACCCATCGACGAACGTCCAAGTCGACGAGATTCCCTTGGGCGGTCCCGTACCAGCGGCGATTCCTGATGGCTGCCGTGCCGTCGAGCACCAGCGACATGCCACGCGGCGCACCGGCAGAGTCGAGCTGCAACGATTCCCCTTCCGCGAGCGCCAGCAGGCGACCGCGCCACGTGAGAGAGTCGAGCGAGCCATCGAGCGTGATGCTGCCAGCCACGCGTGACTGCAGGGGAACGGTACTGTCAACGCGCGCCAACGCCAGCATGGAGAGCGGATCGACGCGCAGCGCCGCGTGCACCTCCGGCGTTTTGCCGTCGTAGCGCGCACGCGCATCGCCGCGCAACACCGACACATTGCCCGCCGCGTCGGTCCAGGTGAGTCCGACGCCCGTGAGGTCGGCCCCAGAGAGATCGGCACTGCGCACGGTGAGTCCGCCGGTGACAATGCCGTCGACAGGCAACATGGAGGGCACCAACACCCGTACCGAACGGAGATCGACGCGAAGGTCGTTGGCGGAAAGCCCCCAGGCTCGCGGGCGAAGGCCGAACGACAGCATCCCGGCGAGCTTGACGCTCGACACCGCATTCCCGCCAACCACCGCCGCGTCGACAAACCGTGCATCGAGCAGATCGAGCTTGAACGCCGTAAGCGGCCCCCCGTCCAACGCGCGCAGTCGCCCGCTGAAGCTCCCACGCACCTCGGCAGGAACGGCCTCGTAGCTGAGGCGACGCAACAGCGCGCTGCTCAGGGGCGCGAACGAAAGGTCCACGTGATGCAGCAGCAGATCGGCGGGGCGCACCGTGACCGCAATGTCGCCGCGAATACGCGACTCCCCGCTCTGCACATCGAGCGCTTGCAGCGCGTACTCGGCGTCGAAGGGATCGGCCAACGTGCGCATGCGTACCGTGGCGGTGCCGCGTCCGTCACGCGGCATCACATCCCACACCCAGGCGAGGTCGGACAACGCCGCATCCGCCTTGACGAGAACGTCGAAGCGTACCGGACCGGGCTGATTCCACGCGACCATCCCGACCGCGCTGCCGCGGGAGGCGGGCAACACGACCTCGGGGAGGTCGAGCAGCAGCGAGTCGGAGGTCCAGGTGATCAGGCCGCGCGCCTGGCGAATGGGAACCGGTGGGTCGGAGAGCACCCCACTCAACGAATCGAGGCGCAGCGAGGCCGGACGCTTCTTGACGTCGACGACGACCAGATCGTGGGCTCGCACGGCGTTCAACAAAATGCGCCGGCGCTCGAAGTACCGACCGTCAGCCACGCGTTCGAGATCGTGCAGGCTATCACGCACGGCGGTAACGCTGTCGCGGGCAGCCCCGGTGAATATCGGGTGGGGCGACCAGGGCGCGCGCGTCGTCACGACGCCATCATCGATGCGCAACGAGTCCACGCGCACATCATCGCCGAACTGCGGCTTCGTGTGGGGCGCCTTGCGCGTGGTGTCGCCCGAAATGATGTACGCGATATTCCACGGGCGGCCGCTCTGCTCCTGCCGCAGCGTCATCACCACTCCGCTCAGGGAGAGCGCGTGGATGTGGATGACCCGACTGAAGAGCCCGCGCACGTTGAGCGTCCCCACCACCCGCTTGGCGGTGATGACCGGGACGCCGGCGGTGTCCACCAGCGACACGTCTTCGGCCACCACGCGTCCAGGGCTGATCTCACGCAGGCGTCCGATACGAATGGAGCCGCGTCCGCCAAAGACCCGGTTGGCGCTGCTGATGAGCGTGGAGCGCAGCCAGCTGCGGCCGGATTCGGTATTCGTGGCGACGAGATAGCCAAGGCTCATACCGCCGCCCATGCCGAGCACGATGGCGGCCGCCCACCAGAACCGACGCTGTCGGGGTGACATGGGCGTGGTCATCAGAACGCCTGTCCGAGACCGAAGTGGAACACCAAACGTGAGAAGATGCTCTGTGACACGGGCGGCGTGTACGTGGCCGGGCACGCGAACACGTTGGAATAGTCCGCGACGATGTTGGCCTGTCGCGGGCTTGCACAGTAGATCCCCGCCGGCGTTCCGGTTTTGCCGTCGGAGAAGTACAACGCGCGGCCAGCACGCTTACCGTACGGGCGGTAACCGACGTCGAGCCGGAACGGCCCCAACGGCGTCACGAGACGGACACCGACGCCCGGCGTGTAGCGCATGTCGGCCCACGAGAACCGATCGGAGCGCGTTTCCCACAGCGCGCCAGCGTCGACGAAGGCCGCGAGCTGTAGCTGTTCCGCGATGAATCGTACACCGCGCCGCCATTCGAGATTGCCGACCAGCAGCGCCGTCCCGCCGCGGGGGACTTCGTTGTCGCGGCTATTGGGTACGACTTCGTACTCGGCGTCGGTACCGGCGACCGGGCGGACCGCTCTCACCACGTAGTCGACGGGGCCGAGCAGGTTCTGCTGATAGCCGCGAACGGAGTTCTGCCCGCCCACGAACAGCCGCTCCTGTTGCGGAATGAGCGGTGTCCCATCGACCAACTCGGCGCCCGGCGCGAAGGCGCCGGCGGCTTGAAAGCGTGCGCCGACGATGCCGCCAAGGAACCGCGCAAAACCGGCGAGTTCGCCGGTCGTCCGTTGAAAGCGGACCGTCTCCACCCGCTCGGAGACCGTTTGCCCCAAGCGCAGCTCCCCGCGCACGCGCCATCCTTGAGCGGGGTTGGTCGCGTTATCGGTGCGGTCGTGCAACGCCGACGTACTCACGATGCCGATGCCGCGACCGAAGGCGTTGAGCACGAGTTCTTCGGGGCGACACAATCCGAAGCGCGTACACGACACTGCCGGATCGACGGTCGTTTTTCCGTTTTCGTACTGGAAGGCGGCGGTACCGCTCGTCCGATTGCTGAACTGCCGGGACACTTCGGCCAGCGCACCGATGGCCGTTTCGCGGAGGTAGGCATACGGTTCGCCGCGACGCTCGCTGTACACCGAAACGAGCGGGACGACTGGCAAGCCAAACAAGCGCGAATTGGTAACTGTCGCACCGGCGTAGTAGTTGACGCGCTGGCTGAACGGATCATCGCGTAGCGCCTGCGAGCAGAGCGCCGGAGCGAAATCGGCCGGCGCCCCGAGTCCCAGCTTGGAGGCGCGTGCCGAGAATTCCACCCGTCGACCGACGCCGAGAAAGCCGCGGTCGGTGATGCGTCCTTGGGCGCGCACGCAGTCTTGAGTGGCCCACCCCAGTCCGACGCGCGCGGCGCGCATCTGCGCTTCCGCGACACCAATACGCAAGTCGATGAGGCTATCGGCGGTGGACGTGATGGACGCCGTGTCCATCACCACCAAGCGAAATGCTTCGGAGCGATAAAGTGCGCGCTGGGCGTCGAGCAGGGCCGACGCGCTGAAGCGATCGCCGGGCTGAATGTCCACCAGTCGGGCCACATCAGCAGAATCGACGCGCGGTCGCCCCGTCGAGACTGGACGGACCTCCACATGCACATTTCCGATGCGCAATCGTGGCCCGGTGGTGAAATCGAGATCGAGACGGACCAGCGCATTGAGCGTGTCGATGCGAATGCGGCTGGTGGGCATCGCGGCGCGGGCGAAGCCGGCGTCGCGCAAGCGGGCGACCACGCCGGAGACCGTGGTATCCACGCGCGTGCGATCGAACCGCTTGCCCACGAGCTGTGTGAGGGTGGCGTCGAAGGGCCGACGCCCCTCGGGGGGCTCCGGGAGCCCGCGCACGACAACACTATCGACGACGGCCTCGCGCCCGGGCGTGACGGCAAAGCGGACCCTGACCCCATCGGCGCGCTTGGTCACCAACGGGGAGACGCTGGCCTGAAACCACCCCGCCTGCCGGTGCAGAATGGCGAGACGGAGCGCGTCGCGACGGACTTCGAGCGTGTCCACGCACGGGGCCGTGCCAATCTTGAAGACGCGCGTCACGAAGCCTGGCTCATGCGTCACGATCGTCGTGGCCATCGCCAGCACGTCGAACGCCGGGCTGCCATCGAAGCTGACGCCGCGTACCCGCTCGTCGGCGTTGCAGCGTGCTGCGCGCTGGGCGCCCACAGTGCGCAGCGGGCTCACGAGGAGACCAACCAGCACCACCGTGCGAAAAAACGATAAGAGTGACGGGACAGGCATGCCCTTCGAATGTAACGCACGGGATTGGCGCCGGGTGCCGTCTCGACCATCGAGACGGCATGCACCATAGGGTCCATTCAGCAGGAAGTGTTCCCACGTCGATCCCTATTCGTTCAATGTGACATGGCGAGGTCATCCGGCGTTCATGTTGCTCGCGTAGATTGTGGGAATAGTCGTGAGGGGTAGCCCCTCTGCATGGGGACGACCTCCCCAATGGTCCCGCGCCCTACTTCTTGAGGAGTCCTGCATGTCGTTTCTGACGGTCATCGCATCGGCCAGCCTGCTGGCAGCTACGGCCTCGGACAGTATTCCCCGCCCGGTCCCCAGCGGACCGTTCGTCGCCCCGGTGGCGCTGGCGGTGCCTTTCCGCGCACCCGTCGATACGACCAAGCGGGCGAGAAAAGCGGTGACCTATAGTGACGGTTATTACAAGCGCGTCGCGATTCACAAAGCGCTGAGTTGGGCCATGCTGCCGCTGTTCGCGGCGTCATACGTGTCGGGCGATCAGCTGCTCGACAAGGGCGACGACGCTCCGGATTGGGCGCAGACGATGCACCCCATTGCGGCCACGGGATCGGCGGTGCTCTTCGGCGCGAACGCGGTTACCGGCACCTGGAATCTCTGGGAAGGGCGCAAGGACCCGAACGGGCGGAAGCGTCGTCTATTACACAGCGCGTTGTTCATCGCCGCCAGCGGCGGGTTCGCCTATGCCGGGTCGATCGCGGACCAGGCCGAAGAGAACGGCGCTATTCGCGAGCGGCACCGCAACGTCGCCATCGCGTCGATGAGTGCCTCGACGGCGAGCTGGCTCATCATGTTGATCGGAAACTGAGCGCCCCGTGCTCGAGACTGTGACCGCCCTCGTCCAACCGTGGGCCGACTACTACTCGGCCAGCGCCTGGCTCCCCACGCTCGTCATCGCCGTGCACGTGCTGAGCATGTTCGTCGGTGGCGGCATCGCGTTGGGGGCCGACCGCCGGGTGTTGCTCGCCACGCCGGGCAGCAGTGAAGCGTTTCTCGCCATGGCAGAAGATTTGCGGGCGACGCACGGCGTAGTGATCGGGGCGCTGGTGCTGATGGTGTGCAGCGGAGCGGCGCTTGCGACCGCCGATATCGGCACTTTTGCCACCTCGCTGGTGTTCTGGAGTAAGATGGGCTCGTTCGTGGTGCTGATGGTGAACGGCACTCGCATGCGGTCAGCCGAGCATCACCTGCTGACGAATGCACGCAACACCATCGAGATGTCCGTCGCCGGACCGGAAGTCACAGGGCCCTGGGGCACCTTGCGGGTGCACGCGTGGGTCAGCCTCGCCTTCTGGTGCCTGGTCGTGGTTCTGGGTGTCGTTGTCGCGAATATCTGAGAGGACTCGCATGGGTGAGCAGCAATCGGAGGATGCGTGCGTAGGGTGCAGCGCGCGACGGATGTTCCTGCAGCAAGCAGTGACCGCGACGGCCGCGTTGGCGGGACTGTCGCTGCTTGGTCCGGCCCGCGCGCTTTCGGCGCTAGAGCCGCGTCGTGAGCGCGGTCCGGTCAAGTACGCGTTACCGGCAGCCGACGGCGTCTCCATCGATGCGGCCAACGAGATCATCCTGTGCCGCAACGCCGGAGAAGTCTACGCCTTCGCGCTCTCGTGCCCGCACCAGAATACAGCGCTCAAGGTGATGCCGAAGAACGCCGGCTTTCAGTGCCCGCGCCACAAGTCGAAGTACCAGCCCAACGGGACGTTCGTGAGTGGTCGCGCCACCCGGAACATGGATCGCCTGCAGATCACGCGCGATGGCGCCACGATCTCGGTCGACCCGGATATTGCTTTCGAGAGCGACACCGAGCCGGCCAAGTGGGCGGCCGCGGTGATCAAGGCCTGACCTCTTTCCGAGCATTCGTATGTCCGATTGCGTGTCCTGCTCCCGCCGGGAGTTTCTCTCCGCGACCACCGTTGCGGCTGTCAGCACCTTCCTCGCGGCCTGCTCGTCGGGCAGCGACTCCGCTACAGGTCCGAGCAACGTCAATTTGACGGTGACGCTGGCCAACTTTGCGGCGTTGAACGTGGTGGGTGGTATCGCGCAGGTGAGCTCGTCCGGGTCACCTGTGGCGGTCGTCCGCAGCGGCGCCAGCAGCTACCGCGCCTTCTCGATGGTGTGCCCGCACCAGGGTACCACCATCGGAATTACCACGACGGGCTTCCGCTGTCCCAATCATGGCGCGACGTTCAATGCCAACGGCGCCTGGACCGGGGGTGAGCGTACCTCCGGCCTGTTCGAGTTCACCGTGACCTCAAACACGACCGCCGGTACCATCACGATCACGAGTTGACCGGTATGCGTTCCACCCGTCTTGCGACCAACGCCGGGGGTGTTCTCCCGGCGTTGTGCGTTCCTCTCTGTGTTTCGCTGCTCTCCGCAGCCTCCTCCACGTTGTCCGCGCAGGCAAAGCCGCAGGCGAAGGCGACGCCGATCGAAAGCGCCATGGACAAATTGGCGGTGCATCCCACCGTGGCCGCCGCGTTCAAGACGCTCAAGAGCGACAACGCATGGACGCTCGATCAGCAGGCGTCCATCTGTCAGATCCCGGCGCCGCCGTTCAAGGAGCAGGCGCGTGCTGCGGAGTACGCCAAGCGTTTCCGTGAGCTCGGTGTGCAGAATGTGCGCATCGACAAGGAAGGGAACGTCATCGGGGAAATCCGCGGCGTCCGTCCAGGCCCCACGCTGCTGCTCGCCGGCCACCTCGACACGGTCTTCCCAGAAGGGACCGATGTCCGCGTGAAGCGTGAAGGCACCAAGCTCACCGCCCCCGGCATTGGCGATGACTGCCGCGGCCTCGCGGTCGTGCTCACGGTGGCGCGGCAGGTCATCACGCAGAAAATCCCGTTCAGCGGCAAGCTCATTGTGGTGGGGAATGTGGGCGAAGAGGGACCGGGAAATCTCCGTGGGACGCGCGCGATCTTCGCGGGGCCCATGCGCGATTCGATCAACATGTTCATTTCGGTGGACGGCACGGGTTTCGGCGTCACCAACGGCGGCGTGGGCAGCAATCGCTACCGCGTGCACTACAAGGGCCCGGGCGGTCACAGCTACGGTGCCTTCGGCATGCCCAACCCCATGCACGCGATGGGACGCGCAATCGCCAAGATTGCGGATCTCGAAGCGAGCACGAACCCCAAGGTCACCTTCAACGTGGGGATCGTGTCCGGCGGTACGTCGGTGAACTCGATTCCGTTCGAAGCGATCATGGAAGTCGACCTGCGGAGCGAAACCGCCGCCGCGCTCGCCGAAATCGACGCACGATTGCAGAAGGCGTTGCGCGAAGCGGTCGTTGAAGAAAAGGCGCGGTGGCCCAAGAGCACGGCGGCGCTTTCGGTCGTGATCGATACCATTGGTCTTCGTCCGGCCGGGAGCACTCCCGACAGCGCGTTCATCGTACGTGCGTCACTCGCGGCGGCACGCACCATGAACGTGTACGCCCCGCTCACCATTTCGAGCACCGACGCGAACGTGCCGATGAATCTCAAGATTCCCGCCGTCACGCTCGACGGCGGTGGCGTGGGTCGCGGAGCGCACTCGCTCGACGAGTCGTACGACGATCGCGATGACGGCTACAAGGGACCGCAGTGGGTCCTGCTCGTGGTCATGGGACTGCTCGGCGCCAAATAGCGCCGCCATTCACACAAAAAGTGAGGGGATATCGGCGGCGGACAATCGCTGCATATCCCCGAGTCCCGCGCGGCGGGCGGCAAGTCCCAACAGGTCGTCGGGACGTGCCCCCGCCGTTCTCATGTCGCGGAGTGAGGTGTCGTGCGTCGCCTTGCTAAGCTTGCTCCCATCCGGATGCACCAGCAGCGTGTGGTGCAGAAAGCGCAGTGGTTTGGTGCGCCCGAGCAATTCGGCGAGTTGCATCTGACGTCCGGTACTCTGCAACAGGTCTTCGCCGCGAATGACCACATCGATACCGTGTGTCATATCGTCCACCACGACGGCAAACTGATAGGTCCACTGGCCATGCCGATCGCGCACGAGCAGATCGCCACATTGATCGGCGGGTGTTTGCCGGATGGCCCCGAGTCGCAGATCATCGAAGTGAAAGGCACGCGTCTCGAGCTGCACCCGCTTGGCATACGTGTCCGTGTCGCTGAGCCGCAGCGCACGACAGGTACCGGGATATCGCGCTTCCGTGCCGGCGGAGTGCGGGACCTGCTGCGCGATGTCTTTTCGCGTGCAGCGACAGCCGTACACCATGCCGCGTGCGGCCAATTGCTGGAGCGCCGACGCGTACCGCATGTGCTGATTGGACTGTCTGGCGTCATGCGACACGAGGTTGTTGCGAAACGACGTCGTGTCAAATGTGTCGGGCGTGAGCCCCAACCATTCAAGGTCGTCCAGCAACGCCTGTTCGTACTCAGGCCGGCAGCGCGTGCGGTCGTGGTCTTCCAGACGCAGCAGTACGCGTCCGCCGTGAGCGCGGGCGATGCCCCAGACGTGGATGGCGTTGACCAAATGCCCGAGATGCAGAAATCCCGTGGGCGCCGGCGCGAAGCGCGTCTGCCATCTCCCCGGTGGCAGGGAGTTCGCGAGCGTCGACATCCACTGAGGGCGCGGTGGAACGGACATGGGCATGACACACGCTACCCACACGACGCAGCGCCATCAACTCTCGTAAAGCAGGAGTCGATGACGCTGCGGTCCACGGCGCCCCGTGCGCGTCACGCCTACATCAGGCGCGCATCAAGGACACTTGCGGCAAGAGGGTACCCAAATCGACGGTCATGGCAGCCGACGGCACGTAGCCGCGCACAGGGCCGGCCTCGACCAGCAACTCCGCAATCGTCGTCTGCTCGAAGCGCACGGCCGCGTGTCCTACAATCGCGGTCCAGCGAGCGTGCACCGCGCAGGGGTTGAGGGGATCACAGGAGCGACTGCGCAACAGGCAGGCGGGGGTACGCGCGTGATCGTCAAAAGGCGCAATGATGCGCGCCAATGTGAGTTGTCCGGGCGGAATGGCCAACGTAAACCCACCAGCGGCACCGCGGGCGCTGTGCACCACGCCGGCCTTGGCCAACGCGTTCAGCGTTTTCGCGAGGTAGTTACGTGGCGCACCGAGTTCCGCCGCGATTGCGTCGGCCGAGAGCGCCTTGGGGCCGTCGTGGCGCGCGAGCAGCAGGACGGCACGCAGGGCATGTTCAGCAGTGGCTGAGAGCATGGCAGGTCCGGGTAGAAGACTGAGCAAACCTCATCGTACCCTGAGATTCGTCGTTTTCCGGTCCGAACAGAGTCGGGGAACACATGGACTTTCCGCACGACTACCCCACACGCAGGTGAGGCATTTCCCCACAGCCGACGCTGCTATTTCCAGCTCAGCACATCGGCATTTTCGCCATCGCCGCCGGGCTGGCCATCGGCCCCATACGTGGCGAGGTCGAACCCCGAAGGATTCGCCTTGCCTGGCGCGAGGTACACGTACGGGCGTCCCCATGGATCGTCGGGGATCGCCTTTCGCACGTACGGCTCCCGCCAGTTCGCCGGCGGATCGATCGTCGGTTTCTGCCACAACGCGGCGAGTCCCTGCGCGGTCGATGGATACCGCCCGTTGTCGAGGCGATACGTGTCGAGCGCGGTGGACAGACTCTCGATTTGCGCTTTGGCCGTGGCCGTCTTCGCGTCGCCGACATTACGAAAGAGATTCGGCGCCACGAACGTCGCCAGCAACGCGATGACCACGATCACCACCAGCACTTCGAGCAACGTGAACGCGGACCGGCGCGACACCCGTGTCACCACTTACTCCCCACGCGTGCGCAGGCTGTCGGCTTCGAAGAGTCGAGGATCGACCCACCCGCTCACGTCAGGCGACCGTACCTGACGCCAGCCGGCGCGATCGGTACCCAGCATGGCGCGCGACGACGGCTTGATGACCCCAACCACCTGCCCACCGCGGCTCGCGTCGGAGCGCACGTTCACCCACGTGCGCGCCACGGCGGGCGTCCACGTAATGCTATCGGCGCCGAGTTGCGGGTCCGCTGGCAGCGTTGGCTGTGCGCCTCCGAGACTGTCGGACGCGAGGACACCGCCATCAGTCGCTGACGTGGTGCTGCTCGTGCCCGAGGCTGCAACCACGACGCGTGTCTCTCCCGACGTGGGCTGTGCGTTCGAAGCATTCGTCGACGATGTCGTGGCGAAATCGCGCAGCTGCGGCGCGTACTGCCAGACACCTGCCGCTGCAGTGACCATGAGTGCGACCGCTGCGGCGTTGCGCAGTACGGCTGGCGAAACGGTTGGTATCGACAGCGTCGACTTCACGTCTCCGCACCAGTGACACGTGGAATCGACGCGATGCATTATGCCGCACGAGCGACATGTCTTGAGCTTCGCGCGTTGCCCACGAGAGTCGAGTGTATCGAACGGCTTCGTACACTTGGGGCACTGCGACGCAGCGACCAAAGCTTTCGACCCACACTGGGTGCAGCGGATATAGGCCATACGGAGAACGGCCGGGAGTGCCGAGGAGGAGGGGGGAGGGGTGTACAGACCAGACGGGCTGTGCGGGATGAAGTAACGATCAGGGACGCGCGGCCTCGGCGCTACGTGACAGCGAGCAAACTGTCGCACGACTTTATCTTCCCTTTCCTGGAAACCCCGAGTCCCCGGTGACACCGTTCTGCCCACCAGGCGGGGGCGCTTTACTCCAGCGTGGCACCGCCATACGGTTGTGCTCGCCAGAGGCCACTCGAGCGGCCATGAGATCGGCGGCCGTCCCTTCCTCGGGCTTCTGATCTTCGTCCCGGGGCCACACCGACGCATGGGCGTGACTGAACAGTGGCAACGCCTCATTCGCGGGGCGCCGGACCCGTGCGACGGGTCGAGCGATCCACCACACGAGGGTAGCAATCCCCCCGACGAACACCACCAAAGCGGCGGTGCCCCCAAGAACCAGCGCATAGGACATGTGCTGCGTTGGGGCAACTTCCATTCCGGCTGTGGCGTGACGGGCGACACGCTGCTGAGCCGTTACGACACAACGGCCCCTGCACCGGGCAGGTGCAGGGGCCGTCGAGCAAGCCGTAAATGATCTGCCTACGTCAGATGCTTACGGATTACGATCCGTGCAGCCCTTGAAGAGCGGATTGTTCTCTTCCGGCTGCGTGATCGGAAGATTCACATCCTTGCCGTAGCTACCGCCCTTGTAGTGCAGCCCCTGCGGGAAGACGGTGGCCTCGGTACGACCGTACTGCCGAATGAGACGGCGCATGTCGCCCAGACGCTGGCCGCGGCTGAACGTCCAGAACGCCTTCTCACGGAAGTGCAGATTCACTCGAGCGGCTTCCGAGCCGGGATCGGTGAGCGGTGCCATCGCCGTTGGTGCAATTTCGCCCAGCCGCGGCGGCGCGGCCCGCAGCGCGTTGTGAATGGCGAGCCACTGCGTGACGTTGTTGTTGCGCAGGGCGACTTCCGCTTCGATCATGCGGGCATCGATGCCGTTCACCACGTCGACCGATGTGAGCTGTCCCCACATCGTCGTGGTCCGCGTGAAGGTCTGACCGTCCTGACCGTTGATGGAGCCGCTGGTCGGAATGGTGACCGGCAAACGCGGATCACGCGACGACGCGAACGGAATGGCGTTCGCGACGAGGATGTTGCGGGCGTTGCCTTCGACGCTGTCACCCACGCTGTAGCGGCGCGAGCTGAGCCCCTGCCCCCAAATCGTGTTCGTACTCGTGGAGTTCGAGAACGTGTGCGCGTAGGTGAAGCTCGTGGGCAGTCCGGCGACCAACGTGCCGGCGCCGGCAAAGTCGCCGAGCGCCATGGCCACGCGGGCACGCACCACGCGGATCGAGCGGTTCATGAGCACGCTGGCGGCATCCGTGCCGTTCGCGAACGTCAGTCCGGTATCCAACGACGCCGCCGCCAACTGAAACACCTGGGCGGTGCTCTTCGGCTCCCCGTTCTCCGGGGGATTGGTGAGCGGATTGTTGGGGATGGGAATACCGTTGCAGAAGTCGAGTGCCAGCTGCATCTCCGCGAAGCCTCGTGCCAAGTACATCTCGGCAATCGTGGCCCGCGAAGTCGGACTGAACTTCTTCAGCGATTCGATGGCTTCGTACGAACGCGTACGGGTCCGGTAGAGACTGCGGACCATGCCAGTGATCGACGAGTTGATCAGCTGGATCTGCCGCTGATCGGTCTCGTCGTTCTGAATGAACGTTGAGCTGGTCGACCATTCATCAGCCAACAGTCCACCAAACAACCAGGTGCTTTCGCCGCCCCCGGTGATGCCGCGGAACGTGGCGATGGCGCCGTTCGAAAGGGCGAGCGCACCGTCGGTCTTCTCGAGGTCACCTGGGGCAATGATGTCGGGATCGACGACGCCAAGCAGGCGATCGTTCGCTTCCTGGCAGCCCGAGAGCGAAACGGCGAGCGCGGCCACAACGCCTGCCGTACGGCCCAACGTGCGCCGGCCCAAAAATCGATATGGTGTCATGGGTCGGTAAGCCTCAGAATCCGATGTTGATGCGCGTGATGAAGTAGCTCGGCGGTCCCACCGTCTGGAACTCGCTCGGAGCTTCGGTGCCGCTCGTGGTGTTGAAGCCCGACTCGGGGTCGGTACCACGATAGTTCGTCCACAGCTTGAGGTTGCGCGCCGTGACGACGAGCGACAGCGAGCGGCCACGCACGAGGCGCTTGGCCATGCTGTTGGAGACCGTCCACTGTGCCGAGATTTCGCGCAGGCGGACAAAGGCGCCGCTCTGCAGGAAGCCGTCGAGTGTACGGGCCGGGTGTTCGTTGGCCGCGATATTCGTGGCCTGATCGACGAACTCCGCCTTCAGATTGTTGCGACCCGAGCAGTTGGGGCGCGTGCAGCGAATCCGCTCGGTGTTGTTGTACCACAGACCGCCGCTGCGCCAGTCGACCATGCCCTGCAGGCGAAGCTGCTTGTTGAACAGATCGACACCGTTCACGAGCGTCGTCATGTAGCGCGGCGTGGAGTAGCCACGGAAGATCACCGAGTCGCCAACGAACACTTCGTTGCGGGCGGCGTCGGGGAAGTACGTGAGCAACCCGTCGCCGTTCTTGTCTTCCCACCCAGTGATGGGGCGTTCCCAGTAGCCACCAATGGGATAGCCCGCCACCGTACGCGTCGGCAGCCCCAATTGCGGCGGGGTGTTGCCGAGCGACACGACCTTGTTGTCGTTGGACGAGAACGCAATGTTTGCGTCCCATCCGAAGTTGTTCTTCTGCACCAGCTGCGCGTTCAGGGCGACTTCGACACCGGCGTTCTTCACCGAGCCAAGGTTACGCAGCTGCGACGCCACGGAGCCGTACGACGGCGGCAGCACCGCGCTGATGAGCGCGTCGGTGGTGACCTTGTTGTAATACGTGAAGTCGAGGCTCACGCGCTGGTTGAACATCTGGGTTTCGAAACCCATTTCGTGTTCGGCCGAGCGCTCGGGCTTGAGGTTCGCGTTACCCAACGCGCCCTGAATGACCGTGGGCTGATCGGTGGCCGCGACGCTCGTGATGCCGGAATTGTAGAAGAACAGCGCGTCGTTGGGACCGGGCTGCACACCGGACTGGCCGTAGGCATACCGCACGCGGAAGGTGTTCACGAACGAGGGCGCCTTCCACCAGTCTTCCTGGGAGATCAGGTACGACATCGACGCCTTCGGGTAGACGATGCTCTGGAAGTTCGTACCGAACGCCGAGTTCTGGTCGCTACGCACGGCGGCCGTGAGGAACAACCGGTCGCGCCACGCCAGCGACTGTTCGATGAAGCTGCCGAACGTCTTCGTCAAGGTGGTGCCTTCGTCGACCACGAGTACCGTACCCGAGCCGACGCTCTGCGAACCGGGAGCGAGCTGCGATGAGCCCGTCGTGGCGCTCGTGAAGCGGTAGCCGATGTACTGAGAGCCGACGGTCGTCTTGTGCTGGAAGCCGAACTTTTCGTAGTTGGCCGTGGCGCCGAGATCGACCGTAAGGTTGTTGATGAACACACGACCGATGCCGCGCGAACCCAACCGCGTCGTGGCGGTGAGCGGCGGACCTTCGCCGCGGAAGAGCAGGTTTTCGTCGTTACGTCCCGTCCAGTCGTTACCGACAGTGGCACGGGTGGAGAGCCACGACGTGGGGCGATAGTTGGCCTGCCCCGACCAGATGAAGCGATTGACCGACTGTTCGGTCTTTTCTGCCCACATGTAGCCGGGCGTCCAGGCGCGATAGCCATTGAGCGGCGTGCCAAGACCGGAGACCGTGCCGTTGTCACGCGTGCCCGGGCCGCCGAAAAGGTGAGAGCCGAGGCCGGCCGTCGCGTTGGATTCGAGCGAGTAGCGCTGCGCGATGTTGATGAAGTTGGTCGACATCGCGACATCGAGCTTCGGGTTCAGCTGCGCATTCACGTTGGACCGCAACGAGCGGCGGTTCATCGTGTTGGGGCGCTCCGTCCACGGGCGAATGGGGATGCCTGAGGAATCCATGCGCTGGCGCTCGAAGACCGGCAATTCGAGCACGCCGATTTCGTTTTCGTCTTCGGCGGAAAGGAAGTAGCGGACCGCTTCGGTACCACCGGACACCTGCACACCCGTCTGGCGACGGTTGCCCGTGCCGACTGGCGTGAGGTCCTTTTCGTCGAAGAGGTTGAGGGAGCTCGTCGAGTCGGCGGTGCACTGGCCGAGACCGATGCGCTGCAGATTGCAGAAGGCGCGAGACGACACGGTTTCGCCCGGGCGCTTGCCCCACAGCGAGTACGCGTCGGGATAGAAATTGCGATCGTAGACCGTGCCGCCTTCGCCGTAGATCGTCCAACGGGCGGCGCCGGCGCGGCCCTTCTTGGTCGTGACGAGAATGACACCGTTAGCCGCGTCGGTGCCGTAGAGCGTTGCCGCCGACGGTCCCTTCACGATCTCGATGTTCTCGATTTCTTCCGGATTGAGGTCGCCGACGCGGCTGGGCGCGTTACCGCCAGTACCGCCGCCGCTACCGGTCGCGGTGGTGAAGCTCGCGTTGTTGCTCGTCATACGAATGCCGTCGATGATCCAGATCGGCTCGTTGTTCAAGCTCACCGAGTTCATACCGCGAATACGAATGCGTGCGCCGGTGCCCGTCTGCGTTCCGCTCGTGACCGTTACGCCGGGTGCACGCGAATTGAGCAGGTCGTTGAGGTTACCGAGCGGCGCCGATTCCGTGACCTTCGCGGCATCGATGTTGGCAGTGGCATTACCGATTTCGACGCGACGCTGTTCACCGGTCGCGGTCGTGACGACGGCAGCCAGGTTCACGGCAGCCGTCGTGAGCGCCACGTTGAGCGTTTGCGTTTGTCCCGCCGCAATGGTGATGGGCTTGGACTGTTCGGTATAGCCAACGCGCAGCACGCGCACCGTATATGGGCCGGCACCGATCCCGCGCAGCGTGAGCTTGCCGTCGGGAGCCGTCTGCCCAGCGAATGTAGTCCCCACGAGGAATACGCGAGCCGCTTCGACGGGACGTTGATTGGCCGCGTCGGTTACGGTGACTGCCAGGGTACCAAGCTGCTGTGCACGGGCCGGTGGACTGGCGAGTGCAAGCAACCCTGTCAGCGCCAGCAGGGGGCGCCACAAGTGGTGCATGTGCGGGTCTCCTCAGAGGATGGTGAGGTGCGAAATCGGTGTCCGGACACTTCGGGTCCTAACGGTTCGGTCCCACCGGACCAATTGAAATTAGCACGGCTGGGTTCCTTCTGTCCCGCGAAGGTGCGCTTTGTACCATGTATGGCTGAGTTCGCCTCAACTCACTGTCGTTCTCAACGACGAGGCACCTCTCGGCGTGTATTCTCCAGTAGTCTCCCCCGTCCCTTCCGGCGTGACAAATACCCCCTCAAACGGCTCAAATCACGCGCCTCTCCCCTCGCGGCTCCGGAGGGGCGCTTCGACGCAACCCACACTGCTGGCCATCGGCGCGGCCGCCGTACTGGCGGCGTATTCGGCCGGTTATGTGCGGACGGAAGCGGCGGCCACCGAACTCGCCGCGCGCAGTGCGCCACGTCGACGCGTGCCGGTTGCCGGACCAGACGCGATACCCAACGGGACATCGCATGCCGCTGCTGGGGATGCCTCTGTGCCCGTGCCCCCCGTGGCGAGCACTTCGGACCATGCCGTGGTCGCCTCGACCGGAAGTGGGCCACAGCTCGATCCGAAGGGGGGAGCCGACGCGCCCGCATCTTCGGCACCGCATCAGGTTGTCCCAGATGTTGCGACCACTGATGCAGCCGCCGTCCCTCCGGCGGCCGCATCAGTGGCACTCGCCGGTGCGCCGAGTGTCACTGGCGCCACCAGTGCGTCCAGCGCGACCATCGCCGTCACGCCGGCGCCGGTACCGGTCGTCGCAACGCCACCGGTCGTGACGGCGTCAGCGCCCGCGCCATCCCCGGCGCCGGCCACCGCCGACAGCAGCAAGAAGGTCAAGTGGAAGGACGGGACCTTCACCGGGTGGGGCACGTCGCGGCACGGCGACATCGAGGCCACCGTCATCATCGAAGGCGGCAAGATCACGGCCGCGGCCATCAGTCGCTGCCTCACGCGGTACTCGTGCTCGTGGATCGCGCATCTGCAGCCGCAGGTAGCCCAACGCCAGAGCCCGGAAATCGACAACGTGTCCGGCGCGACCGACAGCACCAATGCGTTTTATTACGCGATCGTTGAAGCACTCAAGCACGCGGCGCCGTGAGCGATCTGCCCACGTACGAGTTTGTCACGACCGCAATGAGTACCACGATCTCGCTGCAGCTGGTGGGCGAACTGCACGACGCTCCGTCGCGTGCGGCCGACGCATTGGGGTGGTTCGACCTGGTGGAGCGCAGCTGCTCACGTTTTGAAAAGTCGTCGGAGCTCATGCGCCTGTCTGACACGCGCAATGTGTTCACACCGGTCTCCCCGTTGTTGTTCGAACTCCTGCGCGTGGCGCATTCAATGGCCGACGCCAGCGACGGGGCCTTCGACCCGGCAGTAGGCGCACGGGTACATGCCCTGGGCTTCAATCGCCCGTGGCGTGGCGGCGCGGCCATTGCCCTCGAGCGACACGACACCGACGCCACGTGGCGTGATATCACGCTCGACGAAGCCGCCAGTGCCGTTCGACTCGAACGGCCGCTGCAACTCGATCTTGGCGCCATCGCCAAAGGCTTCGCCATCGATCTCGCGGCGCGTGCCCTGGCTGCTGTCGCCCACTGTGCCATCAACGCGGGCGGCGACCTGCTGTACCGCGGACGCAACGCCAAAGGCGCCCCCTGGCGCACCGCCATCGTGCATCCGCGCGACGAACGGGCGCGACTCGCCACCATGACGTGCGAGGCCGCCGAGTTCGCGGTGTGCACGAGCGGCGATTATGTGCGGCGAACGGCGCGTGGACATCATCTCGTCGATCCGCGGCAGCGCGAGGCGACATCAGCGTCCCGCTCGCAAAGCGTGACGGTGGTGGCCTCACAAGCAGCGATCGCCGACGGACTGGCGACGGCGGCCTTTGTGCTGGGGCCGGACGCCGGCGCTGCGCTCCTGCAGGCTCAGGGCGTTGATGGCTGCATCGTGGACGCCGATGGTGCGGTGCACATGGTGCGTGGATGGGGGTGCACTGAGTGGAGCGTAGGCCATGAGTGACGGCACGTTGGCCCCCGCGCGCAGGTCATCGTGGACGGCTCTTCCCCGCTGGCTCCGTTCGCCGAAAGGACTGTTCACGGCCATTCTGCTGATCCTGACGGCGCCCGCCGCTCATCATGCAGGATGGATGCTCGTGCTTCCCGGTCTCGCGAGCGCCATACTCGTCGCCATGCTTCTCGACGCGCCACTGATCCGGTGGCGCGATGGGCAGTGGAGCGTACCCGACGGCGCCTTGCTTACCGGCGTGCTTGTGGGTGTGGTGCTCAGTCCCCATGCGACATGGTGGGTCGCGGCGGGTACCTCGGCGCTGGCGATTGCCGCCAAGCATGCGCTGCGCGTGAAGCGTGCCAACGTATTGAACCCCGCCGCGGCAGGGCTGGTCGCCAGCTACTACCTGTTCGACTCGGGACAGAACTGGTGGGGCGCTCTGCCCGATCTCGCGCCCGTATGGACGCTCCTGTTGGGATCGACCGCCGCGTTCATGGCGTGGCGTCTCAACAAACTGCCGCTGGTGTTGGCACTCCTTGGCGTGCACTTCGTGCTGGCGACGAGTGCCACGTATGTGATCGACCCAGTGCGGCTGGCCGAGCTGTATCGTGCGCCCGATCTGCAGATGGTGCTGTTCTTCGCCGGCTTCATGGCCACCGACCCGCCGACATCACCGCCCAAGGCCGGCGATCAGGTGACCTACGGCGCTATCGCGGCCGTCGCGGGATTTGGCTTGTACATCGCGATCGGTGCCGTCTACTTCCTGTTGGGTGGCCTGCTCGTGGCGAACCTGTGGGAAGGCTGGCGCAAGTGGAAGCGCGCGGGGAGCGCCCGCGCGGCACGCGTCACGTCGGCTGCTGCGCCCAGAACCGAAGCAGCGCTTCGTTGACCGCACTGGCGTGCGTGTGCTGTAGCCAATGCGCCGCCGGCAGCCGTTCGACCGTCAACGACGGCACCCACCGTTCGAAGCCCGTGGTGAGTTCAACGCCAAGATAGGGATCGCGTTCGCCCCATAGCAGCAACGTCGGCGCACTGATCACCACATCACGCGGCGGCGGGAAGCGCAATAACGCGCGATAGTAGTTTATGGCGGCGCTCCACGCACTGCGCGAGGCAAAGGCCCGGCGGTACTGTGTCTCGAGAGCACTCGTGTCCGGCATGTCGGCCGTTGGCGTCGCCGCACCGCTGCGCAACACGCGCATGAACAACGCCGAGTCCCCGGCCTGCCACATGAACTCCGGGAGCCATGGCAGCTGAAAAAACAGCACGTACCACGACTTCCGGCGCTGCGTCCATCCGTTTCGCAGTGCGCGCCGGAAGGCGGCAGGATGGGGTGCATTGAGCACGCCAAGCGAACGCACCACCTGCGGGTGGTGCATGGCCACATGCCACGCCAGCACACCGCCCCAATCGTGTCCCACCAGGTGCACGGCACCGCCATACTGATTGGCGAGCGCCTCGATATCGCGCCCGAGGAGTTCGAGCCGATACTCGGCAACTTGCTTTGGACGCTCCGTCTCGTTGTATCCGCGCAAGTCGGGTACGACCACACGGTAGCCCTGTGCGACGAGCACGTCGATCTGCCCAAGCCAGGACAACCAGCAATCGGGGAAGCCGTGCAGCAGCAGGACCACCGGCCCGGTGCCCGCCTCCACCACGTGAAAGCGCAGGCCGTTCACCATGACCTGCCGGTGGGTGTAGCCGGCAAGCCGGTCCTCGAGTGTCGCCATGTCGTTACTGCCGCACGACGTTCGTGGAGAGCGCCTTGGTGAGGCGGTACAGGAACTCCTGCCCTTCGTAGTAGCTCTTCACCGCCATACGCTCATCGCGGCCATGGGCCCGCGCGTCGACCGTGGGGTCGCTGAAGAGCCCCGACACGCCGAACGCCGGCACGCCGAGGGCGCGGAAGAAACGGGAATCGGTAGCGCCCGTGCTCATGGTGGGAATGATGGGCATCTTCCCCCACAGCTCACCGGTGATGCGCGTGACGTTGTCCATGAGTTCGGGAAGCAATGCCGATGCCGGCGTACTCGGACGCTGCGACCGGATGATGACCTTCACGTTGGTGTCGGCGATGGCCTTGTCAAGTTCCGCGCGCACGGTTTCGGCCGTCTCCGACGGGTAGATGCGGCAGTTCACGTTCGCTTCGGCAAGCTGCGGCAACGCGTTGGTCGCGTGTCCGCCCTTGAGCTCCGTGGCCACGCAGGTCGTCCGCAGCATAGAGTTGTAGCGCGGATCGGCGGTGACGACTTTCACCGCGGCCGGGTTGGCCGGATTGGCGACGAGCGCCTGCATCGCCTTGCCCATGGCCGGCTCTTCGAGTGGTCCGGTTTGCGTGAAGAACGCGCGGGTCACGTCGTTGAGCTTGATGGCGAACTTGTAGCGCCCCACTTTGGCCAACGCGTCGGCCAGCTGGGTAATGGCGTTGTCGTCGCGCGGGACCGACGAATGCCCGCCTTTGTTGGTGGCGCGCAACGTGAAGTTCGTGGTGATCTTCTCCGCCGCCTGCACGCCGTTGAAGAGGGGCTTGCCGTTCCGCAACGTGCCGCCTCCGCCTTCGTTGATCACCAACGCCGCGTCCACCAGCTCTTTGTGGTTCTTGATCAGCCAATCGACGCCGTTGGCGGGGCCGCTTTCCTCGTCGGCGGTGAGTGCAATGATGATGTCACGATCGGGGACGAAACCTTCCTGCTTCATGCGGAAGACATTCGCCACGAAAATGCTGGCCATCGCCTTGTCGTCGGCGGTACCACGACCGTAGTAGTATCCGTCGCGTTCGGTGAACACGAAGGGATCGAGGTCAGGGGACCAGTCGGCCTTGAGCGCTTCCACCACGTCGATGTGGGCGAGCAGCAACAGCGGTTTCGGGGCGCCGGCGCCGCCCTTGCCGCGGATGCGCGCCACCACGTTGTGCTTCTCCGGCCGCGGTCCCCCCACGAAGATGTCCGCCTCGGGAATGCCCGCCGCCTTGAATCGCGCGGCCATGGCCTTGGCGGCTGTGGTGATGTTGCCGGTTTCCACACCGGTGTTGATCTCCACGAGCTCCTTGTAAATGTCTCGCGAGAACTGTTGAAATGGTGTCAACGCACCGGGCTTGTACACGTCGGCGGCACGCTGTGCACCGGCCACCGCGGGCGCGCTCATGGCACCTACCACCGCAACCGTCAGGGCAACAGCAGAGACAACTTGGCGCATCACCAGCTCCATCGTTGGAGGATCACGACTCGAGGAACTCGATCAGAGAAAACTCAGCGGGGCGCTCTGTGCCCCGCCGTCATCGCGGACGTAGTGCGTCAACATCGCTTCCGCCGCGGGCAGATATGCTTCGACCGGCGGCAAGCCGCCATCGAGCATCGGCCCCGTATCGCGAAGCACGGAGGCGATACCATCGGTGAGCGCCATCAGGTCGCGATGATCGTGCACGAACGCATCGACCAGCAGCGCCATATGTCCCGAAAGCTCCTCTGGCGTCGGCTCGCGCACCGCTCGCCAGCCAATCTGTTCGAGGGCGCGCGCGAGGGCTGGCGCAGCGCCAGGGCCACCGGGTCTGGTGTCCTCGCTGTAGCGCTCCTTGAGACGACTGAAGGTGAGCACCGCCATGCACGGTCCCGGGCAGAAGAGTGGGAAAGATCGTACAATACGCCCAATCTGCCGTTCACACCAACGTGACCCCGATGCTCCCCGTCAATCTCCGCTCGTACGAAGCGCTCGCGGCCGAACGCCTTCCCCGCATGGTGTACGACTACTATGCCGGTGGCGCCAACGACGAAATCCTCCTCCGCGAATCCCGCTCCGCGTGGGATGAGATCCGGGTGCGCTATCGTGTGCTGCGCGACGTCTCGCAGCGTTCGCTCGCCACGACGGTCGGTGGTCACCAGCTGGACTGGCCCGTCATTGTGGCCCCGATGGCCTTTCAACAGATGGCCACCCCCGAGGGGGAGGTGGCCACGGCGCGTGCCAGTGCGGACGCCGGCTCAGGCATGATCCTCTCCACCTTGTCCAACCGCACCATCGAGTCGGTGCGTGCGGCGTCCACCGGGCTGCTCTGGTTTCAACTTTACGTGTATCGCGACCGTGGAGTGACCGCCGAACTCGTGCGACGCGCCGAGCGTGCCGGTTGCACGGCGCTGGTGTTGACAGTCGACACCCCGCTGCTCGGGCGACGGGAGCGTGATGTGCTCAACGGCTTTCATGTGCCGGCGGAATTCGACGCGCCGAACCTGGGTGTGGACATGCGCGGCACCTTGGCCGGCCAGAACGGTGCGGCCTCCGCGCTCGCACAGTTCATCGCTGAGTACTGGGACGCGGGCATTGCGTGGCGCGACCTCGCGTGGCTCCGCTCGCTCACATCGCTCCCCATTTACGTGAAGGGGATCGTCCGCGGTGACGACGCGCTACTCGCCCTCGAACATGGTGCAGCCGGCGTCATCGTCTCCAATCATGGCGGCCGACAGCTTGACACCGCGCAGCCGACGGCGCGTGCTCTGCCCGAAGTAGCCGACGCTATGGCCGGCCGCGGCGTGCTGCTCGTAGACGGGGGCATTCGTCGCGGTACCGACGTGCTGAAGGCGCTCGCCATGGGCGCACACGCAGTGCTACTGGGGCGCCCGCTGCTCTGGGGACTCGCGGTGAATGGCGAGGCGGGCGCGCGGCATGTCCTGCAACTGCTACGCGACGAAGTCGACCTCGCCTTTGCGCTTGCGGGGGTCTGCTCTCCAACCGAAGCAACGCGCGACCTGCTCGCGTAGCGCCCTACAAGAGTCCCGGATTGCGCTGCCAGACCGAGATGGTCAGCGCACTCGCGAACGACACCCACAGCAGGTACGGCAGCAAGAGCAGCGCGGCGGGTCGATCGCGTCGACGAAACGCCACGATAGTCGCCGCGATGCTGGCCCAGAGCAGGAGCACTTCGGCCGTGGCCCAAGGGCCGTCGTGCCAGACGAAAAAGAGCCACGTCCAGAGCGCGTTCAGCCCGAGCTGCACCGCGTACAGCCCCAGCGGCGCCGTCGCCCGCTCGAAGCCGACCGCGCGCCAGACGCGCCACGCCGCGATGGCCATGAACAGGTAGAGCATCGACCACACCGGCCCGAAGAGCCACGCCGGCGGCGCCCATTCCGGTTTGACCAGCAAGGCGTAGAACTCAGCAGAGCTGCGCGACGCAAAGGCGGCGGCGAAGGCGGCCCCGCCGGTGACGCCGAGGCACACGAGCAACGCCGGCAGGCCGGCTCGACGTTGAAAGACAGCGGGGGAGGTCATGTACAAACCTCGTGTATGCACGGACGGGGAGGAAGGGGAGAATCACCGGATCCCGGACGGATGACGGGCGGGGCGATCCTCTCTATTGTTCAGTGTGCCCCCCGCCCCCCTTTTGGCGCGCTTGCGCCGCCTGCTCTGCGCCATCGGCGTTGTGACCGCGTGCGCTACCGCTCGCCACGCGTCCGCCCAGTCGCCCTCCGTGGCGAACCGCGAGTATGTCAGAGAAGCGATCGATCCGGGCGTTGGCTTTCCCGACAGCTACATCGCGGCCATCGCGCAAACGCCGGACGGCTACCTCTGGTTGGGTACGCGCCGCGGCCTCGTGCGCTTCGACGGCTTGAACACCACGGTGTACACGACCCAGAACACCCCCGGCCTTCCAGCGTCAACCATCAACGCGCTCAGCGTCGACACGCGGGGAATGTTGTGGATTTCTACCGATCGCGGGCTCGCCGTTCGCGAAGGCAGCGCAATTCGCAGCATCGCCGCCGATCAGATTCCGGCCACGACGACGTGGAAGGTGGTGCGCGACCGTAGTGGGCGCGTGTGGGTGTCGGGAAAGTTTGGTGTTCGGGTGGGCGATGGGACGCGGTTTGCACCGGTACCGCACTTTGACCGATACACGTACGGTCTCGTCGAAGACCGGCGCGGCCGCATGTGGATGGGCGGACGCGGCGTCCTCGCGTCGTATGCCGTCGGCGACAGTGCACCGGTAGAGTGGCTCCCAGCGCGCGACCGACGAGTGTACGACGTGGCGCTCGACAGTACCGATGCCCTCTGGCTCGCGGTGCGCGAAGGGGCACTGCAGCTCGACATCAGCGATCCGCTCAACATTCGCCAGCGCACCGCGATCAATACGGCGGTCGGCAGTGTGCGCGCGCAGGTGTGGGCGATCACGATGGCTGCTGACGGCGATGTCTGGCTTGGGACCGATACCCGCGGTGTGCTCCGCTGGAATGGCCGTCAGCTGAGTAGCGTCGATCCGGCGGATCGTGTGTACACCGACCCGGTGTGGTGGCTGTTGAAAGATCGGCGCGGTGTCATGTGGGCCGGTACAGCAGGAGGTCTCGCGCGCTATCGGCGCTCGGCGTTCCGCAGCTACACGCAAGGATTGGCGAACACCACCACCTGGTCTGTGCGCGGCGACCGCGATGGCACGCCGTGGGCCGCGACGGGCGACGGGCAGCTCTCCTGGTTCGATGGCTCCATCTGGCACCGCACGTTCGGGCGTGACCCGAACAGCTCGGCACCGGCTCAATGGCCTGCACTTGCCGGAGGCATGTACCTGAGCGACTCGGAAGGTCGCCTCTTTCTTGCCACACGAACCGGTGTGCAGGATGTCACCGCGCGCGTCGGCTTTCCGCCAGGCGGCGCCCTCGGCATTTTCGTCGACGGTGACGGATCAGTCATCGGCCCCACCGAACTCGGCGTGCTCCGCTCGCGTAACGGCGTCGTCGATTCGCTCTACCGCGACCTGAGGCTCGATGCGTCGGCGCAGCCACGCATCATCATTCGCGATCGCGCCGGGCGACTGCTCGCAGGCGGACCGTATCTCACGGTGCTGCAAGACGGCACGACACGGCGTGTTGGCCCGGCGGACGGTTTGACAGACAGCGTGGTGCTGGCGCTGCACGAAACGGCCGACGCGCTCTGGATTGCCACTGCAGATTCCGGCCTGTTCGCCATGCGCGGCGACCGAGTGCACGCGCTGTCCGGCGCCAACAGCCGACTCCTTGGCGTGAATGGCATTACCGACGACGGCAAGGGTAACCTCTGGCTCACGTCACGCTCGGGTGTGCTGCGCGCCGCCATCAGCGATTTACTGCGCGCGATGCAGACGCCACAGCGAGCGGTCGCTGTGCGGCAGTTCGACCGGACAGACGGACTGCCGTCGTCGGATATCAACAGTGACTACCAGAGTCAGCTGTTCCGCGACGCGCAGGGACGCATTTGGCTGCCATCGTACGCCGGGCCCGTCCTGCTCGATCCGTCCGCGATCGTCGCCGATTCCATTCCACCGCAGGTCCACATCGAGCAGATCCATGTTGACGGCGTGTCCATGCCCGTCGACTCGATTGTTCACCCTGCTGGGCATCCTGGGCGCATCGAGGTCACCTTTGCCGCGACGAATGCCCTTGTGCCTGGTCGTGTTCGCGCGGAATACCGCGTCGTGGGTGTAGACAGTACGTGGATCGATGCCGGGCGGCGGCGCACGCTGACGTTCGGCCCGCTCAACGGCGGCATGTATCGCCTGGAGATTCGCGTCGCCGGTGAAGATGGCAACTGGCACCCGACCGTCGCGACGGTCACACTCGATGTTCCGCGAAGCCTCATCGAGCAACCGTGGTTCTTTCCGCTCCTCGCGTTACTCGCGGGCGCCGGCGCGTTTGCGTTCACGCGCGTTCGTCTCGCGTCGGCACGAGCGCGCGAACGCGAACTGTCGATTCTCGTCGCGCAGCGCACCGCGGATCTCGAGGCCTCGCGCGCCGACCTCGAGGTACGCATCGCCGAGCGCACGGATGCGCTGAGTCGCGAATTGGCCGAGCGATACCGACTGGAGCAGCGCCTCGAAGGCACGCGCCGCATGGCCAGCCTGGGCCGTCTCGCCGGCGGTGTCTCGCACGAAATCAACAACGCGCTCGCGACGGTCCTCGGCTTCGCACAATTGGCGCAGCTGGCATCGAAGCATGACGAGCGCGTTCACAGCGATCTGGGCGAGGTGGTACGCGCCGGGCGTCGCGCGGCGAACATCACCCACCAGTTGCTGGCGTTCGCGCGACAGCACCACACACCGCTCGTCGCCACGGCGCTCGATACGCTCGTGCGCGAGAACCTGCGCAGCTTGCAGCAGCTGTGCGCGCCACTGGACGTCGCACTGTCAGTCACCGACACGCTCCCGGAGATCAGCGCGGATGCCGCGCAGCTGGAGCAGTTGCTTGTGAATCTGGTAAAAAACGCACGCGACGCGTCGCCGAAGGACGGTCGAATTGTCGTGGCGCTCGAGGAAGTCGTGCTCGAGGCTGCGCGTGCCATCGGGGAACAGGTGCTGCCGGCGGGACGCTACGCCGTGCTGTCGGTGCACGATGCCGGCGCCGGCATTCCCGCCGAGGCGCTGACGCATTTGTTCGAACCATTCTTCACCACGAAGAACGTGAACGAAGGCACGGGCCTTGGGCTCGCGGTCGTACAGGGCATCGTACAGCGTCACGGTGGCGCGATCGACGTGCACAGTGTGGTCAACGAGGGCACCACCTTCAGTGCGTGGTTTCCCGCGCGACAGGCCATTGAGGTGGACACCGACGAAGAGCGCGACGACGCGGGATGCGGTGAAACGATCTTGCTGGCCGAAGATGACGCCAGCATCAGACAGTTCGCGACGCGTATGCTCACGGAGAATGGCTATCGCGTGCTCGACGCCGAAGACGGCGCGGCCGCGATCGCGTTGGTCGAGAAGGCCATCGAAGCCATCAATTTGGTGGTAACCGACGTGATGATGCCGAAGGCCAACGGTCTCGAGCTGGCGCGCTTGCTGCGGACCGCGCGTCCGGAGTTGCCGGTCATTTTCATGACGGGGTACGCCGGTCTCGATGAGGCATCGCTGGCCGAGCTGCGCAGCATGGGGCCGGTGCTGGCCAAGCCCTTCACGCGAGATTGCCTCCTGCAGACTGTGCGGCGCGCACTCGACACGAACACGGACACCTCCGTCACCGGCTCCTGAGCGCGCGCGAAACTCGCCGACCAGCGTGTGACGTGGTAGATCATGGCATGCCCCCTACCCTCCGCCTCCTCGTCGCCAGCGCGCTGACGGCCGCCTTGAGCGCCAGCGCGCTCCACGCTCAGCCCGCCTCGGCTGCCAGAACGCGCCCGACGCGTGCGGCCACCGCCGTCCCCACCCCGGCCTCGATTCTGGGGTGGGAGCCCGGAACCGACCGCAAGCTCCCCAGCTGGAAGCAGGTCACCGACTACTTCACGGCGCTCGACAAGGCATCGCCCCGTGTCAGCGTGCGCACGCTCGGCAAAACGACGCTCGGGCGTCCCTTTCTCGTGGCGTTTTTCGCCGACGAAGCCACGCTCGCGAACTTGCCCAAGTACCAGAAGATCCAGCAGGAGCTGTGGGACCCGCGAGTTCGCAAGCGCACGCGCGATGAACTCATTGCACAAGGAAAGAACGTCATTCTCATCACCTCGAGTATTCACTCGACGGAGGTGGGTGGCTTCCTTACGCCGTTCGTCATCGCCGACAAGCTCGCACGTGGCGACACACCGGAAGCGCGATCCATTCTGGCGAATACCATCGTCATGCTCGTGCCCAGCCAGAACCCCGATGGTGTCGACATCGTGGGCGACTGGTATCGGAGCACCCTCGACACCCCGGCGGAAGGGAGCAATCCACCGGCGCTCTATCACTTCTACTCCGGGCACGACAACAATCGTGACTGGTACGCGTTCAGCCTCAAGGAGACGCGCTACACCGTCGACTCGCTGTACACGCCGTGGGTCCCGCAGATCGTGAACGATGTGCACCAGCAGGGCGGCAACGCGGGTCGCATTTTCATTCCGCCGTACATGGACCCGCTCGAGCCCAACATCGACCCCATTCTCACGGCGAGCACGAACGCGCTCGGCATGGCGATGTCGTGGCGGCTGATTCAGGACGGGAAAACGGGCGTCGCCACCAACGCGGCGTACGATCAGTGGTCACCCGCGCGGCAATACTCACTCAACCATCGTGGGGCCCGCATCCTCACCGAGACGGCGAGTGCGCGACTGGCGACCGCGGTGAATATGCCGTTCAACCTGCTCGGCGCCGGCCGCGGCTATGAAGCCAAGACGCAGTCGTGGAACTACCCCGCACTGTGGCCCGGCGGCCGGTGGGGGATCGGCGATATCGTGGCGTATCAGTCGAGCGCCACGTGGGCGTTGCTCGTGGAAGCGGCGCGCGACCGCACGGCGTGGCTGACGAGTTACGCCACACTCGCCGAGCGCGCGCTCGATGACGCGCATCCGTGGACGGCCACGGAGGTGCCGGCGCAGTTCGTGATCAGCAAGGCGCAGAAGGATCCCGTGGCGTTGCAGCGGCTCGTGTGGACGCTGCAGCACGGGCAAGTCGAAGTGCACGAAAGCGTGCCGACGGGGAGCTACGTGGTTCCTACCAAGCAGCCGTTCGGTGCATATGCCAAGGCTTTGCTCGAGCCGCAGGCATATCCCAATCTCGAAGAGTATCCCGGCGGGCCGCCCAGGCGCCCGTACGACGTGACGGCGCACACGCTGCCGCTGCTCTTCGGTGTGGCGGTCACGGCGGAAAAGTCGCCCACTGTGCAGGTGGGCGCGCTGGTGCCGCCGATGGCTGAGCCCACGTACACCACACCGGCGCTCGGCAATGCGCGCATCGCGATATACCAGAGCTACAACGCGAGCATGGACGAGGGCTGGACGCGCTGGGTCTTCGACGCCAACAAGGTGCCGTTCACGTCGCTGAAGGACGCGGAGCTCCGCGCCGGAAATCTTCGCGCGAAGTACGACGCCATCGTGCTCCCTGATCAGGCGGCCAATCAACTCGCCCGCGGACTCGCCGCGCCGTACGCCGACTCGTTGCGCGGGGGGATCGGTGCGAACGGTGCCGCGGCGCTGAAGGCGTTTGTCGAAGGGGGCGGTACTGTCCTCGCCTTCAACGAAGCGAGCGATTACGCGATCGATGTGTTTGCTCTGCCGGTTACCGACGCACTGCGCGGACTCAAGAGCGCGGACTTCTACGCTCCCGGTTCGCTCTTCCGCGTTGAACCGAACACCGCGTCGCCGCTCACGGCAACGTTCACGGCGCCAACGCCGGCAGTGTGGTTCGAGGAGTCGCCGGCGTTCACGATCACCGATCCCTCGCGGGCCACGGCGGTGTTGCAGTATCCCGCAAGCGGCAGTGCGCTGCTCTCGGGGTGGCTGCTAGGCGCGCCGCGTCTCAACGGCACGGCCGCGATGGTCGATGTGCGGGTGGGTCAGGGGCACGTGGTGCTGTACGGCTTCCGCCCGCAGTATCGCTCGCAGACCAACGCGACGTGGCCGCTGATCTGGAGTGCGATCGCGCGGAGTGCGGTGCGGCAGTAAGGGCGGACTCGCCCGGAAGCAAAAAGCCCGCTCACGACGTAAGTCGTGAGCGGGCTTTCTTTTACCCAAGTCGGGACGGCGGGATTCGAACCCGCGACCCCCTGAACCCCATTCAGGTGCGCTACCGGGCTGCGCTACGTCCCGTCGCGGCTGACCACTCCGCGAACAGACTGAAGAACATAACCCCAGCGACGCCCCCAGACCAGCCCCCACCCCCACTTCCCACGCCCGCTACCGCCGCAGCATCGACAACGCCTCATCCACACGACGCTTGAGCTCCGCCAGCTCCACCGGCTTGAGCATCACCGCATGCGCCCCCGACGCCGCAATCCGCTCGGGCGTGAGCCGATGACTGAAGCCCGTGAGAATCAGCACCGGCAACTCGCTGCGCAGCGCATGCACCGCCTCGGCAAGCAGGTCCCCGGTCATGCCGGGCATCGTCTGGTCGGTAATGAGCAGATCAACCGATGATGGCTGCTGCCGAATGAACTGCAGCGCCGCCTCCGGGGCGTTGAACACATGCACAACATGTCCGTAGTGCTGCAACGCGCGCTCGACGACGCTCGCCACCGCGGGTTCGTCGTCGACCACCACAATGGTGGTGCCCGCGTACGGGCTGTCTTCCAGAACGTCCATCATCCCATCATCTCCTGATGCGCTCAAAACCACCCCGAGCGGCTCAGGCTCGTCGTCGGTGGCCTCCACCTCGGACGGGTCCAGCCCCTCATCCCACAACCCCTCGATGACCGCCTGCGGAAAGCGGATCTCGAACACCGACCCCTTCCCTTCTTCACTGTACACATCAGCGCGTCCTCCGTGCGACACCACAATGCCGTGCAACACCGCCATGCCAAGTCCGGTGCCCTCGCCCGTCGGCTTGGTGGTGAAGAACGGCTCGAAAATTCGCGAACGTACGTCTTCGCTCATCCCCGCTCCGGTATCGCGGACCCGCAAAACCACCACCGCGCCATGCGGCGCCGGCTGATCGTCGGGGACCACCCGTGAGGACAGCTCGAGCGTCAAGAGTCCGTTCGTGGTGTTGCGCATGGCGTACTCGGCGTTCGACACCAGGTTGAGCAGCAACTGCTGGAGCTGGGTGGGATCGCCCATGAGCAGATGGGCATCATCCGATCCTTCGATCGTGAGCTGCACCGTGCGCGGCACCATGCGCCGCAGCAACGGCTGCAGGTCGAGGACGAGGCGCGACAGGTTCACGTACTCGCGCGTGGGACTCGACCGCCGCGAGAAGGTAAGAATCTGACGGACGATATCGCGCGCACGATCGGATGCGTCGAGAATGGCGCCGAGGTTGTCGTCGTTGCTCCGCCCGCGGCGCAGCGCCGTACGCGCCAACTCGGCGTTCCCGCGAATTACCCCCAACAAGTTGTTGAAGTCGTGAGCAACGCCTCCGGCGAGTGTCCCCAACGACTCGAGCTTCTGCGCCTCCCGCACCTGCGCTTGGAACCACGCCCGCTCGACTTCGGCTTTTCGCACCTCGGTCAGGTCGCGAATGACGACGTGCTGCAGCATCCGATCGGCAGAGGGGACCTCAGTGATGCTGTAGTGCACCGGCACGACCTCGGCCTTGCTCGCGATGGCCCACTCGCCGGAGACGCGAAGCCCGTTGCCGTTGGCGGCGTCGCCGAACAATTCGGACACCGTACGCCCGTGCAGCGCGTCTGGTGAGTTCGCCCCGAAGAGTCGCGCCGCGACGGCATTACTTGCCTGCACGCGGCCGTCTTCGAGTAGGAGGTGACCGTCGAGCGCCTGCTCGAAGATGGTGCGGAAGCGACCCTCGCTATCGCGTGCCCGACGTTCGCTGGCAATCAGCTGCGCATCGCTGGCGCGAAGCGTACGAATGCGCCACCGATACGCGATCGTGAGCAGCAACAGCACTCCCAAGGCATACATGGCGCGGGCCGGCCACGATTGCCAGGTGGGGGTGAGTACGGAAAAGCTGCGTTGGACCGGTCCATATTCGCGCCCCGCCCAATCATACGCCCACACCGACAGTACGTACGTTCCGGGGGCGAGGTCGTGATAGTAGCGGCTGGACACATCGACCCATTCGCCATCGACCGGATCGCTGACGATGTCTTCGCCGGGTGAAAGCAAGTCAGCTGTACCGCTCAAACGCACCCGATACCGGGTGAGCTCTTCCCGATGGAACGTGAGCAACATGGGATCCACATGCACGTCGTTTTCATCAGGGCCGAGCATGTCGCCATCGGCGATGTTGCGTCCACGCGATTCGGACACGACGCGCATGGTGAGTCGTGCCGGCGGCAGTAATGCCGCACGCGCGACATCGACAATGCCAATGCCGTACGACGTGCCAACCCACACCACGTTCGGCGTTCCACCGGGCGCAATCGCCGAGATGCCACTCGCCGGGAGCCCATCCGCATCGGAGATCTGCGTGAGCACACTCCACTTATCCGGCGACGGCGCCGACACATCGAACACCGCCAGTCCGCCGAACGTCGAGGCAACCAAGCGACCGTCGGCGAGACAGGCCATATCCGTGACCCCGAGCGTCGTGAGCACGCGCGTCAACGGTGTAGCCAGCGCCTTCCACGCGGTCGCGGACTCGGCTCGCCACACGATGCCATGGTCGTCGTCGAGCGCGAACACCACTGACGTCCCTGCCGACTTCACGGTGCAGAGACTGCGAACCACGCCATTGCCGACACCGGACATCCCAAGCCCGGTAAACGCCTCGACACGCGTCGCCGATGCCCCCACGACCCGTACCTGATGATGCCCGCCGAGATACACGACGGGCATTCCCCCTTCGCGTCCCGATGCGATGGCCGTGACCGTATCGGTCACCTGCGGCCACGCCGGCTCCCACTTCGTGCCGCTCCAGCGTCGCACGCCACGGCTGGTTGCCGCGAGCAGCGCGTTCGTTCCGTCGGGAAGGGTGACCCGTTCCACCTGAAAGGTACGGACATCTTCGAGGCCGTTGTCGACCCTGACGAACGCACTCCCGCGCTGCCGCCATGGAGTACTGTCAGCAAGCACGACGATCTCGCCGGTACCGTCGGCGCCTGCGACGCCGGGCGCGGCGAACGACACGCGACGAATTGCCGTGGGTATCCGGCGTCGATCGGCGGTGCCGATAACGAAGCGACTACGGCGCCCCTCTGCGGAAATGTGGAGGAGGTCCTGATCCTGGGTGCCCACCCACAGCGCATCCCGCCCGTTAGCGCCACGCTCGGCGAACAACGCGCTGACGGTGACGGCAGAAGCACTGTCTTGCAATTCCAGAGCACCGGCCACGCCATGCGACAGGCGCACGAGGTAGCTGCTTCGCGCAGAGGCATACACCGCGGAGCCGCCGCCATGTCCGGGCACGCTCTTGAGCAGCGTGATGGGCGCGTGTCGATCGGAGATGCTGGTACTGAGTGGCGTCCACCGTCCATCGCGCAGTCGGTACACCGCACCATCGCGCGTCCCTGCCCACACCTCGTCGCGATCACCGCCCGCGTTGACCCTCGCGAGACGAAACACGTCACGTGGAGAACCGGCGGTAAGCTCGAAGCGGTCGCTTCCCGCGGTGCGATCGAGGACGAGGACCCCGTTCGATCCCGAGGCATATACCCGTCCGCCACGTTCGCCTTCTATTGGCAGCACGAACTGTACGTCAGGCAGTGCGAGTCCTTGCGCCGCGGTATACAGCGCCCATTGACCTCGGCGATACACCGCGAGTCCGCCCTTTGCGCTCGCGGCCCACAGTTCGGGCGTTCGGTCGACGCCGAGACCGGACGCCACCATGATTCCAAGGGGACTCATGCCGACGGGAAGTGTCATCGGTACGAAGCGTGATCCGTCGAAATACGCCACGCCACCCGACGTGCCAGCCACCACCCGAGGCGAACCGTCAATGGCAAATGATTCGGTCAAGCTGAAGACGATGGCCCCCGCCAGCCCATCGGCCTCACCGAAGACACGCCACTCGCCGTCTCGCACGCGCCGGGCGACTCCGCGGCGCGTCCCCACCCACTTTCCCCCATCGCGCTGCATGAGCAACGAGCGCACTTGCTGATACTCGAACCCCGGCGGCATGGATTCCCGCCGCCACTGCCCGCTCAAATACGAATACAACCCGTCATCGGCACCAATCCACGGGATACCGGTGCGGTCGACTTCCATCGCGAAGACCGTCGACGCGCGAAGCCCAGAGGCCGCATCGAAGCGCCGTTCGGCGAACACCTGAATTTGCGTATCGTCGGGAATGACCTGCCACATCGTGCGCGCGCCGGACGCCGGCGCTGGCTGCGCAATCAGCGGCGACGACATCGATACGGTCAGCACGCTTGCGAGGGCGGCGGCGCGTCGAAACCACGTGGGCATCACGTCGTGGAGCAGCACTCGTTGCTTACTTGAAGTCCCGGGCCGCGTCGCGCACCGCCTGCTGCATCGCAGGATACGTGGGGTTCACCGCTTCCAGCGTATCGACGAGCATTCGGGCAACGAGGTAATTCCGCACGGCCTTTTCGTCGGAGGGAATCACGAACCACGGCGCCTCGGGCGTGCTGCACTTCGAGAGCACGTCGTGATAGGCCTCCGTATACTCGTCCCAGAGCGCGCGGTCATCAAGATCCTCGAGCCGGAACTTCCAGTTCTTGTGCGGGTCGTCGAGACGCGCCAGTAACCGCTCACGCTGCTCATCGCGCGAGATGTGCAAAAAACACTTGCGAATGATGACGCCATTTTCATGCAGCATCTGTTCGAAGTGGTTGATCTGGGCAAAGCGTCCCTGCCACACCGCTTCCGGCGCCAACTTCCGAACCCGTACGGCCAACACGTCTTCGTAGTGCGAGCGGTTGAACACGCCGATCATCCCGCGAGGTGGCACCACCTGATGCACGCGCCAGAGAAAATCGTGTTTCAGCTCGAGCGATGAGGGAGGCCCAAACGCCGCCACGTGGACGCCGGTGGGATTGAAGGCTCCGTAGACCGACTTGATGACGCCGTCTTTCCCCGCAGCATCCCGACCCTGCAACACCAACAGCAGCGCGTGACGGCCGTCGGCGTGAAACGCCTCCTGCAGTTCCGCCAAGCGCGAGAGCAAGGACTGCGTCGCAGCCTCGAGCTCCTTCTTGCTGGGCGCGTTTTCGAGGCGGGCCGCCTTGCTGCCAAGTGCAACCTGCTCGCCGGTCGACACCGGAGATACGCGCAACGTCGTCGAAGGCTCCTTCGCCATCAGCGATCCCGCGCCACAGCGGCGCGCCCTTCGAGTTCGGTTGCCGGGAGCACGAACACGAGATCGCGGTCCGGCGTCGGATCGTCGTGGGTGAACGCCTCCGGCACCAACTCGCGAAACGCCGCCACGCCGGCCGCATACTGTTCCCGCTCCTGCGCGCTGCCTTCGGGATCGGGGAACTCCACGCGGCCGCGCACCACGACACTTTGCCACGTGAAGAGCGCGTCGACTTTGTCTACTTCGAACGCGACCCACGGATGGTGCGCGAGCACCTCAACCTTGGTGCCGAGTTGCGTGCGTCCCCAGATGCGGCGGTCTTTGCAGACGTAGTGAACGGGCTCGATATCCACGCGGTCGCGGAAGGTGAACGCGATGCGTCCCACGTGCTGCGACTCGAGCAGCGCGAAACACTCCGGCGTCGTCAGCTCGCGGAACATGGGCTTGGTGCTCATCCCCCCTCCGTTGGTTCGTATGGTTCCATGTGAATGAGCACGCCGGCCGCGGCAGGCACGCACTGCCGAATGGCGGATTTCACCCGCCCCGACAGAATGTGCGCATCGTGCAACGACATCGTGGGCTCGGCCTGGACGTGAATGTCCACGTAGAAGGCCGTGCCGGTCTTCCGGATCTTGAGCTTCTCGATGGCCTGCACGCCGCTCGTGCCCATAGCGGCCGCGGCAATCTTGTCGTGAATGACCGGTGCCGGAGCGCGGTCCATCAGATCGCTCAGGGCAGTGCGTATCAGCAACCCGCCGTTGATGACGATGATCCCCGCTGCGACCAGCGCGGCCCAATCGTCGGCCACCTCCCACCCCGGTCCGCCCACGACGGCGAGCGTGACGCCCACGAACGCGGCGCCCGAGGTGATGGCATCCGCACGATGATGCCAGCCGTCGGCGGCCACGGCGACGCTGCCGTGCGCCGCGCCCGCCCGTAGCACCTTCTTGGCCAGGACTTCCTTGACGACGATGACCAACGCCAACACGGCCAACGTCCACGGCGCAGGCGCACTGTGTGGCGTGCGGATTTCGCTGATCGATTCGATCGCGATACCAGCGGCGGCGCCCAACATGAGCAGCGCGACCACCGCCCCCGCCAGCGCCTCAGCGCGGCCATACCCGAACGGGTACCGCTCGTCGGGATCCCGACTGGCAATGCGGAGCCCGCTCCACACGACCAGCGACCCCACCATGTCGGTCCCACTCTCGATCGCGTCGGCGACCAACGCGTACGCGTTACCCAACAACCCGGCCACCAGCTTCACCACCGCCAGGATCGCATTGATCGCCAGCCCGATCTGGGCAAGTCGCTGCGACGATGCGTAGGAGGCCGTGATACCGCGGGGGTCGGACGTGGGTGGGGAGGTCATCACCCGAAATATGGCCCAGAACCTGGACGGCCGTGACAGGGAGATCGCTACAGGATGCGTTAGATTCCCCTGCCATGAGCACGGCACCCAGCGGTTCGGCGACGGTCCCCGCCCCAACCCTTTCTCATCGCCTCGAATATCTGGCCACCCGCAGTGCGGTGGCCGGCTTGCGGCTGTTGGGATGGCGCGGCGCCAGCTGGGTGGGCGCAAAACTCGCCCGACTCGCCTATAAGCCCATTGGCATTCGCGCGGGCGTGGTGGAACGACAGATCGCGGCGGCGTTTCCGCAGCTGTCGCCCGATCAGGTGCGCGATCTGTCGGCCCGGTCGTACGAAAGCCTCGGGCGGACATCCATCGAAACCGCGATTCTTCCCGGTACCCCGCGTGAAGCCATTCTCGATCGCGTCGAGCGCGTCGAGGGATGGCACTACGTCGAAGCGGCGCTGGCCAAAGGGCGTGGCATCATTGCCGTGACTGGGCACCTGGGCAACTGGGAGTTTGCCGGTGCCTACGTCGCTGCGCGCGGCGTTCCCATCGATGCCGTCACGCGCGGCGCCGCCAACAAGCTGTTCGAAGCGTACATCACGCAGACACGGCAGCGCATTGGCATGGAAGTCATTCACGACAAGGACGCCGTGCGCAAAGCGCCACGGGCATTACGCGACAATCACCTTGTGGCGCTTGTCGCCGATCACGACGCGTTGGGACTCGCGAGTACCTTCGTGCCGTTCTTCGGTCGCCCTGCCAAGACACCGCGCGGTCCCGCCGTCTTCGCGCTGCGCTTCGACTCGCCCGTCTTGTTCATGACGGGCGTGCGACAGCCGAGCGGCAAATACGCGTTCATCGTGAAGCCCGTCGAGGTGGAACTCACCGGCGATCGCGATGTCGATGTCGATGCCATCGTGCTGCGCTACACGCAGATGCTCGAAGACATGATTCGCGAATACCCCGAGCAGTATTTCTGGCAGCATCGCCGGTGGCGCCGACAGCCGCCTGACACTCCGCCACACCTGCGCGAGCCCTGATGGCGTTCGGCTTCAGCTTCCGTGGCGATGGGCCCAAGCGCTCGTGGCCGGTCCGTATTGTGCGGGCGTTGCTCCTGCTCGCCGTGGCGCCGATTCCGCTCATTCTGATGTTCGCCGTCGTGAACCCACCGGTGACCATGGTCATGGTGGGGCGTGCCGCGGAACGTTTTGGCAATGGCGACCGGCCGGCGTGGCCGCAGCACACGCCCATTGCGCGCACCGCCATGAATGGCAACATCCGCCGCGCCGTGCTCGCGTCGGAAGACGATCGGTTCTACCTGCACAACGGCATCGACTTCGTCGAAATCGACAAGGCGCTCGACCGTCGCAAGCGCGGCGGCAAGCTGCGCGGTGCGAGTACCCTCACACAGCAGGTGGCCAAGAACATCTTTCTCTGGAACGGACGGTCGTTCATCCGAAAGGGGATCGAGGCGTATCTCACCCTGCTCCTCGAGTTGCTGCTCACCAAGGAGCGCATTCTCGATTTGTACATCAACCTCGCCGAATGGGGCCCCAATCAGTTCGGCATCGAGGCGGGCGCGCAGTACCACTTCAAGAAGCACGCGTCGCAACTGACCCGTGACGAAGCCGCACGCATGGCCGCCATTTTGCCCTCGCCACGGAAGTGGTCGCCACGCGGCAGTATTGCGAGTCGCCGAATAGCTGCTATTCTCGGACGCATGCAATACGCCGCGCCCAAAACCGACGTCCCCAAGTAGTCGGTACACTGTGACCAGCCTCCCGCGCTCCATCACGCTTGCCATCGCGGCGAGCCTGCTGATGAGCTGCGGTGGAGACGCTACAGTTGCGCCCGCCATGCCGAAGCCGCGCCCGGGAGTATGGACGGTTCCGGTCCTCCCCAGTATGCCGGTGTCGGTCGTCGATGCCCCCGTCACGTATGCCGTGGAGCCGCTGAGGAAAGCGCTCGAAGCCAGTGTTCCACGGACCTTCGGATCGCTCGACGAACGCGTGCGCATTGACGGGCGCAAATCCGTTGCCTACGCCGCCGTGCGTACGCCGTTCACCGTTGGTTTCGAGGACGGACGGCTCACCTTGACCACGACGCTCTCGTACCGGGCGCGCGGCTACTACAACCCGCCACTCAGCCCGACCATCTCCGCGGGATGCGGCACCAGTGACTCGACGCCGCCACGCATGCGACTCGTGCTCACCAGCGATCTGCAACTCGACTCCACCTGGCAGCTCGTGACGCGCACACACGTCTCGTCGCTCCGTCCCCTCACCACGACGCCGCGCGACGCCTGCAAGGTGACCTTCCTGCAGCTCGATGTGACCGATCAGGTCATGAAGACCGTCCGCCCGCTTGTCGAGCGGCAGTTACCTCGTGTAGACCGTCGTGTCGCCCGCATCGACGTGAAACGCCGCGTGTCACACTGGTACGAACAGCTGCAGAAAAGCATTCGCGTGACCGACAGCCTGTGGCTGCAACTCATGCCCGTCCGCATCTCCCTCGGCGACATCACCCTTCGCGACAGTCAGTTCGTGGCCAACATCCGGTTGCGGGCCACACCGCGTCTGGTCACGGGCCCCAGGCCGGAATACCTGTTGCGTCCGCTGCCTCCCCTGCGACAGGCGTCGAGCGACGTGGGTGACAGTGTGCATCTCAACATCGAAGGTTTGCTCGAGTACAAAGACGCCACCGCGATGCTCACTAAACAGTTGGTCGGACGCACCTTCCGCCGCTTCAGTCGCTCGGTAACCGTGGAGCGCGTGGCGCTGTCGGCGTTGAGTGACGGCCGAGTCCTTCTGACCACGACGGTCGGCGGCTCGGTACGGGGCAATCTCTACCTCGTCGGCACACCACAGGTGGACCGCGTGGCGCGCGCCCTCATCGTCCCCGATCTCGATTTCGATGTGGCGACGTCCGATGCGCTCGTGAGCAGTGTGGCCTGGTTGCGCCGCGGCGATTTTGTCCAGCGACTCCGCGATGGGGCCAAGTTTCCGCTCGATGACATTCTCGAGCGCACCCGTCAGAAAGTCGAAGGCGCGCTGAACCGCGATCTCACCGATGGGGTACGGCTTTCCGGTGCGGTACACACGAGCCGGTTGGTCGATGTGCTCGTGCACCCGCGCTGGCTGGTCGTACGCGCTGAGGCCGCCGGGACGCTGGCGCTCGATGTCGATCGCCCGTTGCGCCGCGCGCGTGCCGGTACGGCTCGGTGACTGCGGTCACCGCTCATCCCCTTTGTCGCACCGACGCTCCCCGTTAGTCTGTCGCCATGCCCATCTCTGTAGCTCTTCCGCAGCGCCCGTCCGTGCGCTCTCGCTATATCTCGTCGGCCCTGTTCGGCCTGCTTGGATTGCTCGCTTCCGGTGCCATTCACGGCGGAACGCTTGGCGCGCAATCCGCACAGAGCGCCACGGCCGAAAGCAACGGCCAACCCGCCAAGAAGTCATCGAAGCCGAAGGCCAAGCAAGGCGCGTCGACCAAGTCGACCAAGGCCGCGCAGTCTGCCAAGGATTCGGCGCCCGCCAAGCCGTCCGGGGCCCTGGGCCCGCAGTCCGGCGATCGTCACCTCGCGTACAAGGGCACCGGTAGCGATCTCGATACGCTCTGGCCGCCCAAAATGCCGGCGGCGCTCCAGGGGTCCATTCTCCCCGCCAAGCGGGTGATTGCCTTTTATGGCAATCCGCGTTCGACGCGCATGGGTATCTTGGGCGAATTCGAACCCGCCGAGATGCTGCGCAAGCTCGATCAGGAAGTGGCGGAGTGGAACAAGCTCGACCCGCAACATCCGGCGCAGCCTGCGCTCCACCTCATTGCGGTGGTTGCAGCCGGCGACAAGGGCTTCGATGGCAAGTTCCGTAATCGCATGGACAGCACGCTCATCGAAAAGGTGTACGGCTGGGCCAAGAGCCGGAACGCCATCATGTTCATCGATGTGCAGGTGGGGTTGAGCACGTTGCAGACAGAGCTGCCGCTGCTCGAGCGCTTCCTCAAGCGCCCCGACGTGCACCTCGGCATCGACCCCGAATTCTCCATGAAGGACGGCTCGCGTCCGGGCAAGAAGATCGGCACGTACGACGCGGCCGACGTGAACTACGCGTCGCGCTATCTGGCCGAACTGGTGGACAAGTACAAGCTGCCCCCCAAGATGCTGGTCGTGCACCGATTCACCCGGAAGGGCGTGACCAACGCCGACAAGATCAAGCTCGACCCCAAGGTGCAGATCGTCATGCACATGGACGGTTTTGGCGCGCCGTGGCTCAAGCGTGACTCGTACTACAGCTACATCAAGAAGGAGCCCGTACAGTTTGCCGGCTGGAAGCAGTTTACCAAAGCCAAGAATGACAAACCGACCACGCCACGCGAGCAAATCTTGCGCTTGTGGCCGCAGCCGCTGTACATCCAGATCCAGTAACCCTGGCGCGGCCGCGCCGGGGACGGCCCTCCTTCCCCGGAAGCGACGAATGCATCGTCGTGACATCCTGAGGGCCGCTGCTGCTGCAGCGGCCCTTTCGCTTCTCCCCAGTCAGGCGCAGGCCGCGTGGGCGCACGCGCTCGCCGCCCCGCAAAGTACGCTCACGCCTTTGCAGCGCGGTGTGATCACGACCGTGGCCGATGCGCTTATTCCGCGCACCGACACCCCGGGTGCCAACGACGTGAACGTGCTCGCGTGGATCGAGGTCATCGTCGCGGACTATTACACCCCCGCCGACCGCGCCCTGCTGCTGACCGGCCTCGACGCCATGGACGCCGACGCCCGCGCCCTCACCGGCAGTTCGCTCAACGGGCTCACGGGCGAGCCACTCACGCGCGTCATGAACGCGCTCGACGGCGCAACCGACCGCACCGCGCCCGCCGTACGCGGCTACGGTCGCCTCAAGGGACTGGTGGTGCACGCGTACTTCACGAGCGAGCGCGTGCAGAAGGACGTGCTCAAGACGCAGATCATGCCCGGCCGCTACGACGGCGCCGCCGACATGCCATCCAAGGGAGCCGGCCGCGATGAGTGACACCCTCGTATCGCTCGGTACCTCGCAGGCGCGTGAGCGGCGCGTGTACGACGCCATCGTCGTCGGCAGTGGCATCAGTGGTGGATGGGCCGCGAAGGAGCTCACCGAGCGCGGCCTGCAAACGCTCGTGCTCGAAGCCGGCGGTCCCGTAGACGCAGGCGGCAAGGACTTCGTGGAGCATGTACAGCCGTACGAGATGAAATTTCGCGGCTGGGGCGATCGCGAAGATCTCGAACGCACACAGCCCGTACAGCGGCAGTGCTACGCCTGCGACGAAGTGGGACGCAAGTTCTTCGTCAATGACGTGGAGAACCCGTACACGACGCCCGACGATGCGCCCTTCAAGTGGTTCCGGGGGCGCCAGGTGGGCGGACGCTCCATCATGTGGGGACGTCAGGTCTATCGCTGGAGCGATCTCGACTTCGAGGCCAACGCGCGCGACGGGCACGGCACCGACTGGCCCATCCGCTACAAGGACATCGCCCCCTGGTACAGCTACGTCGAGAAGTTCATCGGCGTCACCGGCGCCAAGGAAGGGTTGTCGCAATTGCCCGACGGTGATTTTCTGCCGCCCATGCAGATGACGGTGGTAGAGCAGGCCGCTCGTGAACGCATTCTCAAGTCGTTCAACGGCGAGCGGGTGATGACCATTGGCCGTGCCGCGATTCTCACGCAGAATCACAATGGCCGCGCGGCCTGTCATTACTGCGGCCCCTGCGAAAAGGGGTGCGTGACGCATTCGTACTTCAACAGCATTGGCAGCACGTTGCCCGCCGCGAAGCGCACCGGCCGACTCACCATGCGGCCGCACAGTGTGGTCGCCGAGGTGTTGTACGATGCCAAGCGCGGCCGCGCCCGCGGTGTGCGCGTCATCGATGCACGCACCATGCAGGAGCACGTCTTCGAAGCGAAAGTCGTGTTCCTCTGTGCATCGACCATCGAGAGCGTACGACTGCTGCTCAACTCGCGCAGTACGCGCTGGCCCGAGGGACTCGCCAATAACAGCGGCACGCTCGGCAAATATGTCATGGACCACCACTACGGCAGCGGCGCCGGCGGCACCATGCCGGGGTTCCTCGACAAGCGCACCATCGGGCGTCGTCCCAACGGCATCTACGTGGCGCGCTTCCGCAACGTGCATCGTGCCGAACCGGGTTTCGTACGCGGCTACGGTATGCAGGGTGGCTCGAGCCGTGGCGGCTGGGGACGAGGGGGCGGCA
>JAIXTI010000111.1 GCA_027484025.1 bacterium
GCCGCCTTCTGCCGCGCCGTTCCGGTGAGGCGGGGACCGAGCGAGTCGAGCAGCACCTGCCCCAGCCGCTGCACTTGTGAGCTGTCCATGCCCAGGCGCCAGATGCGCTCGAGCACGGGCTCGGAGGCCGGGAACGAGGCTGGGGTTTGTGCGGTGACGCGGGCCGGTAGGAGCAGGGATGACGCGGCCACGAGCCCGCGCAGCAGGGCACGGGAGCGTCGCGGAACAGTAAGGCGGGAATGGTTGGTCATGGCGCCTGGGAGGGGTGTAGCTGGGAGGTGGGAACGTACGGTAGAATGATAGGAGATCGGCGCGCGATTGCGCGTCCCCCGGTTGCCCCAACTGCCCTTCCCCGACGCCCCATGCGGAACCTGTCCGTTCGCCAGCACGCGCTCGTCGGCTGCAGTGCTGCCGCGTTGGCCCTATCTGCCTGTGCGACGAAGGACGCCGCGCCGGCAGCATCGAGTTCGGCGCTTGGCGCGGTGACGGAACTCACCTCGCCTGCGCCGTCCGGGAGCAACACGCCGCATCTGGCGCTCGACGCCAAGGGCCAGGTGCTGCTGTCGTGGACGCAGCGCCGTCCCGATTCCACCGTGGCCATTCAGATGAGCACGTGGAATGGCACCGCATGGGACAGCGTGCGTACCATTGCCGACAACCGGCAGTTCTTCGTGAACTGGGCGGACTTTCCGGCCATTACCGCGCTCGCCAACGGCGACCTCGCCGCGCATTGGCTCGAGCGCGAGGGCGACAAGAAGTACGCATACGGCGTCCGCGTGGTGCGCTCGACCGACGGCGGCCGCACGTGGGGCGCGCCCATGACGCCGCACACCGACGGCCTGCTCGCGGAGCACGGCTTCGTGTCGTTGTGGCCCGAGGGCGAAAGCGATATCGGCCTCGTGTGGCTGGATGGTCGCAAGAGCGCCATGCCCGACAGCGCGCGCGAGATGACCATTCGCGCCGCGAGTGTTTCGCGGACCGGTGCGCTCTCACGTGAAGCGCTGATCGATGCGCGTTCGTGTGATTGCTGTCAGACCGGTACGACGGCCACCCGTAGCGGTCGCATTCTCGTGTATCGCGACCGTTCGGCCGAGGAGATTCGGGACATCGCGATCGTGCGCCAGACCGCCACCGGCTGGACACCGTCGCAGAAGGTGCACAATGACGAGTGGCACTATCCCGGCTGCCCCGTGAACGGTCCGCAGGCGGCCGCCGTGGGTGACACGGTGGTGGTGGCGTGGTTCACCGGCGCGCGCGATACCGCGAAGGTAAACATCGCGCGTTCGGTAGACGGCGGCGCCACATTTGGCCCACCGCTGCGCGTCGACGACGGCGACCCCATTGGCCGCGTGGATGTCATTCTCGACGACGACGCCAACCCGGTCGTCGTGTGGCTCGAACAACGCACCCCGACGGAGGCCGAGGTGCTTGCCCGCCGGATCGTGGGGAACTCCCTCGGTGAAACCCGTGTCCTATCGCGTACGTCAGGAGCACGGCAAAGCGGCTTCCCGCGTCTCGTCCGTCACGGCAATGATGTCGTGGCCGCGTGGACGAGCGTCAATCCGCTGCAGGTCCATCTCGCACGGTTTTCTCTTTCTCCGAATTCGACTCGATGACCAACATTTCCACGCGGTGGCTGCTCGCGGCCGCCGTTGCGACGGCGACGATGCCGGGCGCGGTGCACGCGCAAACGAACGACGCCACCAAGAAGACTCCGGTCGACGCGGGCGTGAACAGCTCGCCGCTGCCCCTCAAGCACACGCCGCGCCCCACCACGGGCGCGATCACGTCGCAGGACCTGATGACGCGGCTCTACATCTTTGCCGACGATTCGCTCGGCGGCCGCGATGTGGGGACCGAAGGACACTACAAGGCGACGACGTACCTGGCCGGTGAGCTCAAGCGCCTCGGCCTCAAGCCCATGGGCGACAGCAGCACGTACTTCCAGACGTTGCCGCTCAAGTCCAAGAAGGTCGACCGCATGTCGTCGTTCGTCGCGGGGGGCACCAGTATGGTGCTCGGCAGCGACTGGGGTATCGGCGGCGCGGAGAACGTAACCATCACCGACGCCGAGACGTTCTACGCTGGTCGAATCACCGGTGAAGAATTGCCGGCCGTCACGCCGGAGCAGGCCAAGGGGCGCGTCATTGCGTACGGCATCACGAACAATGCTGGATTTGGGCTGGCGATGGAGGGGCGCATCACGCGGCCCGAAGGCTCGGTGGGGGTGCTCTTCCTCATTCCTCCGCAGACGCGCGGCGTATTGCGGTTCATCATGAGCGGTGGCCTTAGCGTGACGGATGCGAGTGTGCCGACCGACGGCCGACTGTTCGTCACGGACAGCACGACCATGAAGATCTTCAATGTCGGTATGGCCATGCTCGCGCCCGGTGCGATTGGCGCCAAGTTGAACGTGAAGGCAGTCGTCGATCTGCAGTCGCCGCCGTTCCCCGCGCGGAACGTGGTCGCGATGCTCCCGGGCAGCGATCCGAAGCTGGCCAAGCAGTACGTTGCCATTGGCGCGCACAGCGATCACGTGGGCACTGCACCTCGTGCCATCGATCACGACTCCGTCTACGTCTTCAACAAGATCGTGCGCCCCGCCGGCGCCGAAAATGATGGCAAGATGGGGAACGCCGAACAGTTCGTGCAGATCAACGCCGAACTCGCCGAACTGCGCAAGCAGCGCCCGGCGCGCAGCGATTCCATCTTCAACGGCGCCGACGATGACGGCTCGGGTTCGATGTCGGTCCTCGAGATCGCCGAGTATCTCGCCACCCAGAAGGTGAAGCCCAAGCGCAGCACGCTGTTCGTGTGGCACGCTGGCGAAGAGAAGGGGCTCTGGGGCTCGGCGTACTACACCGAGTACCCCACCGTGCCGCGAGACAGCATCGTGGCGCAGCTCAACATGGACATGGTGGGCCGCGGCAGCGCGACCGACCAGACCGGCATGAGCGCCGACGGCAAGGAACTGCGCGGCGGCCCCGATTATCTGCAGCTCGTGGGCTCGCGCCGACTGTCGACGGAATTGGGCGACCTGGTCGAACAGGTGAACACGACCAAGAAGCACAACTTCAAGTTCGATTACGCAATGGACGCGAACGGCCACCCCATGAACATCTACTGCCGCAGCGACCACTACGAATACGCCAAGTGGGGCGTGCCGGTCACGTTCTTCACCACCGGTGGCCACGCGGCGTATCATCAGCTCACCGACGAGCCGCAGTACATCGATTATCCGCACATGCAGCGCGTGACGAGACTCGTAGCGGATATCGCGACGGAGCTCGGCAACCGCGCAACGCGACCGCAGGTAAACCAGCCGAAACTGGACCCGCGAGGAACCTGCAAGCAGTAAACAACTGAGATTTGAGCGCTGAGAGCTGAGGCTCAGAACTGAGAACTGAGAACTGAGAACTCAGCCTTTGATAGGGGTGAGAGTTCAGCAACGCAGAAGCGAGCAGCGAGGCCCTGGGTGGGTGTCTCGCTGCTCGCTTCTGCGTTACTCGACTCTCACCCCTATCAAAGTCTCAATTCTCGAATCTGAATTCCCGCCTCTGACGCTCAGATCTCAAATCTCAGCGATGGCCGGCCCATTCGGCCCCCTCCCCTCCCCTGTTATCTTTCCCAGCTATCCAAACCCAAACCCAGCCTCATGCTCCGCCTCGGCATCGTCGGTCTCCCCAACGTCGGCAAATCCACGCTCTTCAACGCCCTCACGGCCGCGAAGGCGGAAGCTGCCAATTATCCCTTCTGCACCGTCGAGCCCAATGTCGGCATGGTCGAAGTGCCCGACCCCCGTCTCGACAAGCTGGCGGAAATCGTGCAGCCCAAGCGCACGGTCCCGGCGGTGGTGCAGTTCGTGGATATCGCCGGCCTCGTGAAGGGCGCGTCGCAGGGCGAAGGACTGGGCAACAAGTTCCTCCAGAACATCCGCGAGACCGACGCCATCGTGCATGTCATCCGGTGCTTTGCCGACGATGACGTCACGCATGTCATGGGGCAGCCCGACCCGGCGCGAGACAAGGAGATCATCGAGCTCGAGCTCGCGCTTTCCGACCTCGCGACGGTCGAAAAGCGGCTCGACAAGGTGAAGCGCGCTGCCAAGGCCGCCGACAAGGAGGCGCTGGCCGAACTGCCGGCGCTCGAAGCGGCCAACACCGCGCTCTCCGAAGGCAAGCCGCTTTGGCGCGCCGGACTCGACGCCGACATGCTCGAGAAGCTCAGCGGGCTGCAGCTGCTCACGGCCAAGCCGGTGCTGTACGCGGCCAACGTGACGGACGAAGAGCTGTCGGGCGCCGAGGGCAAGTATCTCAAGGCGCTGCGTGAAGCGGTGGCCGGTGAGCACGCCGAAGTTGTCCCCTTCTCGGCCAAGATCGAGTCGGAGCTGGCCGAACTGCCCGCCGATGAGCGGGTGGAGTTCCTGTCGTCGCTGGGCATCGAGTCGGCCGGCCTGGACCGGCTCATCCGCGCCGGCTATGCCCTGCTGGGGCGCGACACGTACTTCACCGCCGGCGAGCAGGAAGTGCGCGCCTGGACGATCCACAAGGGCGACACGGCCCCGAAGGCGGCCGCGGTCATTCACACCGACTTCGAGAAGGGCTTTATTCGCGCCGAAACCGCGGCCTTCAACGACTTCGTGTCGATGGGCGGCTGGAAGGGCGCCAAGGAAAAGGGGGCCGTGCGCTCCGAAGGCAAGGAATACGTGGTGCAGGACGGCGACGTGCTGCTGTTCCGGTTCAACGTCTAAAAGTCGCGCATCTTTTTGTCCGGTTTTGGGTACTACCGCGGCATGACGCGCTCCGCTCCCCTCCTCGCGGCCCTCTGCCTGTTTCTCGCCCCGCTCGCGGCGCGTGAACTGCGGGCGCAACCGTCGCAGCAGGAGGCCGCGGTGCGGTCGCTGCCCGCCAACGCCGCGGCGGTCCCGTTCATGACCGGGGAGCGCCTCGACTACGAGCTACGCTTCGGGTCGATCAAGGTAGGCAACGGCAGCATGGAGGTGAAAGAAATCACCGAAGTGCGCGGTCGTCCGGTGTGGCACACGACATTCACGATCAAGGGCGGCTTTGCGCTCTACCGCGTGAACGACCTGTATGAGTCGTGGTTCGACGTCGTCACGCTCAATTCGTTGCGCTACCACCAGGATGTCGACGAAGGGAGCTACGAGCGCAAGCGTCGCTACGAGATTTTCCCCGAGCGTGGCATGCTGCGCGAGGGCGACCGCGAGGAAGAGCCCACGGTGGCCAACCCGCTCGACGAAGGGTCGTTCATGTACTTCGTCCGCACGCTGCCTCTGGAAGTCGGCAAGACGTACGAGTTTGCGCGCTACTTCAAGTCGCAGGGCAACCCGGTGCGCATTCGCGTGCTGCGTCGCGAAACGGTGACCGTGCCGGGCGGAACGTTCAAGACCGTCGTGCTCCAGCCCACGTTTCAGACGAAGGGCATCTTCAGCCAGAACGGCAAGGCCGAAGTGTGGATCACCGACGATGACCGCCGCATGATGGTGCAAATGAAATCGAAGCTGAGCTTCGGGTCGCTCAACTTGTATTTGCGCGGCGCCAAGGGCACCAAGTAGGCCGTTCAGCCGGCGCGTAGTTCGTCGGCGCACTCCGGGCTGTCGTTCCGCGGGGCGTTCACGAAAGTGCTCACCGGATAGGCGCGCATGGGCCCGTCGTACGGCGCCACCAGCAGCTGCGCCCTGCCGACCGGCGTGCCGGGGTCGAGCCACTCGTCGAAGTCGCGCTCGTGCAGAATGACAGGCATACGGTCGTGAATGGGCCCCATGGTGCCGTTGGGCTCCGTGGTGATGATGCAGCAGCTGAGCAGCGGCTCGGCGGCCGGGTCGGCCTTGGGGATCCACCGTTCCCAGAGCGCGGCTATCCCGAAGGGGCGGTCGTCGGCCAGCCGGATGCACCACGGCTGCTTGACCTTCTGGCCGGCCAGCACCTGCCATTCGTAGAACAGGTCGGCCGGCATGATGCCGCGGCGAGCCTTGAAGGCGGCGCGAAAGCTGGGCTTGCTGGCCACGGTATCGCCCCGGGCATTCGCGAGCCGGTTGCCAATGGTGGGGTCGTCGGCCCAGAACGGCACGAGCCCCCACTTGGCCATGAGCCCGTGTCGGCCGGCGGCGTCCTGGAGCACCAGGGGGACCGCCTGGGACGGGGCGACGTTGAACCGGGGGGTGAGCCCCGGGAACTCGACGCCGAGCGGGAGGGTGCCCAGACGGGCAGGATTACCAAAACCGTAGCGACCGCACATGGCGAACAACTTACCGCGGGGAGCGCCCGACTAGGGCACCACGGTGATGGTAACGTTCGAGGTCACCGTCGTGCTTGAGAAACTTGCCGTGCCGGCGGAGGTCGCGGTCACGGTGATCGTCACCGATCCGGCGGCCAC
>JAIXTI010000018.1 GCA_027484025.1 bacterium
CGCCGGTGCTGCTGGTGTTTGCGGTGGTGCCGTTTGGCGGCACGGTGGTACCGGGTGAGCTCATTCCGGCGCTGTCCGAGTGGTTCGGCACGCGGTCGTACCCCATGCAGATTGCTTCGCTCGATGCGGGGCTGCTGGTGGTCTTTGCGTTCAGCGGGCTCGGGATCATTGGCGCGATGCTCGCGGGCTGGGCATCGGACAACAAGTTCTCGCTGCTTGGCGGGCTCCGCGCCGGTTCACAGATGATCAGCTATGAGCTGGTGCTGGCACTCACGGTGCTTGGGCTCATCCTGGTGTACGGGACGGTCGATCTCGGTGCCATCGTACGGCAGCAGTCCGGCATGATCGGCGGTGTGTTGCCGGCCTGGGGCATTTTTTATCAGCCGCTGGCCGCGTTTCTGTTTCTCACGGCCGCCATTGCCGAAAACAAGCGCATTCCGTTCGACTTGCCCGAAGCGGAATCGGAGCTGATCGCCGGATACTTCACCGAATACAGCGCCATGAAGCTCGGCTTGTTCATGTTCTCCGAGTTCATTCAGATCGCCGTCGTGGGGGCGTTGTTCGCCACGTTGTTCCTTGGTGGCTACAACCTGCCGTTCATGACCGACGCCGGCTTTTCGCTGCCCGGGGGGACGGAGATCGCGTTGAGTCAGGCAGTGCGGGTACCGCTGCAGCTGCTCACGTTCCTCGGGAAGACCGCGCTGCTTTGCGTCATTCAGATCCAGATTCGCTGGACGCTCCCGCGCTTCCGGTATGACCAGATGCTTGGCCTCTCGTGGAAGATGCTCCTGCCGTTGTCTCTCGCGAACCTGGTGGTGACCGTGTTGTGGATGTGGCTGGTGGGAGGTGGGCAGTGACGCCGTCAGGCAAAGCATCGGGCAACGGACCGAAGGTGCCGGCTGCGGGCGTTACCGGTCCGGCCTTTGGCAACCAGGTGAACGGCGACAAGGCCGTTGCGGCGGGTGCGCCGCGGAAAGTGGTGCGCTACGAGCGGAAGCAGTACTGGAACGAACCCACGATGACATTGTGGGAGCGTGCGTATCTGCCGGAAGTCCTCCGCGGGCTGGCCATCACGACCGGCATTTTCCTGCGCAATATGGGCAAGTGGATCACGGGCCGTCGTGGCGCCGTGACCACGTACTATCCGGAAGAAAAGCGGTCGGACTTTGCCCCGCGAAACCGCGGGAAGCATATCCTCACCCAGCGTCCGGACGGTTCCCCGCAGTGCATCGCGTGCAACATGTGCGCGACCGTATGCCCCGCCAAAGTCATCGAAATCGAATCGGGCTTCGATCCGAACGATCCGGCACACCCCAAGTTCCCGGTGCGCTTCGAGATCGACTATTCGCGATGCGTGTTCTGCGGCTTGTGTGTGGAGGCGTGCCCGGAAGACGCCATCCGCATGCAGGAAGACGTGCCGAACCTCGTATCGGACAATCGCTATAACATGTGGATCACGATGGACGAGATGTTGACGTGGCGTCCCGAACAGGACGTCGCGAAACCCTATCCGCCGAAACCGGTGCCATTGCAGCTCGGGGACAGCGTGAAGCGGGGGCGTGAGTCATCGAAACACTGATGCTGGGTCTGTTCGGCGTCATGGCGCTGGTGAGCGCGGCGTCGATGCTGGTGCTTCGCGAGCCGATGCGTGTGGCGCTGGCGCTCGTGACGAGCATGTCATCGCTGGGCGCCGTGTATGGCCTCATGGGGGTGCACTTCATCGCCGCTTTTCAAGTGCTCATTTACGTGGGTGCGGTGATGGTGTTCATGGTGTACGTCATCATGTTGCTCGAGGTCAAGGAAGCACCGGGGAGCAAACGCTTCTCCCGTTTTGTCGTGCCGGGTTTCATTGCCGGTGCGTTGCTCACGGCGGTCCTCGGCGTGAGCGTCCTGCGCAGCGGGACGGGGCGCGCGCCAATGGCCACCGGTGAGGTGTTCGGGTTGGTGCCATTCTCGTCGGCATTTCTGACGCAGTATTGGCTCGAGTTCGAACTGACGACCGTCTTTCTCGTCGGCGCCATCGTGGCGGCGCTCGCTGTCGTGAACGTGAGCCGGCGTCGCCAGGGATGATGCTTATGGATCAGTCTCAGGCCATGCTCTGGCTCGCCGGTGCGTTGTTCTCGTTCGGGCTGCTGGGCGTCATCATCCGGCGCAATGCGCTCATCATGCTAATGTGCATGGAGCTCATGCTCAATGGCGTGAACCTCAGCCTCGTGACCTTTTCACAGCAGCGCGGCGATGCGGCCGGTGTGGTGATGGTGTTCCTCACCTTCGTCGTCGCGACCGCCGAAGTGGCGCTCGCCATTCCCATCGTGCTGCTGCTCGTCCGGCACGCGCGGTCGTTGGATATCGACCGCTACTCTGAGCTCAAGGGTTAGACGCACGTGACGCATATGTTGGCGCTCATCGCGCTCCTCCCCCTGCTTGGGTTCCTGCTCAACGGCATCTTTGCCACCGCTCTCGGTGGACACCGCTTCAGCAACAAGACGGCCGCCTTCGTGGGATGCATCATGCCGCTCGCGGCGTTTGCGCTCACCATCCAGGCGTTCCTGACGCTTCGTGGCGGCGGGGAGTACGCCCCCATTGTCGAGCCGTTGTATCGCTGGGCTGCCATTGGCGACCACACCTTCGACATCACCTTCTACTTCGACCGGCTCACCGCCGTCATGGCGCTCATCGTGACAGGTGTCGGGTCGGTGATTCACATCTATTCCACCGGCTACATGCACGATGACAAGAGCTTCGGGCGCTTCTTTGCGTACCTGAATCTCTTCCTGTTCTTCATGCTGTTGCTGGTGCTCGGTCGCTCCATGCTGGTGCTGTTCGTGGGTTGGGAAGGCGTGGGGCTGGCGTCGTACCTGCTCATCGGCTTCTGGTTCGACGACCTCACCAATGCGATTGCCGGCCGGAAGGCTTTCATCACCAACCGCATTGGTGACGCCGGATTCCTGCTCGGCATGTTCCTGCTGTACCGCGCGTTTGGCACGCTGGACATGGACACCATCAACGGCGCGTTCGCTGCCGGGTCGGCGACGATGGTGTCGGCGAGTCTCGTCGGGCTGTTCCTGTTCATCGGGGCCACCGGCAAGTCGGCGCAGATCCCGCTCTATGTGTGGCTCCCCGATGCCATGGCCGGCCCGACGCCGGTGTCGGCGCTCATCCATGCCGCCACCATGGTGACGGCGGGCGTGTATCTCGTGGCGCGCATGTCCGGGCTCTATCTGCAGGCGCCGGACGCATCCCAGCTCATGGCGGTCGTGGGCGTGCTCACGGCCTTCATCGCCGCGACGATCGCGCTGGTGCAAACGGACATCAAAAAAGTCCTCGCGTATTCGACGGTGTCGCAGCTGGGGTTCATGTTCGTCGCGCTCGGCGTGGGTGCGTATGGCGTCGCGATCTTTCACGTTGTGACGCACGCCTTCTTCAAGGCCTGCCTGTTCCTGGGCGCCGGCAGCGTTATCCATGCACTGGGCGGGGAACAGGACATCCGGAAAATGGGTGGGCTTCGCAAGCACATCCCGGTCACCTTCTGGACCTTTGCCATCGCGACGGCGGCCATTGCGGGGATCCCCGGGCTCGCTGGGTTCTTTTCGAAAGACGAAATCCTGTGGTATGCCTTCGCGAGTGAGCGCGGCGGCGCTACGTGGTTGTGGGGCATGGGCGCACTCACGGCGTTCATGACGGCGTTCTACATGACGCGACTGCTGTGGCTCACGTTCTTCGGCACGTCGCGCATGACGCCCGAGGTGGAGCACCATGTGCACGAGTCGCCGCTGTCCATGACGGCGGTGCTGGGCGTGCTCGCGGTGCTGTCGGCCGTGGGCGGCTATATCGGCATCCCGCATTTTCTGGAGCCGCTCATTCCACTGCCACCGGTGGTGGAGGCACTCGAACACTACGAGCATACGTTGCTGTACGTGTCGGTCGCCATTGCCTTCTCGGGTGTCGGACTCGCGATTTTCATGTACAACGGTCCGGCCACCCGCGCGGCCGGCATGGCCCGCGCGGCGGGGCCCGTGTACGGATTGCTGCAGGGCAAGTATTTCGTCGATGAACTCTATGCGGCGGTTATCGTCAAGCCGCTGGCATGGTTCTCCGACGTGGTGCTCTTCAAGGCGGGCGATCGTGTCGTCATCGACGGGAGTGTGAACCGTCTCGCGGGGCTGACGCAGTGGACCTCCGCGCTGCTCGGACGGGCACAGTCGGGGAGTCTGCAACTGTACGCGCTGTTCGTGATGGTCGGCATTGTCGGTGCCTTGTTGTGGAGCTGGCGTCATGTCTGATGCGCTGATGCTCAACCTCGTGCTCTTTCTGCCGGTAGCCGGTGCCATCGCGCTTGGCCTGCTGCGTGGCAATGCGCCGGCCGTCCGTGGGGCCACGGTCGCGGTGATGACCGTGCAATTCGTGTTGGCGTCGCTGCTGTACATGCACTTCGATGCCACGGTGCCCGGGTTGCAGTTCGCCACGTCGGTGCCATGGATCGCCGACTGGGGCGTGTCGTACGCCATCGGTCTCGATGGCGTGAACCTGCTGCTCGTGGTGCTCACCGCGTTCCTCGGACCACTCGTGGTGCTCGGGGCGTGGACGTCCATCGACAAGGACGTCACGTTCTTCCACGTGAACGTGCTCTTGCTGCAGTTCGCGATGATGGGCGCGTTTCTCGCGCAGGATCTCTTCCTGTTCTACGTGTTCTGGGAAGCGATGCTCATCCCGATGTTCCTCATCATCGGCATCTGGGGCGGCGCGCGTCGTAGTTATGCGACCATCAAGTTCGTGCTGTATACCGCCTTCGGCAGCATCCTCATGCTGGCGGCGGTGATTTATCTGGTGTGGTCGCTTCAGCAGGCGGGGGGCGTGTCGAGCTTTGCGTTCAGCGACCTGCTGCAGGCGCAGTTGCCGCTCAACGTGCAGACCACCTTGCTGGCGGCGTTTGCGTTGTCGTTCGCGATCAAGGTGCCCATGGTACCGCTGCATACGTGGCTGCCAGACGCGCACGTCGAGGCGCCGACGCCGGGCTCCGTGATTCTGGCGGGTGTGCTGCTCAAGATGGGCACGTACGGGTTCATGAAGCTCGGCCTGCCGCTCTTCCCCGATGCCACGCGGGTCTTTACGCCCGTGCTCATGACCCTCGCGGTGGTGAGCATCGTGTATGGCGCCTGTCTCGCGCTGGTGCAGCAGGACATCAAGAAGATCATCGCGTACTCGTCGATCAGTCACCTTGGCTATGTGATGCTGGGGTTGTTGAGCCTCGACCTCGCCGGGATTCAGGGCGCGGTGGTGCAGATGGTGAGCCACGGTCTCGTGGCGGCCGGCCTCTTCCTGCTCGTGGGTATGGTGTACGAGCGCTGCCACACGCGTGAGCTGTCGGCGTATGGCGGGCTGGCGCGCCAGATCCCGGTGTTCAGCGTGTTTTTCATCGTGTTCACGCTGGCATCGGTTGGGCTGCCGACCACCAGCGGCTTTACGGGCGAGTTTCTGGTGTTGCTCGGCGCGTTTACCGCCGCATGGCCCCAGCATCTCGATGGCAACAACCTGCCGCTCATCCTGTCTGTGACGGCGGTGACCGGTGTGGTGCTTGGTGCGCTCTACATGCTGCGCTTTGCGCTCACGTTCATCTTCGGGCCGGCCAAGGCGCCGCATCAGCCGCTCGCCGACTTGTCGCTGCGCGAGCGAACAGTGCTGGGCATCCTCACGATCTCCATTTTCGCACTGGGCCTTTTCCCGGACAGTGCGCTCCGCAAAACCGAGCTGGCGTCCAAGACCTATCAGCAGCTCGTATCCACCTCCCGCGTACCTGCCAATGCCCGGTAGTGAGGCGCTTCTGGCCATGCTCCCCGAGCACCTGCTGCTCGGAGGGATGGTGTTGCTCATCGTGGTCGCGCTCTCCGATCGACTTCGCCCGTTGGCATTGCCGGTTGGACTGTTGTCTGTCGCCGGAGCGGCCACGGCCGCGTTCTGGTTGGCGGGCACGGGGATGACGGCGCAGCCGTTTCCTGGGCAGTACTCGGTGTCGCCCCCAGTGTTCATCGCCAAGGGGGCGCTGTTGGCGCTCGTGATTCCAGTGCTGCTCATGTCACGCACCGACTTCGGTGATGATCGGGCAGGCGATACCGAGTTCCCGCTGTTGCTCGTATCGTCGCTGTATGGCATGAGCCTGTTGCCGTCGGCCGATAGTGCGTTGGTGCTCTTTCTGGGATTGGAGATGATGTCCATCCCGGTGTATGCGCTTATCGTGCTCGCGTTCCGCCGTCCTCAGGCGGCAGAGTCGGCGCTCAAGTATCTGGTGCTCAGTGGCGCGGCGTCTGCGACGTTCCTCATGGGGCTGTCGCTCGTGTACGGGACCACCGGCTCCATGGGAGTCGAGGCGTTTGCGCAGGCCCTCTCCGCCCCCGATCTGCTGTCGCGCACAGCGGTCGTGCTCGTGCTGCTCGCACTCTTCCTCAAGGCCGCCGTTGTGCCGTTCCACGCGTGGGCGCCGGACACGTACGAGGGAGCCAGTGTACCGGTCACCGCCTACATGGCGACGCTCTCCAAAGCGGCCGTGCTTATGGTTGCGGTGCGCCTGTTCGCCGATGTCACGGTAAGCGGCACGATGGTCGACCTGCTGGCCGCGTTGCCGCTGCTCTCCATCGTGTGGGGCAACATCGCGGCCATCCGGCAGGGCAGTTTGCGGCGCATGATCGCGTACTCGTCGATCGCCCACGCCGGCTACCTGTTTTACGCGTTCCTGGGCAACCCCGACGGACGCATGGAAGCGGTCACCTTCTACATCGTGGTGTATTCGGCCGCCAACCTGCTCGCCTTCGCTGCGCTGCCGTCGCACGACGACGACACGGTGCGTGACCGCATGGAAACACTCGACGGCCTGTTTCACCGCGACCCGCTGGCGGCAACGCTGATTGCGGTCTCGATGCTGAGCTTGGCGGGACTACCGCCGTTCCCGGGTTTCACGGCAAAGTTTCTCATTTTCAAGACCGTGGTCGCCGCGGGCTACAGCACCTACGCGGTACTCGGCCTCGTTGGAAGCTTCCTCGGTTTGTATTTCTATCTCCGCGTCATTCAGCGGATGTTCATGACGAACAGCACGGTCGCCGTGACGACCACGTCGCGGGGGGCCGCGTTGGCGCGTGTTGGCGGACTGCTCTGCCTCGCCGCGACGGCAGCACTCACCATCGTGCCGGGCTGGATTCTTTCGCGCATCTGACCAGTGCCCCTGTCGCAGGGGGCGCGGTGCTCATCACTTCGTTCCGGATATTCCGTGACTGATCTTTCGACCGTGAAGCGCGGCGCTGCGCTGCTCAACGATCCCGAGTTGAACAAGGGAACGGCGTTCACCGAAGCGGAGCGCACAGCGCTTGGCCTGCGCGGCCTGTTGCCGCCGCGCGTGATGACGCAGGAGGAGCAGCTGGAGCGTATTCTGCCCGGTGTGCGCTCGCGCCCCACGCCCATCGATCAGTACGCCTACCTCGTTGGCTTGCACGATCGCAACGTGACCCTGTTTTACCGGCTCGTGATGGATCATCTCGAGGAGATGATGCCCATTCTGTACACGCCGACGGTAGGGCAGGCGTGCCAGGAGTTCGGCCGGATCTTCCGTCGCAGTCGCGGTCTGTACGTTACCTCGGACGATATTGGACGTGTGCGCGAGGTGCTGGCCAACTGGCCACACGATGATGTGCGCATGATCGTCGTGACCGACGGCGAACGCATTCTCGGACTTGGCGATCTGGGCGCGAACGGCATGGGTATTCCCATTGGCAAGCTCACGCTGTACACGGCGTGCGCCGGCCTGAATCCCATGCAGTGCCTCCCGATCACCATCGATGTAGGCACCGACAATACGCATCTGCGCGAGAGCGCCGCGTACATGGGTCTGCGTCAGCCGCGTTTGCGTGGCGCCGCGTACGATGCGTTGCTCGACGAGTTCGTCGAGGCTGTCCAGGAACGCTTCCCGCACGTCTGCCTGCAGTTCGAAGACTTCGGCAATCACAACGCGTTCACGCTGCTCGAGAAGTGGCGTGACCGGATCAGCACTTTCAACGACGACATTCAGGGGACGGCGTCGGTGACGCTGGCTGGCTTGTACTCGGCGTCGCGCATTTCAGGCACCGCGTTCAAGGACATGCGACTGCTGTTCCTCGGTGCCGGCGAGGCTGGAATCGGTATCGGTGACCTGGTTGTCTCAGCCATGGTCGAAGAAGGCGTGAGCCTCGAGGAGGCGCGCCAGCGCTGCTGGTTTGTCGACTCCAAGGGATTGGTGGTGAAGACGCGCACCGATCTCGCCTCGCACAAGAGGCCGTACGCGCACGACTACCCGGCCACGGAGTCGTTGCTCGAAGCCGTCGAGGCGCTCAAGCCGCACGCCATCATCGGCGTGTCGGGCATGCCGGGAACGTTTACCGCACCGGTGCTCGCCGCAATGGCGCGGCAGCATGCTCGACCGATTGTCATGGCGCTCTCCAACCCCACGTCTAAGGCGGAGTGCACCGCGCGAGAGGCATACGCGAGCACAGACGGCCGGGCGATCTTTGCCAGCGGCAGTCCGTTCGCGCCGGTCACGCACAAGGGGCGAACGCACGTGCCCGGCCAGGGGAACAACGCCTACATCTTCCCGGGGGTCGGCCTGGGAGTCGTGGTGGCCGATGCCTCACGCGTGACCGACGAGATGTTCGCGGCGGCCGCGCGGACGCTGGCGAACATGGTGAGCGAAGACGATCTGGCTATGGGGCGCATCTTCCCCAGCCTGTCGCGCATTCGCGATGTCTCCAAGGCCATCGCTACCGAAGTGGCGGAGATCGCGTATCGTCGCGGACTCGCGCGGGCGCCGCGTCCGGACAATCTCGAAGAGGCGGTCGCGGCCGCCATGTACCAGCCCGAGTACCCGTCGTTCGTCGACTGACACGACGGGGCTCGGCGGTAGGCGCATTGCCGTTAGCGGAAGCGCTTCATCAGTGAATCGAGCGCTGCCGAACCGGGACACAGCGCGTCGTACGGCAGATCGATGAGCGGGGTGGCGGGGGTGCGCAGATAATCGTGCATCTCCTTCCCGTTCTCATCGACAAAGAGCAACCCCGTGGCGATTTCCCCTCGGGCCTGGCAGGCGCGAACGTGCGCGTATGCCGACTCGCGGTTGGTGGGGTCGTAATCGTCGGCGGTGGAACGCAGGCGAACGGAGGCGCCGTCGTGCATCACGACCGTGCGGACTTCTTCGTGCGTTTCCGCCACCGTGATTTCGCGCTGCAGCGGGATGAAGTCGGCGTGGACCGCCTCCACCTCGTGTTCACGCGTGAAGGCGTAGCTCTTGGTTGAGCCTTCGTGATCGTTGAAGCTCACGCAGGGCGAAATGACATCGATGATGGCGAACCCTTTGTGGGTCAGCCCCGCCTTGATGATGGGCACCAGCTGCTTCTTGTCGCCGGAGAATGAACGCGCGACGAATGTGGCGCCCAGCGTGAGCGCCAGCAGCACTGGATCGATAGGGGATTGCTCGTTGGCCTCGCCCTTCTTGGACATCGAGCCGATATCGGCCGATGCGGAGAACTGGCCCTTGGTAAGGCCGTACACGCCGTTGTTCTCCAGCATGTACAGCATGTTCACGTTGCGCCGGATGGCGTGTGACAGCTGCCCTAATCCAATGGAGAGCGAATCGCCGTCGCCGGACACGCCGATGTACGTGAGCGTGCGATTGGCAGCAGCGGCGCCCGACGTGACTGACGGCATGCGGCCATGCACGGAGTTGAATCCGTGCGACTGCTTCATGAAATACGCCGTCGTTTTGGACGAGCAGCCGATGCCGCTCATCTTCCCCACGCGGTGCGGTTCAAGGTCGAGCTCCCACCCGGCCTGCACGATGGCGGCCGTCACGGAGTCGTGACCGCACCCGGCGCAGAGCGTGGACATCGCGCCTTCGTAGTCACGAATGGTGAGCCCAAGACCATTGGTGCGCGAGCTCGGATGCCGGACTGGCGGCTTGGCAATGGAGGTCATGCGGACACCTTCGTGTTGCTGGGAACGTGGGAAGCGACGGCGTCCACCACGACCTTGGCGGTCAGCGGCATGCCGCCGTAGTCGAGGACCGCAATCATGGCGTCGCGCGGAATGCCGAGCTCGATGGCAAGCAGTGAGCGGAGCTGCGCATCGCGGTTCTGCTCGATGACGAAGTTCATCTCGTGCCGATCGAAGAACTCCTTCACTTCGGCCGCGAAGGGGAAGCCGCGCACGCGCATGATGTCGACGACGATGCCGCGGGCGCGCAGCGTATCGGCGGCTTCCCGCACGGCGGCGTCGCAGCCACCAATGGTGATGAGTCCGATGTCGGCGCCAGCCTGCAGCGTATACGCCGGCCGTGGCACGGCCGTCGCCGCGTGCTCGAACTTCCGCTTGAGCCGGTCGACGAGCTCCTGATAGGCATCGGAGTCTTCAGTGTACGCCGCGTGTTTGTCGTGCCCGGATCCACGCACGAAGTACGCGCCCTTGCCGCCAACGCCCGGGAGTGTACGTGCGGCGATGCCATCGCCGTCCACATCGAGGTACCGCGAGAACTTGGGCAGCTTCTCCAGTGCAGCGGCATCGAGCACCTTGCCGCGATCGGGGCGATAACTGTCGTCCCACTGGAAGCGCTTGACCATCCAGTCGTTCATGCCGATGTCGAGATCGGTGGCTACGAATACCGGCGTCTGATAGCGCTCGGCCAAATCGAAACTCTGCACCGCCATTTCGAACGCTTCGCCCGGGTTGGCGGGGAAGAGCACGAGGTGCTTGGTGTCGCCGTGTGAGGCATACGCCAGCGAAAGCAGGTCGGCCTGCTGCGTGCGGGTGGGCATGCCGGTCGCCGGTCCACAACGTTGTACGTCGAAGAAGACGGCGGGAATGTCGGTGTAGTACGCCAGCCCGATGAATTCCTGCATGAGCGAGATGCCTGGCCCCGACGTGTTCGTGAAGGCCCGCGCACCGGCCCAGCCAGCGCCGATCACGATACCGGCGGCAGCCAGTTCGTCTTCGGCCTGCAGGATGGCGTAGTTGTGCACGCCGGTGTCTTTGTCCACACGGAACTTCTCACAGAACGCCTTGAACTGTTCCATGAGTGCCGTTGCCGGCGTGATGGGATACCACGCACCGACCGTCGCCCCCGCGTACACGGCGCCCAATGCACAGGCCGTATTGCCATCAATGAGAATGGAGTCGCTGGTCGCGTCCATCTTCTCGAGGTGGAACGGCAGCGGACAGGCAAAGTGCTCCTGCGCGTAGTCGTAGCCGAGCTTGATGGCCTTGTGGTTCGAGTCGAGCAACTTGGGCTTCTTGCCGTACTTCTCGGCGAGCATCGCGCCGACGACGTCCATGTCGATGCTGAGCAGCGCCGCCAGCGCGCCGGCGTAGACGATGTTGCGCAGCAGCGTGCGGTCCCGGTCTCCCTGGAAGTTGTCGACGCAGAGCTTGCCGAACGGGATGCCAAGAATGGTGATGCCTTCGCGTACGAGATCCGGTTCGAGCGGCCACGAGGAATCGTAGACGAGAAACCCGCCGGGGCGCACGGTGGCGACATCCTTGGCGTAGGTCGCGGGGTTGAGCGCGACTACGAGATCGACTTCACTGGGACGGGCCGTGTAGCCGTCTTTGCTCACCCGAATTTCGTACCAGGTGGGCAGTCCCTGAATATTGGACGGGAAGATGTTCTTGCCCGTGACGGGGATCCCCATGCGGAAGATCGCCTGCATGAGCAGACCGTTGGCGCTGGCTGATCCCGTACCGTTGACGGTGCCGATCTTGAACGCGAAATCGTTGATGCCGCTCATACGCTGGCCATCCCGGCGAACATGCCCGCCATTGGCTTCTTGAGGTCGAAAAGGCGCATGTCCCACGCGGCTGTGGGGCAGCGTTCGGCGCAGAGGCCGCAGTGGAGACAGACGTCTTCGTCCTTCACCATGATGCGCTTGGTTTGCGGTAGCGCATCGGACACATAGATGTCCTGCGACGTATTGAGCGCCGGCGCCGAAAGGCGCGTGCGCAATTCGTCGATCGGCGTACCGTTGGTGGTGATGGTGAGACAGTTGGTGGGGCAGATGTCGACGCACGCATCGCATTCGATGCAGGTCGACGCGGTGAAGTGCGTCTGGATATCGCAATTGAGGCAACGGCCCACTTCTGTGGCGACCTGCTCGGCCGTGAAGCCGAGCTCCACTTCGGTGTCGAGATCCTTGAAGCGCTTCGTGAGCTCCTCGTGCTGCATCTTGGCGCGCTTGCTGCTTTCGTAGTCGTTGTCGTACGCCCACGAGTGCATGCCCATCTTGGCGCTCACGAGCGTCATGCCGTACGGCGGACGGTCGGCGACGGTGTCGCGCTGATGGCAGGCGAGGTCGATGGAGATGGCGGCAGCGTGTCCGTGCGCGACGGCCCAGATGATGTTTTCCGGGCCCCAGGCGGCATCACCACCGAAGAACACCTTGGGGTGCGTGCTTTGATGCGTCTGCTTGTTCACCACCGGCATGCCTTTCGCGTCGAACTCCACACCGATGTCGCGCTCGACGAACTCGAACGCGTTGTCCTGCCCGATGGCGAGAATGACCTGATCGCAGGGGATGATCACGGTGCTCAGCACTGTGCTCGACTGCTTGCCGTTGGCGTCTTCGGTCCACTGCAGGACCTCGAACTCCATCCCCACCAGCTTGCCGTTCTCGACGACCATGCGCTTGGGGGCATGGTTCTCGATGATCTCCACCTGTTCTTCTTCGGCGTCTTCGAGCTCCCACGGTGACGCCTTGAAGAACTTCCTGCCGCGGCGCGCGATGACCTTCACGTCGGTGGCGCCAAGGCGCTTGGAGGTTCGGCAGCAGTCCATGGCGGTGTTGCCCACCCCGATGATGATGACGCGGGGCCCAACCTGCTCGATGTGCTTGAAGTGCACGTTGGCAAGGAAGTCGATGCCGATGAACACCTGATCGGGCGCATCCCACCGACCGGGAATATCGAGCTCTTTCCCCTTGGGCGCGCCGCTCCCGATGAACACCGCATCGTAGCCTTCGTCGAGCAGTGCCTTGAGCGACGCGACCGGTGTCCCGTAACGCATGTGAGCACCCATGTCGATCACATAGCCGCACTCTTCGTCGAGCACCTGTGCGGGAAGACGGAACGACGGGATGTTGATGCGCATGAGCCCACCGGGCTGCGCATTCTTCTCGTAAATCGTGACGTCGTAGCCGTGCGGCAGCAGGTCGTTGGCGACCGTCAGCGAGGCCGGACCGGCACCGATGAGCGCCACCCGCTTGCCGTTCTTGACGGTGGGCGCCTTGGGAAGAAACGACGTGATCTCGTCGCGGTGGTCGGCCGCGACACGCTTGAGGCGACAGATGGCGACGGGCTTTTCCTCGACCCGCCCGCGCCGGCACGCCGGCTCGCAGGGGCGGTCGCACACGCGACCGAGAATGCCCGGAAAGACATTCGACTCGCGGTTGAGGAGATAGCTCTCGGTGTATTTGCCCTGGGCGATGAGGCGAATGTAGCCGGGAACGTTGGTGTGAGCCGGACAGGCCCACTGGCAATCAACAACCCGGTGATAGTAGTTCGGGTCGGACACATCTGTCGCTGCCATGATGCGGTGCTCCTGGGGAGGGATATGCTGGCAATCGCTAGCATGTGTTCCGGACCGCTGCTCGGCAAGAAGGAAAATCCCCTCTTCTTCATGGTTTTTTCTCTCCCGGGCCGTAATTTCGGGCCGAACTCAGCGTATTCGACGCTGCCACGCCGGGATGGCTGCTGTCCGGCGGTGCCGCTCCCTCACGTCCATGTGTCCGGCAATGTCCACAGCGTACGACGTCATCGTGGTTGGTGTGGGAGGGATGGGGAGCGCCGCGGCCTCCCACATGGCCGCCCGCGGCCTTCGGGTGCTGGCTCTCGAGCAGTTCGAACCGGGGCACAGTCATGGCTCGTCACACGGCCTTACGCGCATCATCCGCCTGGCCTACTTCGAGCATCCGTCGTACGTGCCATTGCTGCGCCGGGCCTTTGCGCTGTGGCGCGACCTCGAGACCGGGCTCGATGAGCCGCTGTTGCACGTGACGGGGGGGCTGGATGTCGGCTGGGCAGGGAGCGAGGTGTTCGAAGGCTCGTTGCGCAGCTGCCTGGAGCACGAACTGGCGCATGAAATCCTTGATGCTCGTGGCATTGCCACGCGCTTCCCGGGATGGGTGCCGGCGGAGAACGCCATGGCCGTCTATCAGCCCGACGCCGGCTTCGTCACCCCCGAACGCTGCATCGCCGCGCACACGGCCCGCGCCATCCAGGCCGGTGCCACCGTGCTCACCAACACTCGGGTCCTCGATGTCGTACCGGAGCACGGCGGCGTGCGCGTCCGCACGAGCGCCGGGGAGTACACCGCCGGGCAGGTGGTCCTGTCGGCTGGCCCCTGGATGGCCGACCTCGCGCCCGAACTCGCCCCCGTGCTTTCGCCAGAGCGGCAAGTGCTCGGCTGGTTCGACATTGCCCAACCGGAGGCGTTTGCGCCGTCGCGCTTTCCGGTCTTCGTACTCGATGCGCAGGAGGGGCGCTACTATGGCTTCCCCGAATACGGCGTCCCCGGTTTCAAGATCGGATGCTATCACCATCATGCCGAACGCGTGCACCCCGACACCATGACGCGCACAGTGTCTGCGCGCGATGAAGACACACTGCGCCAAGCCGTGTCACGCTATTTCCCGCAGGCCAATGGGGCCATGCGCCAAAGCACCACCTGTCTGTTCACCAATACGCCCGACGAGCATTTCATCATCGATCGCGCGCCATCGGCACCGCAGGTGCTGCTCGTCTCACCGTGTTCGGGCCACGGCTTCAAGTTTTCGTCGGTGATTGGAGAGATCTGCGCCGATCTGGTCCAGCACGATCGCACATCGCACGACATCTCACTGTTCCGCCTCGCACGATTCACCCGGAGTGATCGTCCATCATGAAGTTCACTATGTGTCGAATCTCGCGGAGAGGTCACCCGCGCTGGTCGTGTGCCGCAGCGCTCCTGGTAAGTGTGCTCCTTTCGTCGCCGTTGCAGGCGCAGCGCACCGTGTCCTTCTCCACGACCGAAGGCACATGGATGTCTCTCGACGTGGCGCCCGATGGAACGCGTCTCGTGTTCGAGTTGCTCGGCGACCTGTATGCCGTCTCCGCCGCAGGCGGAGAAGCGCGTGCCATTCAGCGTGGTCCTGCGTTTCAGTCGCAACCGCGCTATTCGCCCGACGGAAAACAGATCGCGTTCATCAGCGACGCGAGCGGCAGCGACAACGTGTGGGTTGCTGCCGCCGACGGAAGCGGGGCACGAGCGGTGAGCGGGATGCCGCGTGCACTCATGTTGTCACCGGCGTGGTCGGCCGACGGGCGGTTCATTTACGCCACGGTGCTCGAGGGGCGCACCGCCGATCTCTGGCGCTTCGATGTGCAGTCGGGGCAGGGGAGCAAAGTCATCATCAACGCCAATGGGCCCGCGGCCCCGCTGGTGTCCTCACCGGGACCGGGACCGTACTCGGCCCACGCATCACGCGATGGCAAGTCGCTGTACTACACGGCGGTGACGCCACGTCCGTACGGCAGCCGCCTTGGCGCCTCGAGCATGGTCATGCGTCGTGATCTGGCGAGTGGTGTCGATGAGCCCGTGGTGCTGCAGGAGCCGTTGGCCATGGCGCCGGTGCTTTCGCACGATGGTCGCACGCTCGCGTACATGGCGCAGAGCCGTGGGCGAACCGGGCTGCGTGTCCGCGATCTCGCGACGGAATCTGAGCGTTGGCTGGCATGGCCACTCGAGCGCAATGAGCTCGAGTCGCGCGCCTCGCGCGACGTGATGCCGGGCTACGCTTTCACTCCCGACGATCGCGCGGTTGTCGTTGCGTACGACGGGCATCTGCACCGCATCGAAGTGGCGACGGGTGTTGATGTGATCATCCCGTTTCGCGCCGAGGTCAGCGCCGAACTTCCCGAACCGCTGCGCGCGCCGCGGCGCATCACGGATGATTCGGTGCGTGGCCGCTTTGCGCAGCAGCCCGCCATCGCCGTCGATGGGCGCGTGGCGTTCTCCATGTTCGGCCAGCTGTTCGTGCGGGCGGCGCGTGGTGGCGTGCCGCGTGCGCTTCCGACCGGTGCCGCACGGGCGTTCATGCCCACGTGGTCGCCAGACGGGCAGTGGATTGCCTACGTGACTTGGGGCCCGGCAGGCGGCGCGTTGTACAAGGTGCGAGCCGCTGGCGGCGCGCCGGTGCGACTCACCAGCGACAGCGCGTACTGGATCGATCCCGTCTGGACTCCCGATGGCCGCGCGCTGTACGCCGTGCGCGCGCCGGCGAGTACGGCGCGGGCGCAGCCGGTGCCGCTGCCCACCGATGCGATGATCGTTCAGGTAAGTGCGCAGGGCGGCGCCACGCGCACCGTCGCGCGTGCCTCGGGTATGCGTCACCCGCACTTCACCAGCGACACGAGTCGACTCTGGTTCAGCGCGCCTGCCGGATTGGTGTCGACGAGCACGGCCGGGCTCGATCGCCGGGTCCACGCGCGGGTGACAGGACTCTCCGGGCCAGCGGGCTCGCCCGTGGGTGCGGAGCTTCGGGTGAGTCCCGATGGCCGCCATGTGGCGGTGCTCGCGGGTGATCGCGTCTGGACGGTGCCCTTGGTGGCACGCGACAGTGTGCCGGGCAAAGCCCTCGAGCCGCAGCTGCTCGCTCTGGGCGGCATTCCCGATATCTCCGGGCCCACGGTGACCTCGCTGGCCTGGGCACCGCGCGGGCAGACGGTAGCGTGGGTGACGGGCGCGACGCTGCACCAGCGTGACGTGGCAGCGGGTAGCGCCGTCGTTTCGCAATCGCTGGCGGTGACTGCGCCTCGCGTCGTTTCGCGTGGTACTACGGTACTGCGAGGCGCCAAGGTCATCACCATGAAGGGCGACCAGGTCATCGACAACGCCGATGTCGTCGTCACGGATAGCCGCATTGCTGCGGTCGGTGCACGAGGCGCGGTGACGTTCCCGTCCACGGCGCGCATTGTGGACGTGAGCGGCAAGACGATCATGCCGGGCATTGTGGACATTCACGCGCACTGGCAGTACCGCCGTGAGCTGCTGGAGCCCGAGACGCCGTCCATGTACGCCAATCTCGCGTACGGTGTGACGACGGTGCGTGATCCGCAAACGAGCGCCGAGATCTTTGCGTATGCCGATCTGGTGGAGGTCGCAGGACTCGCCAGCCCGCGTGTGTTCAGTACTGGCCCGGGCGTGTTTGCGGAAACCGATTTCAAGTCGCTGGGCGACGTGCGGTTGACGCTCAAGCGCTATCGCGACGAGTACGGCACGCACCTGATCAAGAGCTACATGGTGGGGAACCGTCAGCAGCGGCAGTGGGTAGTGCAGGCGAGCCGCGAGCTTGGTCTGTTGCCCACCACTGAGGGCGGCGCCGACACCAAGATGGACCTCACGCATGCGCTCGATGGGTTCTTCGGCAACGAGCACGCCTTCCCCAATGCGCCGTTGCACGACGATGTGGTGCAGTTCATGGCGCGTAGCGGCATTCACTACACGCCGACGCTGCTCGTGTCGTTCGGCGGTGCGCTCCCCGTGTATCGGTTGCTGGCGCAGGAGCGGCCCTTCGACGATCCCAAGCTGTCGCGCTTCTTTCCCCGCAGCGAACTCTATGCGCGCACGGCCACGCGCCTATTGGCCTTTCCCGACGAAGACTACAACGACAAGGAGACGTCGGCGGGCGCGACCGCGATTCTTCGCGCCGGCGGCAAGGTGGCGCTTGGAGGGCACGGCGAAATGCAAGGGCTGCAAGTGCATTGGGAAATGCGCCTGCTCGCGCAGGGCGGGATGCGTCCGCTCGAGGTGCTTCGCGTTGCCACGTTGAACAGCGCCGAGGCGATTGGGCTCGACGCGGATATCGGGAGTGTCGAGCCGGGTAAGTTGGCCGATCTGGTGGTGCTGGACCGTGATCCGCTGAGCGATATTCGCAACAGCAGTGCGGTGCGGTGGGTGATGAAGGGGGGCGCGCTCTACGACGCCGAAACGCTCGATCAGGTCGCCCCCAAGGTCGCGTCGCTGCCGTCACCGTGGTGGCGCAGCGACGAGGTGCCTCGCGGCGGTCTGGCCTTCAACGAAGCGGCCATCGATGCCATTGCGCGCGACGAAATGGAGCGGCAGCGCATTCCCGGTATGGCGGTGGCGATCGTGCGCGGCGACCGCGTGCTCATGAGCAAGGGCTACGGGCTGGCCAATATGGAGCAGCAACGAGCCGTCACCAACGAGACGATGTTCCTGTCGGGCTCCATGGGCAAGATGTTCACCGCGGCCGGCATCATGGCGTTGGTGGAAGAGAATCGTGTCGCGCTCGATTCTTCCATTCGCACGTACTTGCCTGAGGCACCCGCCGCTTGGCAGGGGATCAAGATCCGCCATCTGCTGTCGCACACGAGCGGCATTCCCGACTACACCAGCGCCACGATGGATTACCGGCGCGACTTTACCGAAGCACAGCTGGCGAACATGGCGTATGCGCTTACGCCGGAGTTTCCGCCGGGGAGTCGCTGGAATTACTCCAATACGGGCTACGTGCTGCTCGGCGTGATCATGAGCAAGGTGACGGGGCGTCCGTACTGGGAGTATTTGCGCGCGCGCATTTTCACGCCGGCAGGGATGCCCACCATTCGCATCATTACCGAAGCGGAGATCGTCGCGCAGCGGGCGTCCGGCTATCGTGTACAGGACGGCACGTATCTGCATCAGGAGTGGGTATCGCCAACGCTGAACACGACCGCCGACGGTTCATTGCTCGTGAGCCTGCGCGATATGGTCGCGTGGAACGCCGTCGTGCGTGACCGGCGGGTGCTGAGCAAGAGCAGCTGGGAGCAAATACTTTCGCCCGTGCGGCTCACCAGTGGCAACCCGCAGGGCTACGGCTACGGATGGTTCCTCGAACAGCTCAACGGTCAGCGTGTGCTGCAGCATGGCGGTTCGTGGCAGGGGTTCCGCACGCAGCTGTCGCGCTATGAGCCCAGCGATGTCGCGGTGGTCGTACTGACCAATTCGAGTGCCAACCTGCCGCCTATCATTTCCGCGCGAATGGCAGGGGCCGTCGATTCAGCGCTCATCACCGCGCCCGTGCCCACGGTGCCGCTCACGGATCGCGCTCCTGAGGTGACCACGTATCTCAAGACCGTGCTGGCAAAGATCGCGCGCGGCGAACTGGCGCTGGACGATTTCGAGTTCGTGCGCACGACACTGGTGCCACGCATGAGTGCCGGCTACGCCCGGCTTCTTCAGCCTTTGGGGGCTCTCAGTGCCCTCGAGGTGCTCGCCACGGGCGTAGAAGGCGACGATCGCACCTTCGTGTATCGTGCGCGCTTCGCCACTGGCGACGTGCGCGTGAACGTGAGTATTGGCCCCGGCGGCCGCATGACGAACTTGCTGATGTCGCGCATGCCCTGAACAGCGCGTGCGGTCTGGCAGGCTAGGGTGCCCGTCTCAGCGCTTGGCCTGGGCGGGCACCGGTCATTTTGGCATCGCGAATGACCGCTTGGCCGTTGATGAACAGATGCACGACGCCCTCGGCGTAGTGATGTGGATCGGTGTACGTGGCTTTGTCGGCGAACGTCGTGGGATTGAAGAGCACGAGGTCGGCGATCTTTCCCGGTTGCACGACCCCGCGATCGCCGAGCCCCAGCGCGCGTGCGGGCACCGTCGTCATCTTGGCGATGGCCGCTTCCAGACTCATGAGTTTCCGTTGCCTCACATAGTATGAGACGACGCGCGGGAACGCGCCGTAGCTGCGCGGGTGCGGGAGGCCTTTCCCGGGCGTCACCAGGTCGCCGTCGGTGGAGACCATGGCGGCCGAGTGTGTGAGAAACGCTTCGATGTCGCGCTCGTTCATCGCCTCCACAATCGCCGTAAAGCCGCCGTCTCGCTGCAAGGCGATAAGTGCCTCGATGGCTGCGTCGAGAGATACTGGCTGGCCGCGCGCCGTGAGGTATTCCGCCAACGTCTTGCCCGCGAACTCCGGCGCCGTAGGCATCGTGCGAAAGCGCACACTGCTGGCGGTGCCACCGGTTTGCGCTTCGAAGATGTCGCGCATTTCCCGGCGTACGCGTGTGAGCAACGCCGGGTTGCGCAGTCTGGCAGTCACGGAGTCCTGCCCGTCTGCCAAGACCCATCCAGGGAAGAGCACGTCGGAGTAGGTACTGTACGCGTTGTACGGGTACACGTCGAACGAAATGCGCGCACCGCGGGTATTGAGCGCATCGAATCCGGCCAGCACGGCGGTGCTCTTGCCCCAGTTGGCCTTGCCGGTGCTCTTGAGGTGGCTCACATGCACGGGCTGCAGCGAGCGCCGCCCTACATCGATGGCTTCGGCCAGGGCGAGCTCGAGCGCCACTCCTTCATCGCGCAAATGCGTGACGTACAACGAGCCAGGGCGTTTGGCGGCCTGAGCGAGCGCCACAATCTCTTCCGGCGGCGCATAGACGGCAGGGATGTATTCGAGCCCCGTGCCCAGGCCAAAGGCGCCATCGTCCATGGCCCGCGACACGAGCACGCGCATGCTGTCGAGTTCTGCGGCGGTGGCGGCACGGTTTTGCGTCCCCATGACCCGCTTGCGCGCCCAGGTGTGTCCCGCAGTCCAGAGCGTGTTGGGGGCAATGCGCAGCGTATCGAGAAATGTGCCCAACGGATATGGCTGATCGAGGCTGTGCAGCGAGTTGAAGATCGTGGTGATCCCCTGCCTGAGAAAGTTCTCGGCAGCCGGCTGCTCGGCGATAGCGCTGATGTGGGCGTGCGGGTCGATGAAGCCCGGCGCGATGATCAACCCGCTCGCGTTGATCGTATCCCGCGCCGCACCTGCAATGCGTGCGGCCACGCGGACAATCCGGCCGCCCTTGACGGCAACGTCAGCCCGCCGGGCCGGAGTCCCGGTGCCGTCGATCACGCGCCCGCGTGTGATGAGCACGTCGAACGGCGCTTCCTGGGCGGCAGTTGAACGCTGCGCCTGCGCCTGCGCCGTCGCCGTCGCTGGAAGCAGACAGAGAAGGGTCAGCGACAACGCGGTGGTAGGGGGAAGGGACAGGCGGACGTGCATTGGCCGGAATGCTCGTGCAGACGGAGTAGGCGGATGACGCGCTCATCAGCGAGTATGCACGGGAGATGGGAAGGTTGCCAGTTTCGGGGGCTCGTTGCTCCGGCAGGTCAGCCTCCCACGAGCTTTCGCAATGCGCTCAGCTGACGCACTGCAGTCTCACTCGGCGTGACGCTCCCGGCGACGGCCGCCACCATGGCATCGTCACGACTGTACACGTCGTTCCCGAAGTACAACCGGCCGTCGCGCTCGTACACGGTGGCGTACACGATGAACACTGGAATCTTGCGCGAGAGCTTGGCGGACTGATTGTCTTCGCCCTCGTGCATGGCTGTGTTCACGTGCGTGGAGTCCCAACCGAGCGCCCACTGCGCGAGTTCGGCGGGCTTTTCGAGACGAATACACCCGTGACTGAATCCGCGCACATCCTGGTCGAAGAGCGCCTGCTCCGGCGTGTCGTGCAAGTAGATGTTGAACGAGTTCGGAAAGAGAAACTTCACGAGCCCCAGTGAGTTCTTCGGGCCGGGTTTCTGCCTGATACGTGTTTCGCCGCCGTCTTTGAAGTACTCGAGATCGTTCTCCTTCATGTACGCGGGATTCTCGGCGATCTTGGGAGCGGTCTCGCCGGCCTGAATATTCGGCGTGATGTTCCAGTACGGTCGGAATACGACCGTCTCCATGGAGTCGGCAAACACAGGCGTCTTCCGCCCTTCGAATTCCTTGCCGACGATCACCTTCATGGCGAGAACGCCGGTGGAGTCGTGTGCTTCGAGGCGGAAGGCGGGGACGTTTACCACGATGTACCGTTCGCCGAAGGATCGCGGCAGCCAGCGGTATCGCTCGAGATTGGCCGCGATCTGCGCGAGTCGATACTGTGCCGTCCGATTGAGCGACTGGACGGTTTCCTCGCCGAGCACGCTGTCCACTACAATCCCGTGATGCTGTTGGTACGCCGCCACGTTCGCGGCCAGCGTGGCATCGTACATGCCCGCTCCAGTGGAAGGGGCGTTCGTGTCTGTGCCGAACCCCTCGAGGCGGAGTCGGGTGCGCAGCGCTGCGAGGCGCGCGGGCGCATCGGTTTGCCCCGGCTTGATCGCCTTGCCGGTCGGTACCGCGGGCCATCCGCCGTCATCGACCACGGTGCGGAAGCGCACGAGCGCACGCCGGAGCGCGGTGTAATCGGCATCCTGCGGGCGCATACGTGCAATGGCCGAGTCGAGACGTGCATCGCGCAGGCTGCGCGCGACGGCGCTGTCGATCGCCTCGCGATTGGCCGCAATATGCCAATCCTGTTCGAGCGATCGGGGATCGAGCTGTCCCGTCAGCAGATCTTCGGAGAGCGAAACGTAGGCCGACGTAAGAAGAAGATCCGCACTCGCCAACTGCGCCGCGGAGGGCGTTTTGTTCTGGCGAACGGCGCCGAGCGCCGAGACCAGTTCATCGAGCGGATATGCGTCGATGCGAATGGCATCGGTGCCTGCGTCGAGTAGGGCGCGGAGTAGCGCCGTGCTGCGAGCCTCCTGAAAACCGTTCGCGTCGAGCCAGAGGGGGACATTGTCGTACGCCAAGTACAGGCGTTCCACGTACTTCCAGCGACTGGCCGTCATCGTTGGCGGCCGCGTTTGGAGCGTCGCCTTGATGGCGTTCACCACCTCGGCAGACGGAACGCCCATGACGACATCGCTGCGATTGGGTGTCCAGGCGGACGTCGCGCTCGAATCATCGCCTCGATCCTTACAGGCGGAGAACGCAAAGACGGCGAGGCTCGCGACCATCGCGACCCTGCGGTACGGCGCGCGCCCGTGGCCATATGCCGGAAGGGTTGTGTCCTGCATTGCGTACTGCGTTTGCACGTGCTGTCTCCTCATCGCAAGAATCCGTTGACAGCCAAAGTGGGCTGCGGTCGGGATTCAGAGCGAAAAGGGTACCACGGCGAACTGGGCTTCGCGCCCGCTCGGGGAGGCGATCGTCGCTAGACCCACCACGACAGTCGCGTCCTCCTACTGCCGCTGATTGAGCACCACCAGTACCGCGACAATGGTCAATACCACGAGCGCGGCAAGCGTGAGCTTGACAATCGACCACGGACGATCGCCGCGCACGGCGCCGGTCTGTCCGTTGACGACGACGCACCATGACCTGTCGCCGAAGCGGTAGGAGCAGATCCACGCCGGCAAAAGGATGTGCTTGAACGTGACGTCATCGTAGCGCGTGGTCACGTCGTGCACCCGCTGGTGATTGCCTCCGATGTCCTGATGCACCGCCGCGATAATGCCCTGGCCGAACTGCACCTTGGCCTCCTCGAATGCGGGCTCGAGGCCAATCTGGTACGCTTCGGTCGTGAAGCCGGCCAGGTAATCGCTGGCGAATGGTACGAGCGCGGTGATATCCCAGTCGGCGAGCACGCTGGCGAACTTGTCGGGCAGGCTGTGGGAAGCCGGCACCAGCGTGTCGTCGAATGTCAGGGTGACGACACCGGAGGCCGGGTACCAGTCGGTGACCGTCCGCGTCACGACCACGGTCTTGCCCGACGAGTCGGTACTCGTGTCCTGCACCTGCCGGTCAACGCCGCGCTGTCCGACGTAGTGACTGGTGGTCCGGGCGTCGAAGGTCCAGCACGGCAGGTAGACGCCACGCACGCGCTCGAGGTTCGTCACGGTGCGTTTGAGGGCATTCGGCGCAAACCAGCGCCCAGCGATCCATTGCCGGAACGTCTCCTGGGCGCGCGACTGCTCCACCGCAAACGGCACCACGCCACGAGGCCGGATCTGTCGCCCCTCGTGCGCCGCCACGGACACGAGCGAGGTCGCACAGAATGCGCAGCGGTCGGCGACTACATGGTCACCCAGTTCCGTGCGCGCGCCGCACTGCGGACACTCCACGAGCTGACGGCTGAGCTCCGGCTCACCGCCCGCCTGCTGGCGCAGCTGCGCCAGATAGTCGAGCTCTTCCAGCGCGACGGCGCGCTCGGCGTCGGTGACCGCGGGCGGTTCATTCACCGCGCGACAGGCGGAACAGACTAGCCGGCTGATGCCGGGCTCAAAGGTGAGCGACGCACCACACTGGGCGCACGGGAAGACCCGCGCCGCCTTCGCTACACGCTCGTCGTCAACAGGTTCGGTCAACGGCTCCTCAATGCAAGCGGCGGCGTTCGCGAATCGATCATCTGAAGCGGCGCGCACGCGCTCGGTGTTTTGGCCATTTCCCCTCTCACATGCGAACGCCCGGACTCGAACCGGGATGGGTTGCCCCGCCAGCTCCTAAGGCTGCGACAGGCCCCAGCAGTGCAGGGCTACAGAGTGAAGCGGAACGTACAGGGTACCACCGAATCACGCCGATTTCCATCCGCACTACGACTTTTTTGCGACCCGAAATGCGCGCGCTCCTCCAGCGCCGGGCGGGTGCATGACGACCAAAACAACCGCCCTCGCGGCACAGATCACGGCCGATGCATCGGGGCTGACGTCGGCGTTCAGGGCTGCGCAGCAGGAGGCGAAGAACCTTGCGCGCGCGAGCCAGGACTCCGGACGGGCCTCCGAACTCGCGAGCTCCAAGGTTGCCGCCGGCCTCGATATCACCGTAGACAAGGCGCGAAAGGCGGCCGCTGGTGTGACTGGAGTATCACAGGCGATCTTCGCGCTGCAGTCGGAGGGCTCCTCTCGGGTGCTCGCGCTGGGTGCCGCTGTCGGTAACTTCGCAGAGCTATTCGGTCCCGCCGGCGCCCTAGTGACCGGTGTAGGTGTGGCAGCGTCGGCCATTGTCGCGCTCTTTTTGCAGGCTCGCGAAGAGGCCAAGCGGACAGCTATCTCGGTACAGAATGACATTCGGGCGCTGGCCAGTTCGAAGGACTTGGCCGGCCTGAGTCGCCGCCAAACTCAACTCTTCTCAGGAGACCAAAACTTCGCGCTGGCGGCCGATAACGCGTCCCCCGAAGAGAGGCGTCGCGCGCGGGGAATCGGGGAGCTGGGCGGCCTCTTGGGCATTGAGCCGAAGATCAAAGCGGTACGGGCTGAGGTTGAGCGCCTAGAGAAGGCGTTTCGTAGTGCGAACGCGGCGAGTGCCGCAGTGAGCGC
>JAIXTI010000254.1 GCA_027484025.1 bacterium
GTCGCGTCGCAGGCCGGCATCGCCGGTCACAACCTGCTCGCGGCCCTCGAAACCCGTCTCGACAATGTGGTGTACCGCATGGGCTTTGCGCCCAGCCGCAAGGCTGCGCGTCAGCTCATCCGCCACCGCCACATCGAAGTGAAGGGTCGCCTCCTCGACATCCCGTCGTACCAGGTACGTCCGGGCGAGGAAGTGCGCGTCAAGCAGAGCTCGCGCGAACTCGTGCTCGTCATGAGCGCGATGGAGCAGGCGTCGCGCGGTGGCTCGCTCTCGTGGATCGCGGTCGACAAGGAGTCGTTCAGCGGCCGCGTGCTCGAGAAGCCGCAGCGTACGAGCATCCCGCTCGCCGCGCAGGAACAGCTCGTCGTCGAACTGTACTCGAAGTAATCGCAGGAGCTGGTCGGGGCCCGAACCCCTCTACGGGGCTGCCACGCGTTCGGGGCGAGGCAGCGCGTCGTCGGTACGATACCGGCGTGACCTTTTATCTTCAGACTCTCCATGGCAACGATCGATCTTTCCGGGCTGGTCCGCCCGCAGCTGGTTGAAGCAACCAAGCGCGAGGACAATCCCAATCTGGCCGAATTCCGTCTGCAGCCGCTCGAACGCGGCTTCGGACACACGCTGGGCAACGCGATGCGCCGACTGCTCCTGTCGTCGCTCCGTGGCTCCGCCGTGTGGGCGTTCCGTATCGATGGGGTGGTGCATGAGCACCAGACCATCGGCGGCGTTGTGGAAGACGTGCACCAGATCATCGGGAACCTCAAGACGCTCACCCTGTCCCTCCCCGACGAAGTCGAGCAGACCGTGCTCCGCATCGTCAAGTCGGGACCGGGCACCGTCACCGCGGCAGACATCATCGCCACCGGCGGCGTGCGCGTCATCGACCCGTCGCACCATCTCTTCACCATCACCGACGAGCGCGACTTCACCGTCGAACTCTACGTGAACAAGGGACGCGGCTACGTCGAGAGCGACCAGCATCCGGCCGACAAGAACCTCCCGGTCGATGTCGTGCGGATCGATGCCATCTACAATCCGGTCCGTCGGGCCAACTTCACCGTCGCGGAAACCCGCGTCGGGCAGCGCACCGACTACGACCGCCTCACGCTCACCGTCGAAACCAACGGCACGATGTCGCCCGAGGAATCCGTGAGCTATGCGGCAGCCCTCGCCCAAACCCACTTCCAGTACTTCGTGGGCTTTGGGTCGTCGGCCTCCGCGCAGCCCGGCGCGGCCGGCGATGGCGCCAACTCGGATGCCATCCGTCTCGCTGAGCTGTTCCGCACTCCCATCGACGACCTCGAATTGTCGGTTCGCTCCGTCAATTCACTCAAGAACTCCAACATCCGCTCGCTCGGCGATCTGGTTCGCCAGACCGAGGCGCAAATCCTTCAGGTCAAGAACTTCGGCAAGAAGTCCCTGCAGGAAATCGCCGCGCTGCTCGAGAAGGAAGGGCTCAATTTCGGCATGCGCTATGAGGAATCCACGGACGGTGTCCGTATCCTCGACATGGGCACTCCGCCCAGCCGCGCTGCCGAAAACGCGCCCGACGACGACGAAGACGAGGATTGAACTCCCATGCGCCATCGTAAGGCCAACCGCCAGCTTCGGCGGACCAGTGAGCAGCGCCTCGCGCTGCTTCGCAACCTCGCGACCTCGCTCATTGAGCAGGGCGCGATCGAGACGACCGAGGCCAAGGCCAAGGAGCTCCGCCCGTTCGTCGAAAAGCTCATCACCAAGGCCCGCTCCGGCACGCTGCACGCGCGCCGGCTCGCCGGACGGCACGTGCACAAGCGTGAAGCCGCGGACAAGCTCTTCCAGGAGCTCGGCCCCGCCTTCGCGACGCGTCCGGGTGGCTACACGCGCATTCTCAAGACCGGCCACCGCAAAGGTGACGGTGCTGAAATGGCGCGCATCGAACTGATCCTGAGCTGAGACACCCATGCCTATCAATCGCAACCGCTGCTACAGCTGCGACAAGGGTGTTGCCTTCGGCAACAACGTCTCGCACGCCAACAACAAGACGCGTCGTACCTGGAAGCCCAATCTCCAGGTCGTGCGCACGCTCGAAGCGGGCAAGGTCATCAAGGTGAAGGTCTGCACTCGCTGCCTCGCCGCCGGCAAGGTGCCGCGTGCACCGCGCGGTCAGGTCGCCGTCGCGTAATTCGCCCATCGTTGCACACCTCGCGGGGAGCTCGCTCACAAGCGGTCTCCCCGCGTCGTGTATCCAACAGCAGGCAAGTCGGGTTCATCGGTACCACCGTGATGGCGCACCGTCATCTACTCGACTACAACACTGAACGGATCCGCTCGTGACCAAAACCGCGCTCATTACCGGGATCACCGGCCAGGACGGCTCGTATCTCGCCGAGCAACTCCTCGAGAAAGGCTATCGCGTCGTTGGCGTCGTGCGTCGCTCGTCGACCACGCCGTACGAGCGCATTGCGCACCTCGTCGATCGCGTCGAACTCGTCTCCGCTGATCTCCTCGACCAGACGTCGCTCACCGATGTCGTACAAGCCGCCGAGCCAGACGAGATTTACAATCTCGCCGCGCAAAGCTTTGTGCAGACCTCGTGGAATCAGCCCGTACTGACCGGAGAATTCACCGCGCTCGGCGTCACGCGCATGCTCGAAGCACTGCGCAAAGCCGCTCCCAAAGCGCGCTTCTATCAGGCCAGCTCGAGCGAACAGTTTGGTAAAGTGGTGGAAACACCACAGCGCGAAAGCACGCCGTTCTACCCGCGCTCGCCGTACGGCGTCGCCAAGGTGTACGGGCACTGGATCACCGTGAACTATCGCGAAAGTTTTGATCTGTACGCGGTGAGCGGCATTCTGTTCAATCACGAGTCGCCGCGCCGTGGTCTCGAGTTCGTCACGCGCAAGATTTCCGACGGCGTCGCCCGCATCAAGCTCGGGTTGCAGCACGAGTTGCGTCTTGGCAATCTCGACGCGCGGCGCGACTGGGGCTTCGCCGGCGACTACGTCGATGCCATGTGGCGCATGCTGCAGCAGGACGAGCCCGATGACTACGTCATCGGCACCGGAGAGACATACTCCGTACGGGAGTTCTGCGACCTCGCCTTTGGCGCCGCCGGCCTCGATTATCGCAATCACGTCGTGCAGGACGAGCGTTTCTTCCGCCCCGCCGAAGTCGATCTGCTCGTGGCCGATCCCGCCAAGGCCAAGACCCAGCTGGGCTGGACGCCCAAGGTGAACTTCCGTCAGCTCGTCGAGATGATGGTTGAGGCCGACCTCGCACGTTACCATCGCGCGAAGTGAGCGCGATCGACGGGCGTCCGCTGGGGCGCGTGCTCGTCACCGGGGCCGCTGGCTTTGTCGGCCAGTGGCTCCTCCCGGCGCTGGCCGCGGAGGGGGGCGAGCTGTTCGCGCTCGCGACCGATCCGAACGTACCATCGGCCTCCCCGCGCGTTCCGCCCGAACCGTCCGGGATCACCTGGCTGCTCGGCGACCTGCGGGACGACGCGTACGTGCGCCATGCTGTCCAAACCGCGCGCCCCGACACCGTCATTCACCTCGCTGCGATTTCACACTTGCCCACCGCGGCGGCCGATCCGGCGCTCGCATGGGACGTGAACGTCACCGCGACCGCCCGGCTGCTCCATCACCTCGAGCAGCAACGCGCGGCGGTGAACCCGACGGTGCTCATCGTTGGCAGCGCTGAACAGTATGGCCGCGACGCATCGCACACGATGCCGTTGGTCGAGACCGCGGTTCAGGCTCCGCGCACCATCTATGCCGCCACCAAGGCCGCACAGGAAGTACTGGCGCTGCAATTGTGGCGGGCAACGGCGCTGCCGGTGGTCGTGGCACGGAGCTTCAACCACAGCGGAGCAGGGCAGCCACCGCGCTTCCTGCTCCCCGCGCTCGCCCACCGCGCCCGCGAGCTCTCCAGCGCACCCGCTGGTACCCCCATGCCGGTCGGAAATCGTTCGCCGGTCCGCGATTTCCTGCATGTAAGTGACGTGGTAGCTGCGTATATTTCTCTCTGTCAGCGGGGCACGCCCGGCGAGGCGTACAACGTGGCCAGTGGCACCGGATGGTCGGTGCAGCAGGTGCTCGACAAGGTGCTGGCGCGCACAGGTTCGCGCGCCGTGCCCACCGAAGATCCCGCACTGGTCCGACCGGTTGACGTCCCCGTGCTCATCGGGGATTCGCGAAAGTTGCAGCACGCCACTGGTTGGCGTGCGCAGCGTTCACTCGACGACATCATCGAAGACCTCCTCCATGCCGCGACGTTCTGACCTGCACCGGATTCTCGTGATCGGCTCCGGGCCGATCGTGATCGGGCAGGCCGCTGAGTTTGATTATTCCGGGACGCAGGCCACCAAGGCGCTGCGCGAGGAAGGCTATGAAGTCATCCTCGTCAATTCCAATCCGGCGACGATCATGACCGATCCGGAGTTCGCCGATCGGACGTACGTCGAACCGGTGACGCCGGAATTCGTGGAGAAGGTCATCGCGAAGGAACGCCCGGATGCCGTGCTCCCCACGATGGGCGGGCAGACGGCACTCAACGTGGCGCTCGCGCTGTACGACAGCGGGGTGCTCGACAAGTATGGCTGCCAGCTCATCGGCGCCAATGCACGCGCCATCCGCGTTGCCGAAGATCGCAAGCTCTTCGCCGATGCGATGGAGAAAATCGGGCTCAAGTGCCCCACCGGCACCACGGTCACCTCGATCGACGAAGCGATGGCGGCCGTCGAGAACACCGGTTTCCCCGCCATCATCCGCCCGTCGTTCACGCTCGGCGGCACCGGCGGTGGTATCGCGTACAACCGCGAAGAGTTCGATACGATGGTGCGTCGCGGACTCGACCTGTCGCCGGTGCATTCGGTGCTCATCGAGCGCTCCCTCCTCGGCTGGAAGGAGTACGAGCTCGAAGTCATGCGCGACTGCGCCGACAACGTCGTCATCGTCTGCTCGATCGAGAATCTCGATCCGATGGGTGTGCACACCGGTGATTCCATCACCGTCGCACCGGCCATGACGCTCACCGACCGCGAGTATCAGGTCATGCGCGATGCCGCCGTGGCGATCATTCGCGAGATCGGCGTGGATGCCGGTGGGTGCAATGTGCAGTTTGCCGTCAATCCGGTGAACGGCGAACTCATCGTCATCGAGATGAACCCGCGCGTGTCGCGCTCATCGGCGCTCGCGTCCAAGGCGACGGGCTTTCCCATCGCGCGCATCGGCGCCAAGCTCGCCGTCGGGTATACACTCGACGAAGTCCCCAACGACATCACGAAGACCACGCCCGCGAGCTTCGAACCGGTCCTCGACTACGTCATCGTCAAGTGCCCGCGCTTCGCGTTCGAAAAGTTCGTCTCCAGCGATCCGGGACTTACCACGCAGATGAAGTCCGTGGGTGAGTCCATGGCCATCGGCCGCACGTTCAAGGAAGCCTTCCAGAAGGCCCTTCGTGCCCTCGAGACCGGCCGCAGCGGTTGGACCATCGGCGAGCGTCTGGTCGATGACCGCCTCACCGAAGGCTCGAAGGAAGAGCTGCGCGGGGCACTGCGTCGTCCCACGCCCGAGCGCATCTTCCAGCTCAAGCGCGCGATGATGCTGGGCATGTCCACCGCTGAGCTGTACGAGATCAGCGGGGTCGATCCGTGGTTCCTCGAGCAGATGAAGGAATTGCTCGATGCTGAGTCGTGGTACCAGCAGCAGTCGCAGGTCGACGCCGATACCATGCGCCGCATGAAACGGTTCGGCTTCTCCGATCGTCAGCTCGCGTCGTTGCGCGGGCAAACCGAGACCGAAGCACGCACGCTGCGCTGGTCGCTCGGTGTCCGTCCGTCGTACAAGATGATCGATACCTGCGCCGGTGAATTTCCGTCGAGCACGCCGTATCTGTACGGGTGCTATGACGAAGAGAGTGAAGCCGCGACCGAGGGACGGAAGAAGGTCGTCATTCTCGGGTCGGGTCCCAACCGCATCGGACAGGGTGTCGAGTTCGACTACTGCTGCGTGCGCGCCGTGCTCGCGCTGCGCGAGCAGGGCTACGAGACCATCATGGTCAACTCGAATCCGGAGACGGTTTCGACCGACTTCGACATCTCCGACAAGTTGTACTTCGAGCCGTTGACGCTTGAAGACGTGCTCGAAATCGTCCAGCGCGAGAACGCGCTTGGCGTCATCGTGCAGCTCGGTGGACAAACGCCGCTCAAGTTGACCCGCCCGCTCGAGGCCGCCGGGGTCACCATCCTCGGCACGTCGCCCGACGCCATCGACGCGGCAGAAGATCGCCGGCGCTTCGAAGTCATTGCGCGCGAGCTCGGTATCGAGCAGCCCGCGAACGGGACGGCGACCAGCGTCGACGAAGCCGTGGCCATTGCCAAGAACATTGGCTTCCCGGTTCTTGTGCGTCCGTCATACGTGCTGGGTGGACGCGCGATGGAAATCGTGCACGACGAACCGTCGCTGCGTGATTACTTCGAGCGCGCGGCGCGCGTTTCTGAAGATCGCCCCGTGCTGGTGGATCGCTTCCTCGAAGACGCCTTCGAAGCCGACGTCGATGCACTCTCCGATGGTACCAATGTGGTGATCGGTGCCGTGATGGAGCACATCGAGAGCGCCGGCATCCACTCCGGTGACTCGGCGTGCATTCTGCCGCCGTATCTCATTCCGCCCGAAGCCGTCGCCCAGATGAAGGCGCACACCGTCGCCTTTGCGCGCAAGCTCGGTGTGATCGGCCTCATCAATGTGCAGTACGCCTACAAGGACGGCGTAGTGTACGTGATCGAAGTAAACCCGCGCGCGTCGCGCACGGCCCCGTTCGTGTCAAAGGCCATCGGTGTGTCGTTGCCGTCGGTGGCCGCGCGCCTCATGCTCGGGGAAACGCTGGCCGACGTCGGCTTTACCGAAGAGATCATTCCGCCGTACACGAGCGTGAAGGAAGCCGTCTTCCCGTTCAACAAGTTCCGCGAGTTCGATCCCGTGCTCAGCCCGGAGATGCGCTCCACCGGTGAAGTGATGGGCATCGACGAAGACTTCGGCGCGGCGTTCCTCAAGTCGCAGATTGCGGCGGACAACGCGTTGCCGAGTGAAGGCGCGGTCTTCTTCACCGTAAACGATGCGGATAAGCCCGCAGCGGCACGACTCGCGGCGCGCTTCCACGAGTTCGGGTTCACCGTGTACGCCACGAGCGGGACGGCGGCGTTCTTCCGCGCGCAAGGCGTGCCGGTCACGTCGGTGCTCAAGGTGCATGAAGGACGTCCACACGGCGTCGACATGATTCTCAACGGCGAGATTCAATTGCTCGTGAACACGCCTCTCGGCAAACACGCGCAGGTCGACGATGAGAAGTTGCGGCAGGCGGCAATCTCCAACCGCGTCCCCTACACGACGACGTTGACGGCTGCCAGCGCCGCCGTCGAAGCGATCGCGTCACGCCGCACCCGTGAACCCGGGGTGCGCTCGTTGCAGGAATGGCACGCCATCCTGGCGACGTCGCAGGCCGCGAAGGCCGCTGGAGTCGCGTGAGTACTGGCACGATCCCAGGGATGATTGCCCGCGCCGGCGAAGGACATGTCGGCGCGTCGGTCACCCTCGGTGCCGGGGCCTTGGTGCACGAGTCGGCGTACGTCGACGACGGCGCTGTTATTGGCGACCAGTCGCGCGTCTGGCATTTCTGTCACGTGAACGGCGGCGCCGTGATCGGCAAGCGCTGTTCGTTGGGGCAGAATGTCGTCGTGATGAATGGCGTGGTCGTGGGCGACAACGCGAAGATCCAGAACAATGTGTCGTTGTACGAAGGTGTCGAGTTGGAAGACGACGTGTTCTGTGGACCCTCCATGGTCTTCACGAACGTCTACAATCCGCGCAGTGCGGTGTCGCGTAAGAACGAGTATCGTCGCACGTTGGTGAAGCGTGGGGCCAGCATTGGTGCCAACGCCACGATCGTTTGTGGGGCGACCATCGGACGATACGCCTTCATTGGTGCCGGCGCCGTGATCAATCGTGATGTCCCCGACTACGCGCTCATGGCGGGCGTGCCGGCCCGTCAGATCGGCTGGATGTCGGAAGCAGGCTACCGGCTCGAGATCGTGCTCCCGGCAGGGAACGCAGACTCGGCAGAACGGCTGCGTTGCAGCGGAACCGGCGCGCTCTACGAGCGTCGCGGAACCGTCGTGACGCGCCTCGAGGAACAAGCGTGACCAGCAACCCCATCCCCGAAGGACAGCGGATTCGCATTGCATTGCTCGGGTGCGGCCGCATCAGCAAGAATCACTTCGACGCCATCGCCCGCATTCCGGAGCTCGAGCTTGTTTCGGTGTGCGACAGCGTCAGCGAGCGCGCCGAGCAGGCGGGGGCGGCGAACAGTGTGCCGTGGTTCACCAGCTACGAGCAGATGCTCGCCGACGTACCCAGCGACGCGGTGGTGATCGCGACACCCAGTGGTTTGCATCCGCAGCATGGGATCGTTGCGGCCAAGGCGGGACGTCACGTCATCAGCGAAAAGCCCATGGCCATTTCGCTCGCTGCCGCCGATGCGCTCGTGCAAGCGTGCGACGACAACCACGTGCACTTGTTCGTCGTCAAGCAGAACCGCCTCAATCCGCCCATCGTGCTGCTCAAGCGCGCCATCGACAACGGCCGCTTCGGTCGTATCTACATGGCCAACTGCACCGTGCGTTGGACGCGTCCGCAGGACTACTACGACCAAGCGCCGTGGCGCGGGACGTGGGAGTTCGACGGCGGGGCGTTCATGAATCAGGCGTCGCACTATGTCGACCTGGTGCAGTGGCTCGTCGGTCCCGTCGAAAGCGTCATGGCCAAGACGGCGACCATGGCGCGGCGCATCGAGGCGGAAGACAGCGGCGTCGCCGTGCTCAAGTTCCGTTCGGGCGCGATCGGGACCATCGAGGTCACGATGCTCACCTTCCCCAAGAACCTTGAAGGATCGATCACGATCCTCGGCGAGAAAGGGACGGTCAAGATCGGCGGGACCGCCGTCAACAAGGTCGAGCATTGGCAGTTCGCCGACTACGACGACGATGACAAGCTGGTCGAGCAGTCCAACACGAATCCGCCCAGCGTCTACGGATTCGGTCACGAAGGGTATTATCGCAACGTCGTCTCCGTGCTGCGTGGACAGGCGAAACCGGATACGGACGGACGCGCTGGTCGCAAGTCGTTGGAGCTCATTCTCGGTATCTACGAGTCAGCGAAGACGGGGCGCGATGTGCCCCTTCCGCTGCGCGTGAACATCTGATTCGCAGGTTTTCTCATGGCCGTACCTCTTCTCGATCTGAAGGCGCAACATGCGACCATCCGCGACGATGTCGTCGCGGCGCTCATGGACGTCGTCGATCAACAGGCGTTCATCCTCGGCGATCCGGTTGCGCAGCTCGAATGCAGCGTGGCGGGGCTGTCGCAGGTCAAGTACGCCGTCGGGTGCGCCAATGGCACCGACGCGATTCTGCTGGCGTTGCGTGCGTTGGGTGTCGGACAGGGTGACGAAGTCATCACCACGCCGTTCACCTTCTTCGCGACTGGCGGTGCCGTGCACAACGTCGGTGCTCGACCGGTGTTCGTGGACATCGATCCCCGCACGTACAACATCGATCCGGCGCTGATCAGTGCGGCGATCACGCCTCGGAGCAAGGCGGTCATCGCCGTCGATCTCTTCGGGCAGATGGCGCCCATCGAACAGGTCGCCGCGGCCGCCAAGGGCCTCCCGGTCATCGAAGACGCGGCGCAGTCCATTGGGGCGAGCCGCGTGATCGACGGCAAGACGGTCATGGCTGGCGAAGCCGCCGCGATCGGCACGTACAGCTTCTTCCCGTCCAAGAACCTTGGCGGGTATGGCGACGGCGGTATGATGGTGACGCAGGACGAAGGGCTGTTCGAGGCACTGATGAAGCTTCGCACGCATGGCAGCCGCCGGACGTATTACCACGAGATCGTCGGGTACAACAGCCGCCTCGACGCGCTGCAGGCGGCGGTACTTCGAGCCAAGCTTCCGCACCTCGAAGCGTGGAGTGCGGCGCGTCGGCGCAACGCTGCGTATTACGACGCGGCCTTCGCCGATGTGTCCGAGGTGACGACGCCATACGTCGATCCCGCCAACACGTCGATCTACAATCAGTACACCATCCGCGTCGCGCAGCGCGATGCACTTCAGACGCATCTCAAGGACCGCGGGATCGGGTCCAACGTGTACTATCCATTACCGCTGCATCTGCAGCCGTGCTTTGCCTACCTCGGCTATACCGAAGGGCAGTGCCCGGTTGCCGAACGCGCGGCCAAAGAAGTGCTTTCGCTCCCGGTGTTCCCGGAGCTCACCACTGCGCAGCTGGACGAGGTCATCGCCGCCGTGCGAGGCTTCTTCGGCCGCTGAGGCTAATCTGCAAATGACTGAAACCGCATCGATGAAGGACCAACTCCTCGCCCGCATTTCCGATCGGTCCGCCGTCATCGGGGTAATCGGCCTGGGCTACGTCGGCCTGCCGCTCGCCATGGAGTTCGTGCAGGCGGGCTTTACGGTCATCGGCTACGACGTGAGTCAGCGCGTGGTCGACCTGCTCATGTCGGGGCAGTCGCACATCCAGGATATCCCCGCGGAGACCGTGCATGATGCGGTCGCCAAGGGGCGCTTCATCGCCACTGCCGTCGAAGACCGGCTGCGCGAGTGCGAGGCGATCTCCATTGCCGTGCCCACGCCGCTCTCCAA
>JAIXTI010000163.1 GCA_027484025.1 bacterium
CAACGGCCGCGTGCCGGTGATTGCCGGTGCCGGCAGCAATGATACCCACCGCGCGATCGCCACATCGCGGGAAATGCGTGCCATCGGGGCCACGCATCTGTTGCACGTCACGCCCATGTACAACAAGCCGCCGCAACGCGCATTGCTCGCGCACTTCCGCGCGATTGCCGACGCCTGTGATCTGCCCATCGTGTTGTACAACGTGCCCGGGCGTACGGCGGTCAACATGGACGCGGCGACCACGTTGGAGTTGGCGCGCGATCCGCGCTTTGTCGCCGTGAAGGAGGCGAGTGGCAATCTCGCGCAGATGACGACCATCGTGCGCGACCGACCGGCGGGCTTTTCCGTGTTGTCCGGAGATGACGGCTTCACGTTGGCGCTCATGGCGCACGGCGGTGAAGGTATCATCAGCGTGGTGTCGAATGTCGCGCCTTCGCTGATGGTGCGACTGTGTGAGGCCATGCTGCGTGGCGATCTCGCGGAAGCGCGGACGCTCGATGCCGCGTTGGCGCCGCTGATTGATGCGTGCTTCGTCGAGTCCAATCCCATTCCTGCCAAGGCCATGCTGGCGATGATGGGCCGTGTGCAGGACCGTGTACGTCTGCCGCTGGTGCCGCTCGCCGAGTCGTGGCAGGCGCGTGTACGTGGTGTGCTCGAGCACGCGGGTTTGCTCGCTTCCTGATTTCGACAGACGACCCTTTCCCAAGGCTGCGAACCGCTATGGCTCTTTCCATCGCCGAACTCGAAACCCGTTTGACCGAGCCGCACCTGCTCGACAGTAGCGTGCCGCTCGCACACGACGCCCAGCTGCTGTTCGACAGCGCCATGGCGCACCTGGAGCGCGGCGACATTCGTGCGGCACGCTGCGACGAACACGGGACGTGGCATGCGGTCCCGTGGGTCAAGCGGGCCATTCTGCTGGGCTTTCGTATTGGCCACGTGCAGACGATGCCAGGAACGGCGCCGTTCAGTTTCCTCGACAAGCACACGTACCCGACGCGTGAGTTTCGTCCGGAGCATCAAGTCCGCATTGTGCCGGGCGGGTCGACGGTTCGGCGCGGCGCATACCTGGCCCCCTCGGTGGTGTGCATGCCTCCCATGTACATCAACGTCGGTGCCTACGTTGGACGCGGGACTATGGTCGATTCGCACGCGCTGGTGGGAAGCTGCGCGCAGATCGGCGAACGGGTGCACCTGAGTGCCGCGGCACAGATTGGCGGCGTGCTCGAGCCGATCAATGCATCGCCGGTCGTCATTGAGGATGACGTCGTGGTGGGTGGTAATTGTGGCGTCTACGAGGGCACGGTGGTGAAGCGTCGGGCCGTGCTCGGGGCGGGTGTTGTGCTCACGCGTGGGACGCCGGTGTACGATCTGGTCAACGAAACCGTGCATCGCGCGTCTCCCGGAGCACCGCTCATTATTCCCGAGGGCGCCGTCGTGGTGCCCGGGGCACGGCGTGTGTCGTCGGCGTTCGGCGAGGCTGAAGGGCTGTCACTCCAGACGCCGGTCATCGTGAAGTACCGTGACGACAAGACCGACGCGGCAACGGCGTTGGAGGCGTGGCTGCGGTGAGCAGTGCCGTGCCGCTCACGGTGAAGGGCACGATCCGAGCGCCCGGCGACAAGTCGATCAGCCATCGGGCGCTGATCTTCGCGGCGATGGCGAACGGGCAGACGCGCATTCGCGACATCCTGCCGTCGGCCGATGTACACGCGACCGCGGCGGCACTCAGGGCCATGGGCGTCGACATTCCCGCGCTCAGTGAGGACTTCGTCGTCCGCGGGCGCGGGCTCGACGCGTTGCATTCGCCAGAGCAGGCATTCGACTGCGCCAACAGCGGCACGACCACGCGGCTGCTCACGGGACTCGTGGCCGGGTTGGCGGGGCGTGCGGCCCGCTTCGAAGGGGATGCGAGCTTGAGTCGCCGCCCGATGAAGCGGGTGGCGGCCCCGCTGTCGGAGATGGGCGCACGCATTTCGTTCGAAGGAGCTGCCGGTCACGATGGCTTGCCCATGCGCGTGTCCGGTCAACCGCTCACGGCGTTGCGCTACGTGAACAGCCACGCGAGCGCGCAGGTGAAGGGCGCGTTACTGCTGGCCGGTCTCTGCGGCGGCGTCGAAGTGACGATCGAGGAACCGGTGCGTTCGCGCGATCACAGCGAACGCATGCTGGCCGCTCGTGGCGTTCGCCTGGAAATCACCGACACGTCGGTGACCTTGCCCGCCGGTCAGGTGGTACAGCCGGCGGATGTGGTGGTCCCCTCCGATCCGTCCTCCGCCACGTTCTTCGCGGCACTCGCCGCAATGGCCGATGCCGGTGAGCTCCGGCTTGAAAACGTCTGTCTCAACCCGACACGTACGGGTGCATTTGACGTGTTGCGGCGAATGGGGGCCGACGTCGTGATCGAGCACTCGGCGGACGTCGGTGGGGAGTTGATCGGCACTCTGGTCGTCCGCCCATCCTCGCTCGTTGGCGCGCAGATCGGCGGGGCCGAAATTCCACGGTGTATCGACGAGCTGCCCATGATCGCCTGCCTTGCGGCGCGGGCGCGGGGCGAAACGCGTATTACCGATGCGCAGGAGCTGCGGGTCAAGGAAAGCGATCGCATCCGGGCAGTGGTCGACAATCTCCGCACGCTGGGTGTCGAGGTGGAGGAGTATCCCGACGGCATGCGCGTCGTGGGGTCGACGACGCCACTGAGCGGACACGTGATCACCCATGGCGATCACCGGTTGGCCATGGCGTTCGGGGTGCTGGGGGCACTTCCGGGCAACCACATCACCATCGATGATCCAGGGTGCGTGGCGGTGTCCTATCCCGCTTTCTGGCGCGACTTGACCACGGCGGTGGGGTTGGGGCGTGCTCCCGCGGTAGCCCAAGGCGCAGGCGCCGCACCTTCGACCACGCCCCTGGTGGTCGCCATCGACGGTCCGGCGGCGTCCGGCAAGAGTTCGACGGCCCAATGGGTCGCGCAACTCCTCGACGTCCGGCATGTCGACTCCGGCGCGTTCTATCGCGCGCTCACGTTTCTGGCGACGGAAACGGGGGAGGCCCCGGAGCAGTGGACCGCCGAAACACTGCTGGCGCACGCGGGGCGGGTGTCGTGGCGCCTGACGGAGCGCTCGGTCCTGCCGCTGGTCGATGGGGTGGAGCAGGATGAGGCGCTCCGTGGGTCGAACGTCACCCGAAACGTCTCCCGGGTGGCCGCGATGCCGCCGGTTCGCTTGTGGGTCAATACCGTGGTCCGCAGCGCCGGTGCCGCGGTGGACGTGGTGGTCGACGGCCGCGATATCGGGACGGCCGTCTTTCCCGAGGCGCAGCTCAAGATCTTCCTCGTGGCCGACAGCTGGGAGCGAGCGCGCCGGCGCCTCATCCAGCGCCTCGGGCGCCGGCCCAACGATGCCGAAATCGCGGAGGAGGTCGAGGCGCTCGTCGCCCGGGACGCTCAGGATGCGACGCAGAGTGCACCGGCCCGGGATGCGATCACCATCGACACCACGACGGTGACCCAGGAAGAGCAGGTGGAGCGAATCGTCGCGCTTGCCAAGGCCACTCGGGACCGGCTGCACCTGTAGGGGCAAACGCGCCCGGGGCGGGGTGGGCACCTTGTCCGGCGCCCTCGGTCCCCCTATGTTTCGGGGTTCCAGCTTTTCCCTTGATCACCCCTTTTCTCGGCGCGGCGAGTGCAGTTCCGCGAACTTGGAGAAACCGCACCATATGAGCACTGAACTGAGCCCCGAGCTCAACACCGAAGTCGAAGGCGCTGAAGATGACGCGCCCCTCTATGGCAAGCTGACGGCGCGCGAGAAGCGCGATCTGCAGAAGAGCCAGCTCCGCCCCTTGGCGAACCGCCGCCCCGAGCTCTACGAAGAGGACGAGTTCACGTCCGACGAGTACGAGCGCATGCTCGAGTTGTACAACGGCACGCTGGCGTCGATCGAAGAAGGCGAGATCGTCAAGGCGACCGTTCTTGAAATTCGCGAGAACCTGGTCGTGCTGGATATCGGATTCAAGTCCGAAGGCACGATCCCGCTCGAAGAGTTCAAGGACATGCCGGAGCTCAAGGCGGGCGACGAAGTCGAAGTCCTCCTCGAGCACCTCGAAGACCAGGAAGGCTCGGTCGTCCTGTCCAAGAAGAAGGCCGACTTCATGCGCGTGTGGGAACGCATCCGCGTGGCCTACGAAAGCGACATGCCGGTCGAAGGGACGCTGGTCAAGAAGATCAAGGGTGGCGTGGTGGTCGACCTCATGGGCGTCGACGCGTTCCTCCCCGGTTCGCAGATCGCGCTCCGTCGTGTGCCGAACATCGACGAGCTCCTGGGCCAGAAGTACGAGTTCAAGATCATCAAGCTCAACAAGCGTCGCCGCAACATTGTGGTGTCGCGTCGCGTGATCCTCGAGACCGAACGCGCGGGCAAGCGCGAGAAGCTCATGAAGGAGCTCGCGAAGGATCAGGTGCGGAAGGGCGTCGTCAAGAACATCACGGACTTCGGTGCATTCATCGATCTCGGTGGCGTCGACGGCCTGCTCCACATCACCGACATGTCGTGGGGCCGCATCTCGCATCCGAGCGAGATGGTCCAGATCGGCATGGAGCTCGAGATCAAGGTGCTGGATATCGATTGGGAGCGCGAGCGCATTTCGCTTGGCCTCAAGCAGCTCCAGAGCTACCCGTGGAAGGACGTGGCCGCCAAGTACCCGGTGGGTACGCGCGTCAACGGCAAGGTCGTGTCGATCACGAACTACGGCGCGTTCATCGAGCTCGAGCCCGGCATCGAAGGCCTCGTGCACATCTCCGAAATGAGCTGGACGCGTAACGTCCGTCATCCCTCGAAGATCGTGTCGATCGGCGAAGCCATCGAGGCGGTGGTGCTCAAGGTCGACGAGACCGAAGAGAAGATCTCGCTCGGCATGAAGCAGACCGAGCAGGATCCGTGGGTCATCCTGCCGCTCAAGTACCCGGTGGGTACGCGGATCAACGGCAAGGTGCGCAACCTGACCTCGTTCGGCGCGTTCGTCGAAATCGAGCCCGGCATCGACGGCCTCATTCACATCTCCGATATGTCCTGGACCAAGCGCGTCCAGCATCCGTCGGAAGTCGTGAAGAAGGGCGACGCGGTGGACGTGGTGATCCTCAACATCGACAGCGAAAACAAGCGCATCTCGCTCGGCCTCAAGCAGGCCGAGGAAGATCCGTGGCTTCGCATCGGTGAGACCTATCCGGTGGGCACCGAGCTCCCGGGCAAGGTCGTGCGCCTGATGGACAAGGGTGTGGTCGTCGATCTCGGCAACGACATCGAAGGCTTCGTCCCGGTCAGCCAGCTGAACCCGGAAGGCACGGTCACGAACCCGGCGGACTTCGCTTGGGAAACGATGAACCTCGTCATGCGCGTGCTCGAGGTGGATCCCATCCACCGTCGTATCGTGCTCGCCGTGACGTCGGTGCCGGAAGAGCAGCCGCCCAAGCCGGCCGAGCCGAGCAAGGTGCACAGCTCGGAAGACGAACTCGGTCTCTGAGTCGCTGAGCAACGGTAGGTAAGAAGGCCCCGGCAGGAATGCCGGGGCCTTCTTGTCTGCTGGAAGACCTGCTCCGCAAACAAAAAGGCCCCGGCAGCATAGCCGGGGCCTTCAAGCAATCAGTGCGTCAGATCAGGCGTTGTTGCGACGGCGACGGGCGACGCCGACGAAACCTGCGAGGCCAGCGGCGACGAGGGCGAAGCTGGTCGGCTCGGGGACCTGGCTCACCGGAGGCGTGCAGGTGCCGCGCTGGGTGTCCGCGCAGTAAATCTTGAAACCGAGATATTCGGTTTGGTTCTTCTTGATGCCTTCATCTAGTGCACGGAACTCGAAGTAGCCGTTCGTATAGTTGAACTGGCTGAAGGAATTCGAAAAGTCGAATACGAGCTCGTCTCCACTGCTGTTAATGTCCAGCTCACCTTCGAGCTCGGCGATGAGCGCGGTTCCAGTCGGATTGGTCGTTGGCGCGGTGATGTTAACGAACAAGCGGAAGCCGTATACGTTGTTCCAACCGCTCGGATCGAAGTTGAAATTCGCGTTGGACATCACCAAACGGCCAAGGTTGTCGTTCACATCGCCGTCGAAGTACTGCCAGCCGCTCGGACCAACAGTTACGTCAAACGCGCCGCCGGTGAACGTCAGATTCCCAGCCGTGGCCGTCGACGTGCCGCTGTTGCACTGATTGTTCCGGGTGCCTTGAAAGAAGCAGCCCGTGGTCGTGCCCTTGATGTTGACCTGGGCCTGTGCCGGGAGTGAAACGGCCGCCGTCGCCAGCGCGGCACCTGCCAAAAGACGTGTGATTCTCATGCTCTTCCTTGCCTACTTTAGCGAGAAAAAATGGATGGGTGAACGTACTCATCCATTGCAGGAGGTATGCCAACCGAGAGGGTGCCCATAGGGCTAAAGGCGTACCGCACACGCTCGTTATCCGCTGGTCGATGGCCTTCTCGGCGAAAACCTCCGACTCTGGCTGTTGCGGATGCACTACATGGTGTGGTCTTCATAAAACGGGGCGGGCTGACGCCCTCGCTGCGCGGGCTACCGCACTAGCAGGCGACCCGAGCGCTTCACAAAAACAGAATACGCTCTCCGTGCAGCTGCACGGAGAGCGTATTTGTGATAGTGAGCCGTTGGCGATCCTTCGTCCGCCAGCCGCTCCCGCCGGGATCCCCGGCGATGGAAGCGCGACTCACATTTACCGGCCTACGATCAGCCCCGGAGAGTCGTCGTTGTCCTCGGACGGCGTAGCCGCACGCTTGGCCGCCGGTCGGCTTGCCGCGCTTCCATTAAGCGAGGCAAAGCCCATGAGCGCGATGAACGCATACGCCACGATGAACACCACGGTCAGCATGCCCACACGGATGGTGGTGACGTTGAACGCCGCCGACATCTGCGAGCTCACGATCGTCTTGAGCTGCTGCGCATCCAACGCGAAGACCACGAGGGAAGCGAGCAGCCCTACCGTGAAAAGCGAGGCGAAAATGCCGACGGAGCGGGCGAGCCCCGAACTGCCCAGTCCCCGGGCCATCACGAGGAGCAGCGACAGTCCCAGGAGGGGCAGCAACAAGATTCCCGAGAGGGCGTTGGCCGCGCCAAAGCGCCACTGGATGTTCGTCAGCTGCAAGGGCCAGATCTGCATCAGCCCCTGAACCAGCGGCAGGGCGACGAGAAGGACCGCGACCAGGTAGAGGACCAGGCGCGAAGTGTGATCGTCGTGCAGGTCGAGAAAATCGGACATGATAGGGTGCGTCGAAAAGGATTGGGAAACGCGCAATTGAGGGGGGCGTCGTGCAAATGACGTTCCAGCAGCCTCGTCCGAAACAGCCCCTCCAGTCCGCTTTGGGAGGACGCAGTGCCGGTGGTGTGACAATGTATATGCAAGGTGTGAGGAATGCTTCAGAATATTCGGGGACGGCCGATAGAGACTCGTGTGATCAGCTGGGCTCCGATGATGGGGCCGAGCAGGTGAATCTCGGCGCTGTGAACTGGCCGGGACTCCGCACAATCAGTGTCCTTCAGGAGCCCAATTCATGTTCAAGTCTTCGTTCGGTTTTGCACTTATCCCCGCCGTTGCCGTCGCCCTCTGCGCCGGTCCGTTCGTCTCTGTCGCGCACGCGCAGGACGACAAGGTCTACGCCATGGCCGACGTGCAGGCCCCGCCCAAGCTGGCGAGCACGGTGGTCGCTGCCCGCATCATTCAGGAGTCGTATCCGGCGGACCTGAAGAGCCGCGGCGTGGGCGGCATGGTCGAACTGCAGTTCGTCGTGGACGCAAAGGGCAAGGTGGATCCGAGCTCGGTGGAAGTCGTGGACGCCACACAGACGGCGCTCGGCGAAGCGGCCAAGAAAGTGGTCACCAAGCTCGACTTCAACCCCGCCAAGGTGAACGGCACCCCGGTGCGCGTGAAGGTGACGCTGCCGATCATCTACAAGCCGTAAACTATTCCTGCCGGCGGGCTTGTCCCGCCGGGCGCACGGTCGAACACGGGAGCCGACCCCATCTGGGGTCGGCTCCTCGTTTTTCGCCGCCCGCACGCTAGCTTCCCGCGTCATGACCCAGTCCACTTCGTCATCGACCATGCGGGAAAAGCTCGATCGCCTCGCCGCCGCCCGCGACGCTTCTGAACAAGGCGGGGGCGCGGCGCGCATTGCGCAACAACACGCCAAGGGCAAGCTGTCGGCACGCGAGCGCCTCGATGTGCTGCTCGATGAAGGATCATTCGTCGAGATCGACCGCTTCGTCACCTCACGCTCGCTGGCAGACGGAGAGGCGCCGGTCTACGGCGACGGCGTCGTGACGGGACATGGCCGAATTGAAGGGCGGCTCGTCTACGTCTTCTCGCAGGATTTCACGGTCTTCGGCGGGTCGTTGTCCGAAGCGCACGCCGCGAAAATCTGCAAGATCATGGATCTCGCCATGCGCAATGGCGCCCCTGTCATCGGACTCAATGACTCCGGCGGCGCGCGCATTCAGGAAGGGGTCGTCTCGCTGGGCGGCTACGCGGACATCTTCCTCAAGAACACGCTGGCCTCTGGGGTCATTCCCCAGATTTCGGCGATTCTCGGACCGTGCGCCGGTGGCGCTGTGTATTCGCCGGCAATCACGGACTTCATCTACATGGTGCGCGGGACGAGCTACATGTTCGTCACCGGACCCAATGTGGTGAAGACGGTCACGCACGAAGATGTGACCATGGAGCAGCTCGGCGGCGCCGACACGCATGCCGGGACGAGTGGCGTGGCGCACTTTGCCTGCGACTCGGAACTCGCGTGCCTGCAGCACATTCGCGAGCTGTTCCGGTTTGTGCCTTCCAACAATGTCGACAACCCGCCAAAGGGAAGCGGACGTGATCCGCGCGACCGGCGCGAAGAGTCACTGCTCGATGTGGTACCGGACAACCCGAATAAGCCGTACGACATGCGCGAAGTCATCACGCGCGTCGTCGACGATGGGACCTTCTACGAGGTTCAACCGGACTACGCGGGCAACATCCTCGTCGGGTTTGCGCACCTCGGCGGGTACAGCGTCGGCGTCGTGGCCAATCAACCGGCGGTGCTGGCGGGCGTGCTCGACATCAATGCGTCCATGAAAGCGGCGCGATTCGTCCGTTTCTGCGACTGCTTCAACATCCCGCTGGTGACCTTCGAAGACGTCCCCGGATTTCTGCCGGGCGTCGCCCAGGAGCATGGCGGCATCATCAAGCACGGCGCGAAGCTCCTGTACGCCGACTGCGCAGCGACGGTACCCAATCCCACGGGCATC
>JAIXTI010000269.1 GCA_027484025.1 bacterium
CTTGGCGCGCGGGATATCACGGTGAACAGTGTGGCACCGGGGTGGGTGGATACCGAAGCGGTTGTTCGTCCATTCTCTGCGGGGCGCGAGCGCATCGAAGCCAATATCCCACTGGGGCGCGTGGCGAGTCCGACGGACATCGCCGGCCCGGTGCTGTTCCTTTCAAGCTCACTGGCGCGCCACATCACGGGCGAGATTCTGAACGTGAACGGCGGGAGCGTGCTCTGCGGGTAACCCCTGCCGAGACGCCGGCCCTGCGGCCCCCAGGCCAAGTCATCGAAATCGCGCGCACCTTGCAGCACGCCGGTTTCGAGGCGTGGTGCGTCGGCGGGGCCGTGCGCGATGCCTTGTTGGGGCTGGCGCACCTCGACTGGGATCTTGCCACGTCGGCGACGCCTCAACAGGTGCGGCGTCTTTTCAAGCGTACGGTGCCGGTTGGGATCGAGTTCGGTACTATCGGCGTGCTGGACCGTGATGGCCGCATGCACGAGGTCACGACGTTCCGGCATGATGTGCAAACGGACGGACGCCACGCGGTCGTGCAGTTCGGCGCGTCGCTGGACGAAGACCTCGCGCGTCGCGACTTCACGATCAATGCCATCGCGTACGACCCGATTGCGAAGGTGTTGCGTGATCCGTTCGAAGGGCGTGGGGATCTGAGTCGGCGTCTGGTGCGCGCCGTCGGCACTGCTGACGAGCGTATGCGCGAAGATCGGTTGCGCGCGCTTCGCGCCATCCGTTTTGCAGCACGCTTTGATTTCGAGATTGCTCCGGAGACATGGGCCGCGATCGTCGGCAGCGCGCCTCACCTCACACGTCTCTCACCGGAGCGTGTCAAGCAGGAACTCGACAAGACGATGGAGCAGGTGCGGCGTCCGTCGGTGGCACTGACACGCTGGCGCGAAAGCGGCGCGTTCGCCTCACTGATTCCCGCGCTGTCCACCGTGTCCGATGCAGCGTTGCAGGCCGTCGACGCATTGCCGCTGCCGGTGTTGGCCGCGCGGCCGCTGCGAAAGCCGCTCCGCTTTGCTGCGCTGTTCAGCGCGTGTGATGGCAAAGATGCCGAACAGGCGTTGCGGGCACTCCGGTTTTCCAATCAGGATATCGCGACGATCGCTTCGCTGGTCGACCGGTTCCGCCGCTTCGGCGAGGATCTCCGCGTATCGCTCGCCGATGGGAAGGCGCCCACCGATGCCGCGCTAAGGCGGCTCGCCGCGTCGGTGGGGCGTCTGCGCGTCTCGGCGTTCATGAGGCTCTGCGTTGCGTGCTGGCATCCGCTGACGCATGAGGGAGAGCGTGTCTCCCTGCGTCGAGATACGCTTCGCTTGTACCGTCGCCTGATGCACATTGCGTTTCATGACCCCATCGAGATTGCCGATCTCGCCATTGACGGCGACGATCTCAGGCGGGCCGGAGTTGCGGCAGGTCCACAGCTTGGCCGTACGCTGCAGCGGCTGATCGACGCCGTTATCGACGACCCGAGCCGCAACACGACGGAAACGTTACTGGCAATGGCGTTGGCACATGAGTGAGCTCAGCGCGTTCGAACAAGCGGAGGCACCGCGATTCCGAACCGGTCTCGACTGGTTTGTCATCAGCAACGCGCAGGACATCACCTGCATTCGCATTGGGGCAACCGCTGAGCGCGTCGTGGATATGTTGCACGCCCTCAGCGTTTACCTCGATCCTGCTGTAGACGTGCACATTGATGACGCGCGAACGGGTCGGCGGTGGCACGGCGCACTTCTGCCGCTTCCGGAAGTACGAGAGACCGTTGGACGATTGCGACTGCCGCTGGCGGCGTACGGCGGGGTCGAGGTCTCGCTGTTCACGGACAGTGATCAACTCACGCTTACGCCGGAGATGCAACTGGTGATCTACGCGCGTACCGATCGATGGGCATTTCTGCTCGACGGGATGGGGCTTCTTGAGCGCACGACGGCGCCCGCGCCAAGCTGGGTGCCACAGCGCAGTGCCTTGCGCGCCGAACCACAGCTTGAGCAGGCGCTCGAGGCCGCGGCTGAACGGCTTGACCTGAGCGCGGAGCCGCATCCGTGAGCAAGAGCGTCGGCAAATCTGGCAGCGGCGATGGTCCGTCGCTCTTCGCCCCCGGGAGTAAGGCGGAGCCGTTGGCCGCACGTATGCGTCCCGATCGACTCGAGGACGTACTGGGGCAGCAGCATTTGCTGGCAGTCGGGCGGCCGCTCGGCGACGCCATTCGCAACGGTAGCATCGGGAGCGTCATACTCACAGGCCCAAGCGGTACGGGCAAGACGACCATTGCGAGCCTGATTGGCCGATACACGCAGCAGACGGTCGTCGTACTGAATGCCGTCACCGATGGCATCCCGCGGCTACGTGAGATCGTGACCGAGGCCGAGCGCCGACTCAACTTCGATGGTCGGCGCACGCTGGTTGTGGTCGACGAGATTCACCGTTGGGCAAAGTCGCAGCAGGATGCATTGCTTCCGCATGTCGAGAATGGCGTGATCTCGCTCTGTGGGGCAACAACGGAGGTTCCGGCGTTCGCCGTGGTGGGCGCGCTGCTTTCTCGTTGCCGCGTATATGCGCTGCGGCCGCTGGTAATTGGGGATATCGTCGAAGTGGTGGAGCGCGCCCTGAGCGATCGCTCACGCGGATTGGGAGAGCGCGCCTTCCATGTGACTCCCGATACGCTGCGCTGGCTCGGCGAACAATGTGACGGCGACGCCCGTCGCGCACTTGGCGCGCTGGAGGCGGTGTCCAATACGTTGCCGGATGGCGCCACCGTCAGTGTGGACGCGCTCTCGGCGTCGCTCGGGGTTCGGGTCGTTGCGTACGACCGCATCGATATCGATCGCAACGCGGTACTCTCTGCTTTCCACAAATCGTGTCGCGGCTCCGATCCGCATGCGGCGCTGTACTGGCTGGCCCGGGCGCTGTTGGCTGGTGAAGATGCACAGGTTTTTCTGCGACGTCTCGCGGCGATTGCGACCGAAGACATCGGGCTGGCAGACCCCGATGCGCTGCAGGTGGTCATGACGGCCTGGGAGGCCTACCGGCGACTTGGACCGGCAGAGGGGGAGCGCGCTGTGGCACAAGCAGCGGTGTACTGCGCCACTGCTCCCAAATCCAATCGGCTGTGTGTGGCATGGCGCGCGGCACAGGAGGCAGCGCAGGGCACCCCGTCGGAACCGGTCCCGGCCCACCTTCTGAATTCCGAGATGCATCTGCGTGCCGATGAGGCCCGTCGGATACCGTACCAGTACCCGCACGACTATCCAGGGGCGTTCGTCGCGCAGCCGTACCAGCCCGACGTGTTGCAAGGGCAGACCTATTATCAGCCTGGCCCGTTCGGTGAGGAGAAGCGGATTGCCCAGCGACTGGCCTGGTGGGCGGAGCGGGGCGGACCGCCGGTCGAGTCGGCGGGTACGACTCCAGCGGCAGTGTCCGCTGAGCAGGTGAACGAATCGTCTATCCCCGGAGAAACCGCGTGAACTTCCGTATGAGACATGCCGTGACGGCCGCCATGATTGCCGTTGCCGCCACAGGTGCGGCCGGGTGTGCTGCCCTCGGGCGCGCCACCTTCAAGGAGCCCACGGTCGCGCTCCGCGAGTTCAACATTACCGGCCTTGGCCTGACCGGCGGGAGCGTCGATGTTGTGCTGTCCGTGTACAATCCCAACGGGTACAAGCTCGACGCGCTCAAGATGACATATCAGGTCGACGTCGATTCCATCAAGCTTGGCGAAGGCGCGCTCGATGGGCGATTCGTGGTGCCGGAGAAGGACTCGTCGCTGGTGCGACTGCCCGTGCGGTTCACGTATGCCGGACTCGGCGCCGCCGGGCGGGCCCTCATTCAGTCGGGTACGGTGAACTACCGCGTTCGTGGCGACTTCACGGTCGATACCCCGCTGGGCAACTTCACGCGACCGTATGATCAGAAGGGTCGTTACTCGTCGGTGGCGGGCAGCAGGTAATCTCCTGCGCTTTCGCTAGCTTTCAGTATCTCTTACACGCGGGTTCAGTCACATCAGTCGCGAGCCGATCAACCTCACGCAGCCCGTCGAACGGGCCATCCTCGTCAGTGCGCCGTTCAAGCGGAGCTCTGCCAAGCATTTCGTCGATGAGCATCTGCAGGAACTCGCGCGACTTGCTGACACGGCCGGCGCCGAGGTAGTGGGGACCCTCACCCAGCAGCTCGATCGTCCACATCCCGGCACGTATCTGGGAAGCGGCAAGGTCGAGGAGCTGAAACATCGTATCAAGGAGCTCGGCGCCACGCTCGTCATCTTCGACGACGAGCTTTCGCCGGCGCAGGGGAAGAACGTCGAGCTCATCGTCAACACGCGTGTGATGGACCGCGCGGAACTCATTCTCGACATTTTCGCTACGCGAGCGCGGTCGAGTGAAGCGCGCATGCAGGTCGAGCTGGCGCAGCTGGAGTATCTGCTGCCGCGCCTGACGCGCATGTGGACACACCTTGAGAAGATGCGCGGCGGTATCGGTATGCGCGGGCCGGGCGAAACGCAGCTGGAAACTGACCGCCGACTCATCCAGCATCGCATCCGCATCCTCAAGGAGCGTTTGGCCGATGTGGAGCGTGCGCGTGAGGTGCAGCGTCAAGGCCGGCACACACACTTCCGCGTCGCGCTGGTGGGCTATACCAATGCCGGGAAGTCTTCCATTCTGCGCAGCATGGCCAACGATACAGACGTGTTTGTGGAAGACCGTTTGTTCGCAACGCTTGATCCCCTGACGCGGGAAGTCGAAGTCGGCGACGGCTACACGGTCTTGCTCACCGACACCGTCGGTTTCATTCGGAAGCTTCCTCACCACCTGGTCGCCTCCTTTCGCGCGACCCTGGCCGAAGCGCGTGAGGCCGATCTCTTGTTGCACGTGATCGATTCCAGTCATCCCGCGTGGGAGGAGCAGCGTGATGTCGTGGACGGTGTCCTCCACGACCTCGGGCTGTCGGAGCGCCCGCTTACGTACATTATGAACAAGATGGATGCGATCTCCGAAGAGGAGGCGGCGTCCATGCGCGAACGGGTCGCCAATCTGATGCCCAACTCGCTGTTCGTGTCGGCACTCGCTACCGACGGCCTCGACGACCTGAAGGCGTCACTCCTGTCGAGCATGCGCAATCAGCGCCCCATCCTCGAGGTGCACATTCCGGCCTCGAACGGTCGGCTCATGGCCGAGGTGCATCGCGACGGCGAAGTGCTCGACCAGCGCGCCGACGATGACATGATCGTGCTGCGGGCGCGGCTCGACGAACGCACAATAGGTCGTCTCCGCCAGGCGGGCGCCCGCGTGATCGTGACGCAGGGAGTAACGCGCTCCAGCTCACCGTCGATGCGCTCCGTGCCGCTTCCGTAGCGCGGCACCAGATCCCGAAATGCACAAACGGCCGGCGATCGTGAGATCACCGGCCGTTTGCAATGGGCGCGCAGGGACTCGAACCCCGGACCTCTGCTGTGTGAAAGCAGCGCTCTAACCAGCTGAGCTACGCGCCCGACACCATCCGCACCACCACCACCGTACATTGGCGGGCGGATCGAAAACGTAACGGAGGTGCTGAGGCGTGGGAAGCCCCTCCGTCATAAATCGTCACCACAAATGCGATCCAGCAACGTGCTGGTCCCAAAATGGTCCGGGTGGGACTTGAACCCACGATCGATCGATTATGAGTCGACTGCTTTAACCGACTAAGCTACCGGACCGTCGGCCACGAGCAGGCCGCACAACGAGTACCCATAGTTTCGGGATTTTCCGCCGCGGGCGCCAGTCCCAACGGACCGCAGCGAC
>JAIXTI010000034.1 GCA_027484025.1 bacterium
ACGGCTGCGTTGCTGGACTCTCACGCCGATCCGGGCTGCCCTCTCAATTCTCAGCCTCTCGCTGCTGACGCTGAGAACTCAATTCTGACTAGCCGGCAAAGCGCCGATGCGCTGTCCCAGTTTCACCGTCGCGCCCACGGCAAGCGGTTCGATCGTGCCACACTCGGGTGAGCAGACGAGCACCACCGTGGAGCCGAACTCGAAGTGCCCGAGCTCGTCTCCGGCAGACATCGCGATGGGGGTGTCGTACCGTCGCTGCTGCACCTCGCGACGACGCGCGTTGGTGTGCAGGTCGTCGAAGACGAGGCGCGTCATTCCCACCATCGTCGCGCCCACGGGCACGATGGCCATGCGCCCGCCGCGCGCGCCGTCGAGCATGACGACAATGCGCTCGTTGACCGCAAAGAGGTCGGCGACGTGCGTGACCGCGGCGACGTTCACGGGCCACAGTTCGCCCGGAATGTACGTGGCTTCGGTGATGCGTCCGTCCACCGGCACGTGAATACGGTGGTAATCCTTGGGGGAGAGATAGAGCGTGGTGTACGTCCCGCCCTCGAACGTGCGCGCGAGTTCGGCGTTACCCAGCAGGGCCGCGAGCGAGTAGGTGCGTCCCTTGGCCTGCACGAGCGTGTCCTGCTGCACGATACCGTAGGCGCCCACGGCGGCGTCGACCGGACTCACGATGGCATTGGGGGCCAACGGACGGAGCCCGGGCTTGAGCGCGCGCGTGAAGAACTTGTTGATGCTCGGGTACGCCTCGAGCGGCAGCGCGGCTTCTTCGGGCTTTGCCCCGAAGATGCGGCTGTAGCCGCGGTACACCGCGCCACGCCAACCCACGGGCACGGTACGGTTGGCGAGCCAACCGGCCAGGCGGCTCATGCCGTGCTTGGGGAGCACCGACAACAGCAGAATGAGCAGACGGCCGCTCATGCGTCGGCGATGGGCGATGCTGCCGGCGGCGTTACCGTGGGCTGCGCGGCCTGCTGCTTTCGGGGGTGCGCCACCGAATGCAGGTACAACGACTCGACCTTCGCGCGCGCCCACGGCGTCTTGCGCAGGAACTTGAGCGACGAATTCACCGTCGGATCGTGCGTAAAGCAGCGAATCGTGATGCGGTCACCCAAGCCGTCCCAGCCATACCGCTCGGCGAGATGCTCGACCATGTCCTTGAGCGTCACGCCGTGCAGCGGATCCGTCGACTTGGGCTTGGGCGAAGGGGCCTGATCGGTCATGGCCACAATCTAGTCGGGCCACCCGCGGGTGCAGGGCACGCGGCAAAATCGCTATCTTTCGAGGTTCTCGGCAGGGCGAAGGGCACTGCCGATGCACAGGCATCCCGGACCGGAGTCCCTATGTCGATGGCGTTTCTGCGGGACGATGCGGAAGGCGAAAAGCCCCGCCGCGATTACGGCTTGCCGGACAAGAGCGATCCCGACTTCGACCGCGTCGCGGCGCGCGCCCTGCTCGAGGCAGCTCGCGTTGGAGAGACCGAACTCGCCGAGCGTGCGACCGGCTATTACTGGGGCGAGCCCGGGCTGCGCTCGTACGTGGAAGTGATGCTGGCCGAAGCGGAAAAGGCGGGCGACGATCGCCTCGAGCAAGTGGCGCGCCGGTTCCTGCGGTAACGACAGCGCCCACGGACAATGGTCCATGGGCGCTGTTTGCAGCAGTCAGCGCTTACGCGTGGATGTACTTCTCGAACACCGTGCTGAAGTCGCGGCGCGTGTGACGCTCGAGCACCGCGTCGTTCAGTTCCTCGATCAGCGAACGGTACTGCGCGGCCACGGTGGTCGCGTCGGCCCCGTTGTTGATCTTGAACATCGAACCCAGCACGGACGCCGCGGAGAGGGCGTGCGAGCGGCCGATTTCATCCTTGCGTTGCAGTTTACCAATCGTGTGCAGCGCCTTGTAGATGTCCTTGAGCTGCTCGAGGAAATCCTTGCGCACATCGATGTTGAACAGCTTCTCGCCGATCGTGAACTTGAGCTCGATGTCGAGATCGATCGTGCCGGCGGTTTCGATCGTGACGCCATTGATGGCGTAGTGCGCGTAGTCGTAGCGCTTGATCGTCCGCTTCGCGGAAATGGCGGACTCACCATCGACGTGAATGAGCGCCAGATTCGTGAAGCAGTACTCGTCCTTCTTGGACTTGATCAGGAAGTAGATCTTCTCGTGATCTTCGTGAAAGAGATAGTCGTCGGCGTCGACCTTATCGTAGTCCTTGGGGGAGACGATGATGCCGATGTCGCTGAGCCCGAGCGCTTCAGCAGCGAACTTCTTGAACATGGATGGTCTCGCGGTGAGGGTTGTGGGGAGCCGGCTTTCCGAGGGGCCGGCGGGTACGCCTTGAATATGTGGTGGTGTGGCCCGCGGGAGCATCGGCTGTTCCCCCGATCCTGCCGTTCCCCTGTTCCTGCCGTCTGGGCGCCTGCCGTCCGCCGTCTCGGCGTGGTTCCGCGACATCGCGCCGAGACCGCAGACCGCAGCCACTCAGACCGCAGGAACGCAGGGGAACGCGGTGGCCCCCCGCTTGTCCCAATCCCGTCGCGCCGGTAGCGTTCGGCGTCGCACCACCCCTCCCACCTCCCAATTGCGGCCATGACTCCTGCCCGCTACGCGGCCATCACCGGCTGGGGCGAAGGGCTCCCGCCCGCCGTCCTCACGAACGACGACCTCTCCACGTTCCTCGAGACCTCTGACGAGTGGATCACGCAGCGCACCGGCATGAAGGAGCGTCGCATTTCCCACGTCTCGGCAATCGAGATGGCGACGCTCGCCAGCAAGCGTGCCCTCGCCTGCGCGGCGCTCGACGCGAGCGCGCTCGAGCTGATCGTCTATGGCAGCTGCTCCCCTGACGAACAGGTCCCCAACTGCGCCTCCGGCGTGCAGGTCGCCCTCGGCGCCACGCGCGCGGCGGCGATGGACGTCAACACGGCCTGCACCAGCTTTCTGTACGGACTCTCCAGCGCCACCGCGATGATCCAGAGCGGCATGGTGCAGAACGCGCTCGTGATCGGCGTCGAATACATCAGCCCTTTCATGGACTGGACCAATCGCAACGTGGCCGTGCTCTTCGGCGACGGCGCGGCGGCGGTGGTACTGCAGGCGAGTGATACGCCGAGTGGCGTCATCGGCACCGTGTTGGGGTGCGACGCCGAAGCGCGGCAGACGTTGCGCGTACGCGGCATGGGCTGCTCCTACGTGAAGGGCGATCTCCACTACGGTGACACACTGTGGGATTTCGACGGACAGGCCATCTTCAAGCGCGCCGTGCACGGCATGAGCGACGCGTGTGGACGCGTCATGTCGGCGGCCGGCGTGTCGGCCGACGACATCGATCTCGTGGTGCCGCACCAGGCCAACCTGCGTATCATCGAGGCCGTGGCCAAGTATGCCAACGTCCCCATGGAGCGCGTCATGCTCACCGTGCAGCGCTACGGCAACATGAGCGCGGCCACGGTACCGGTGTCGCTGGTGGACGCGCTCAAGGAAGGACGCGTCAAGCCTGGCAGTCTCGTGCTCATGCCCGGCTTCGGTGGCGGACTCACATACGGCGCGCTGCTGGTGCGATGGGGAAATCGCGTAACGCCACTCGGCGAAAGTGATGCGCAGCATCCGCCGGTGGAGCAGACGGCGCTCGAGATGGTGAACAGCATTCGCGCGCGGCAGGACCCGAACGGGCGCTCGAAGATGGCGTTGACCGAAACGAAGTTCATCGAGACGCAGCTCACGTCAGCGTAGCGTATGGCGAACTGGTTCAACCCTGACGACCGCGTCGTACTTCGCAGGATTCCGCTCGCTACGGTCGTCGCGGCGGTCGGCAGCACGGTGTGCAATCTCGGCGTGTACTACGGCGCGTTGCGCTACGGCCGCATGACCATCGGGCCCACCGAAACAGTGATCGCGAGTGTCATTGGTGCGGCACTCGCGGGACTCGTGTACTGGCTGCTCGCGCGGTACACCGAACACGCGGTGCGCTGGTTCACTGTGATCGCCACCATCGTTATCGGCGTCTATGGTGTGGGTCCAGTGGCGGCAGCGTACGAGCCGTACATGGAGGGCGCCGAGTTGTTTACGGTAACGACGGTGCTCGCGACAGAGCTCATGCACATCGTCAGCGGTGTCTGGGTGCTGTGGGCGATGTTGCGGCTGGCGCGCGAGGTGCGGTAAGGCGCGCTGCGAGTTGGTGCAACTGCCTGCCACGGATTAAACGGATGAGGCGGATGGCACGGATTCAGTTTGTGTATCCGTGCCATCCGCCCCATCTGTTTTTATCCGTGGCCCACCGCTGTTGCTGTTACCGCCTTTACGGCCACGGCAGCGTGATCACCGGGAAGCGCGGACGCTTGGCCGGCACGTCGTCGCCGGCAAAGAAACGCTCGAGATCCACACGCGCCGCCGCAATGTGCGCCCGCTGCGCACCGTCGGCCGTGATGGCCTTCGCGAGACGCGCGTCGACCTGCTTCAGCGCCTGCACCGCTGCTGCACGCACATCGGGCAGAGCGCGGGCATCACCACCCAGATCGAGCAGGATATCGAGCGCCGCGCGCTGTGACGCACGCAACATCGCGCGCTCCGACGGATTCGCCGGCAGCGAAGCGCCCCACGTGCGCTGCACGATGGCATCGGTGATTTCGGTGAGCGTCAGGGCTTTCGCATCGGAGGCCGCCGTGTGCACCACGCGGGCGGCGCGATCGCGATCGAGGATGTAGCCGATCACTTCGGTCGCGAGTCCGCCGCCGAGGGTGATCGCGTCGAACATCGTATCGCCACTTCCCGAAATCCACGTCTGATCGGTGTTGAATCCCGGTGGCGGCGGCGGAATGAGCCGCTGCACCTTCTCGGGCACCGTCAGTTCTTTCGGCGCGATGGCATCGAGCAACATCCCGAGCGCCTTCCGTTGGTCGGCGGCGGGGATGATGGTGGTGGGCGCCTGATTGTCACCGCGCAATGCGAAGGTGAAGTCCATCCCGCCGATGTACTTCGACAGCGCTTCGAGCGAGTACCGGTGATGCAGATACACGTGGGCGAAACGCATGTTGAGCAGATGCATCGGCTCACCGGGCTTGATGGCACGCTCGTCGAAGTTGTCGATGAGTACGCGGCGCACACCGGCCGTGCGCTGCACCCCTTCGAACGGCGTCGCGCCCTCTTCCCACCGCGTCACGAAAGGGATGGAGCCATTCGCGTTCGCGTACCGATCGTTGATGTACCGGACGTTCTTCGCGATCCCCTCGCGCATCATGTTCGCGAGCCCTGCACGCTCGGCGTTGGCATCGGGATACCAGGTGTACCCGAGACGGATGGCCAGCGTATCCCACGCGCCCGGCCCATTGCGGTACGCGTTGCGCAGATCGGGGCGCCCGTTCGCATCGAGCGTGATGTACGGGAAGGGATACTCCATCACGCTCGCGCGATTCTGCGTGGACGCGATGTAGTTGTGCTGCAGCCCCAGCGAGTGTCCGATTTCGTGCGCCGTATGCTGCCGGCGACGCGACATGGCGAAGGTTTCCGCATCGACATTCGGCCCGTTCGGGCCCGACGCCGGCACCGTGCCGGACCAGATGTTGTAATCCACCAGCGAGCGCCACGTGTCCATCGCGATCATCGCGCGGATGATTTCGCCGGTGCGGGGATCCTCGAGGCTTCCCGCGTAGCTCGGCCCGGTACCGGTACGATGGACCCAGTTCAGGACGCTGTACCGCACATCGCGCGGATCGGCATCGGGCGGGAGGTCGAGCACGCGGAAGGCGTTCTTGAATCCCGCGGCTTCGTATACCTTGGCCCACCAGTTGCCGCCCTCACGAAAGGCTTCGCGATACGGCGCCGGGATGGCCGGGTCGAGGTAGTAGGTGATGGGCGTAATGGGCTCCACCAGTTCGCCACGGGCGTACGCCGCCGGATCCTTGGGCACGAGACGCCAACGATTGATGAAGCCGCCGCGGTAGTTGCCGTCGAGCCCCTGTGAGAGGTCGAAGAAGCTCACGCCACCGTACCCGAACCGCGGATCGTAGTCGCGCGGGCGATACCCCGTGGTATCCGGCAGCATCACCAGCGAATGGTGCTCCTCGAAGGTGAGGGCGCGCGCATCCGGTGCCATGACGCCGCGGCCGCGCGATGGCTGGTCGGTGACGAACGTGAGCACGGCGTGCACTTCCGAGTTGCGGGGAAATGCCTTCGTGCGGGTACCGTCGATGTAGCTGCGTGACGCGTCGACCCGGTAGGCCCCCACACCCGCGCCCGCGGCCGTACCGCCGACACTCCCGCCGGCGCGGAGCACGTCGGCCACCCCGTAGGCATCGGCGAGAAAGAGCGAGGTCGCATCGACGGTGAGCACACCGGCCGTGTCCTTTTCGATCGGGAGCGACCCCACGATCGAACGGGGGTAGGCTTCGGTGGCAGCCCGCTGATTGGCCGCATCTCCGCGCGGGGCGCGGACGCCGAAGTTGTCGCGCACCATGAGCACCCGGTTACCGCGCCGTTCGAGGCGGACAATGCCATCCGGCCCCGACTGCGCCCGATCGAGAGCGCCGTTGCCGAGGCCGGTGCTCAGGGAGACCTGGTGCAGAAAGTCCCGGTTCATTTGGCTGGCCGGAATCTCGAGCAGGGCGCGGTTCCGCGCCTCATCGATGCGGACCCGAAGGAACGGCTGCTCACCCTGGGCCTGTGCCGCGAGGGGCAGGAAGGCCTGGAGCGCCAGCAGCGTGGCAGCTGTGCGGCGCGGCGCCCTCAAGGCGCTCGGAAACGGGAAGGTCATGGCGAGAGTGGAACCAGTGAAGGAACACCCGACGACGCGCAGGGGAACGGCCGTCAGCACGAGGCGTTGATCCTGAGGAGATCTGGCGTCGAAGGTATCGTCAGATGACCGGCAGCGCTAATGTATTGAAGCCGATGCCGGCCCAGTTCACTCCGCCTGCTTTGCAGCCCCGACCTGCGGCCATCACCACAATGTCAGACATTGCACAGCCGTCGCCGGGCGACGACGCGATTTCCTCTCCGCCGGTCACTCCGGCGACGACTGAGGCCGTCCTCGAACAGCTGCAGCGGCAGCTCGAGGAAGCGCAGCGTCTCGCAGGCATCGGCAGCTGGAGCTGGGATCTGCGCACGGGCGCCGTGGCCTGGTCGCGCGAGACCTATCGTATTCTGGGGTTCGCGTACGGCACGCCCCCCTCGTTCGAGCGGGTACTTGCCCTCGCGGTCGATGAAGCACGGCAAACGGAATTTCTCGACCTCGTGCACGCTGCGCTCCGCGGCGAACGCGAATACGACTTCGAGATTCCGGCGCGCCTTGCCGACGGCTCCCTGATCACCATTCACACCCGCGGCGTCGTCGAGCGTGCTGACGACGGCACGCCGCTTCGCATGGTCGGCACCATGCAGGACGTCACCGCCATGCGGGCGGCGGAAGCCGCGCTGCGGGAACGCGAAGCGCAGTTTCGCACACTGGCCGAGTCCTCGCCGGCGGGCGTCTTTCAGACGTCACGCGAAGGCTACGCCGTGTACGCCAACCAGCGCGTGCTCGACTGGTTCGACATGGATTTCGAGGCCTTCGCGAGCGGTGCGTGGGTGGCACGCGTGCATCCCGAAGATATGCCCGTGGTCGAGAGCATGTCGATGCAGGCCCGAGAGCAGCTCCAATCAGTCGACATGGCCTACCGCATTGTCGTGAACGACCGAACCCGCTGGCTGCGCGTGCGCTCCGAACCGTTCTTCGACAGCGATGGTGTCACGGTCCTCGGGCACATCGGGTACGTGCTCGACACCAGCGCCGAGCGCTTTGCCTCCGAGGAGCGCGCCCGACTGCAATCGCAGTTGCAACAGGCCCGCCGTCTCGAATCTCTAGGCCTGTTGGCCGGCGGGGTGGCGCACGATTTCAACAATCTGTTGGTCGGCATGCTCGCGAATGCCTCGCTCGCACGCGATGAACTGGATGCATCGCACCCGGCGCGCGAGGCACTCGACGACATTACGCATGCGGCGCAGCGCGCCGCCGACCTCACGCGCCAGCTGTTGTCGTACGCAGGACGTGCACGACTCGAGCGACGTCAGGTCCCGTTACCGTCGCTCGTGCTCGATATCCCCAAGGTGCTCGGGGCGCGCATTCCTTCGCACATCGCGCTCACCGTTGACGCACCGATTGGAACGGTAGTCGACGGCGACGAGACGCAGCTGCGACAGGTGGTACTGAACCTCATCACGAACGCCGTCGACGCCGTGGGGATGCGCAACGGCAGCGTATCGCTGACGGTGTCCGAGGGCGATTACACCGCCGACGCGCTGTCAAAGTGCCTGCTCGGGCGCGAGCGGTCACCGGGGCGCTTCGCCGTGATCTGTGTGAAGGACACGGGCTCCGGCATGAGCCACGAGGTGCAAGAGCGCATGTTCGACCCGTTCTTCACCACCAAGGTGAGTGGACGCGGGCTCGGACTCGCGGCCACACTCGGCATTCTCAACAGCCACGGCGGCGCCATCAAGGTGGACTCCACCGAAGGCGTGGGCACGACCATCTGTGTGCTGTTGCCAGTCAGCCTCAACCGTCCGACTCCGCCGAGTGTGGCGGCGGTTCCCAGCACCGTGCTGAACGGCAGCGGCGTCGTACTCCTGGTGGACGACGATGTGAATGCGCGCTCCGCCGCGCGCCGCATTCTCACCCGCGCTGGTTACGACGTGCGCGAAGCGGAGAACGGGGCCGACGCGATCGCCCGCTTGGATGCCATGGAAACGACGCCGCGCTGCATCGTGCTTGACCTCTCCATGCCCATCATGAGTGGCGACGAGTGCCTACGCACGTTGCGGGGGCGTGGCTCCACGATTCCCGTGCTCATGTCGAGCGGCTACGATGCCGATGACGTCGCCGCCCACCTCATGGCGCCGGGCTCCGTGCATTTTCTGCAGAAGCCGTACACCTCCACGGCGCTACTGCAGGCCATTCACGAGCTCGTCGGGGCGTAGCGCAGCCGATCGACCAAGCCCGAGGCGCGCGCCACGGTGCGCGACGTCGCGAGGCGAACCATGGCCGCGGTACCCACGATCGTCACCCGCTCACGGGCGCGTGTGATGCCGGTGTAAAGCAGTTCGCGCGTGAGAATGCGGGTGTCGGCGTCGGGGAGCACCAGGCGCACGTGATCGAACTCCGACCCTTGCGATTTGTGCACCGTCATGGCCCACGCCGTCTCGTGCGCCGGCAGCCGCGATGGAGCGATGGCGCGCGAGCCGCCATCGGCGAGGGGGAAGTGCACGTACGGTACACCGTCCACCGCGAGTGTGCTTCCCACGTCGCCGTTGAAGAGTCGCAGCGACGGATCGTTGGCCGTAATGAGCACCGGGCGGTGATCATACCAGCCGTTCACCACATGCCCCTGCTGCGACAGCCATCGTTCGATCGCAGTGTTGACGCCGGCGACCCCTGTATCGCCGTCACGCAGCGCACAGAGGACGCGGAAGCGGGCGAGTGCGCCAAGCGCCGCCGCGGGGGTGGTGGCGCGAAGGTACTCCGTGAGCTGCGGGAGTATGGGGGCCAGCAGCGCCGCTACGGAACCAGGCGCGTCGAGCGCCACGTCGTCGAATGTGGCGTCGTCGAGCACGCGCAGTACTTCGTCGGCATGGCCCACCTGCGTGGCCGTTGCCAACGCGCCAATGCCCGGACGCTGACCAAAGCGATAGGACACGCGTAAACGCACGACGGCATCACGCAGTGGAGGAACACTCGCCTGCGACGGAATGAGCGACGCGGCGCCACCGCTCAGTGCGGCATAGTCGTCGGCAAATGACGTCGAGTGCAACGCCGACGGTGCGTCGTGCGCAGGCTGCGCCGCGCGGGCCACGTCACCCAGCACGAAGCCGGTGTCGACGCTGGCCAACTGATCCGGGTCGCCGAGCACGATGACGCGCGCGTCAGCTTTCACTGCCGAGAACAGCGCATCCATCATGAGCACGTCCACCATGCTCGCTTCGTCGACGATGATCACATCGTGGGGCAGCGGGTTGCCCGCGTGGTGGCGGAACTGTTCGTTCCACGGGGTATAGCCGAGCAGGCGGTGCAACGTGTTCCCCGACGTCGGCAGTTGGGCGCCGACGAATGCGTGCAGCTGCTCGCGCTGCACGGCCCCGCCAATCGCCTCCGACAATCGAGCGGCGGCTCGGCCCGTAGGTGCGGCAACGGCAACGGTGACCGACGGATCACGCGCAATGAGTAACGCCAGTAACCTCGCGGCCACCGTGGTCTTTCCCGTACCCGGGCCACCAGTGATGAACACCAGTGATGAGCGCAGCGCGGCGACGGCAGCAGCAGCTTGCCAGTCCGTGCTCATGGCCGCGCTTGGGAAGAGTTTCCTGAACAGCTCCGCCGATGCGGACAGATCGTTGGCCCGTGGCTGTTGCACCCGTTCGATGATGGCACGGGCGACACGCCGCTCCGCCTCATGGAAGCGGCGCAGATACAACCGGGTTCCGTCGAGCACGAGCGGCGTCACCTCCGCGTCTGCCGTAGCTTCAGATGCCAGAGCAGCACCGCAGCAGCGTAGCTGGAGCAGCTGCGCGCACCATGCGTCGACTGATGGGAACAGGTACGACGAGTCGTCTGGTGCCGGCTGCAACGCGAACGATGCGAGGTCTACACAGCCGTTCCCCAATGCGCGTTCCGCACTCACCAGGAGCGCGCTGTGGTAGGCGAGGGCCGCGGCTTCGTGGGCGGAATCACTACCCACCGTGCGCGCCACATAGCGCGCAAAGGCTCGATCGAGTGCGGAGATGTCGAGCGCCGCCGGAGTGTATAGTGTGGTGCTCATACCGTCTTCTCCGCCGACCGACGATCCATGATGGCACTGAGCGCTTCGATAAGCGTGCGCGAGGGCCGGTCGGTAAACCAGCCATGCCCCTGCACCGAGGCGTCCGGTGCGAAGCCTCTCAGAAACGCGTACGCGGCCCCACCCATGTGCTGGTCGAAGTCGTACGACGGCAACCGGGCCGCCAAGAAGCGATGCAGCGCCACCAGATAGAGGTGGTACTGCAGCGTGTAGTGCTGTGCATCCATGACGTCTCGCAACGCCTCGTGCGCGTACGCCGAGGGCTCTGCGCCCAACTGATTGGACTTCCAGTCAACGACGTACCACCGGCCTTCATGCATGAAGACGAGGTCCACGAAGCCGGTGAGGAATCCGTGAATGCGCGCGCCGCCGAGCTGACGGAGCTGTGCGGCATAGCGCTGACCGCTCGCGCCGCCATACTGCTCGAAGGCAGCGGCGATAGCTTGCCGGGTAAACGCGTGGTCCGCGTCGGCGAATGGCAACAGAAACTCCCACTCGTGTCGCGCCTGCGCAGGCGAAACGTCCCGGAGGGTCACCTGCAACGCCGGCATCGGCGCACGAAAGACGGCGTCCATCATCTGGACCACACCACCAATGCGCGGATCGTCCGGAGTCGCAGCGATATCGTTGCGACGCAGCTGCGAGGTGACACGCTCGCGGAGCACGTCGGCGCTATCGTCGAAGCGTGAATGCTCGAAGAGCGTGTGCAGCAGTGTCCCCGCGCGCCGTCCAGCCGGGAACGTCCGGAAATCGGAGGGCGGAAGGTCGCGCACGCTCACGGTGGTGTTCACCCGTACATCGTCCACGTCGCGCGTAGCGTGCACAACGACGTCGTGCGCGCCTGCCGTGAGCCCGGTAAAGCTGGTTACCGCGTACGTGTCGAAACGCGTTCGTAACGGTACATCGGCGGGGAGCGAGCGGGCAGCGAAGGTCTGCGTCTTCGACGATGCCGCCGGCAGGACTCGCTCGCCCGGTGCCACCGTGTCGACGACTTCGATGGCCATGAGCGTGGGATGCTTCGCGACCAGCGCACGAACATCCTGTTCGTACCGAAGGCAATCGCTCTTGAACCAGCCCGCGACCGCCGCCGGACGATCAGCTACCGGCAGCTCATCGAGACCGGGGTGCGTAGTCACGAGATACGCGAGCGCCGAATTCCAGGCGCCGGCAACCTTGCCGGACGTGGTGCCGATGGCCCCCCACCCGACGTACGTGCGGAAGCGCGCACGCGTGAGCGCCACATACGCCAACCGGCAGTCCTCCGCGAGGCGCTCCACCTCTGCCTGCTGCAGGCGCGCGTCACGCTGCGGCGATCCCTGATCGAACACCACTCCATCGCCTTCGTGGACCAGCAGCGGCTGCTTGGGATTGGTGGGATACGCCCGGAACATGCTCGGGCAGTACACGAGATCGAACTGCAACCCCTTGCTCTTGTGGATGGTGAGAATCTGCACGGCGTCGGCATCGGTCTCGAGACGGAGCTCGCTCACCTCACGCTCGCGGGCGCTGTCTGCCCGGCGTGAGGCGATCCATCGCAACAGCCCCTCGATGTTGAGCGACTGCGAAACCGCCGCGTGATGCAGCAGCTCCACCGCGTGACGCACGTTGGTGAGCCGACGGTCACCATCATCGTACGCCATCAGCCGCTCGGCGACAGCTCGCTGAAGCACGAGTGTCTGCACCATCTGCAGAAAGCCGTGCGAGATCCACAGGTCCCGCAGTTCGGTGAGCATGGCAATCGCCGCATCCCACTCGGCCTCGTGACCGGGCGAAGAGATGCGCAGCACTTCGTCGGCCGTGCTCCCCCACAGGTGCGTGGCCATCGCACCGCGTACACGCGCATCATGCCGTGGTGATGCAATGGCTTCGAGCATGGCGTGCAGTTCTGCCAGCTCTTCGGACTGCAGTACGTTGCCCATTCCCGATACGACGGCCGGAATGCCGCACTCCCGCAACGCATCGGCCATGACGACCCCTTCGCGCGTCGTGCGAACCAGCACGGCGATGCTGCGCGGCTTCCATCCGTTCGTGATCTGTTTCGCGATATGCCGCACGCACGCCGACATCAGCAGCTGCTCACCGTCGCGTGTGCCGGTCGGCGCCAGCTTGCCTTTGCGTTCTTCGGGTTCGACGAACAACCACTGCAGGGCATGCGTCCCTTCGAGCGGCGCGGGTGTCCCTTCGTTGTTGGCTGCCGTCGCCGGCATGAACCCAATGGCGGGCTCGACGAACGGCTCCGTGCGCTGCGCAAAGATGGCGTTGACCGCATCGACCATGCGCGGCGTACTGCGGAAGTTCTCGCCCAGTGTGAACTGCGGGTCGGCCCGGTGGACTGCGGCGAGATAAGCATGCACATCGGCGCCACGGAAGGCGTAAATGGCCTGCTTGGGATCTCCGATGAGAAAGAGTGGCTTGCCGGCAAACGCCGTATCGAAGATCCGGAACTGATGCAGGTCCGTATCCTGAAACTCGTCGATGAGTGCCGCGTGGAATTGCGAGCGGATCGCTTTGGCCAACAGACCGTTTGACCCCTGCGCCTGCAGCGCGCGACTGAGTCGTTCGAGCAGGTCATCGAACCCCAACGCATTGCGTCGCCGCTTCTCCTCCTGCATGGCCTGGCGCACCTGGGCGAAGCAGTCCAAACGCACCGCCTGCAGGAACGTCGTCAACGCTGCCGCCAGGCTCGAGGCGGCCATGGCGATGGGCCACTCTGCAATGGCTGCCCGCTTGGCTTTGTCAGCGTTGCTGCGCTTTCCGGCGACCTCCTGCAGCGCCTCGACGCCGAGTGACCGGCCAATCGCCTCTGCCGCCCCAAGGTCGCCAGCGACGGCAGCCGTTGCCTGCCGCATGAGTTCGGCGAGCGTGTCGGCGTTGCCGCAGGGCGCGTCCTTGGTCCACTGCATGTCAGCAACGAGCGCGCGGAAGGCGTCCTCGTTCCACACGGCAGCGAATTCAGCGACCGCGTGCTGCACCGCGGCTCGCGCCGAATCGATGGAGGGCGCCGGGTCGACGGTCACGTCTGGGAAGCGCGACCAGAGCGCAAAATCCTCGGCAAAGGCTGTAGGCCCCCACCCCTGCGTGACGGCGTAGCCAGCCAGCGCCGCATCGTCGTAGAAGCGGCGGCGCCACCAATCCTGCATGGCGCCGAGCACCAGCTCCTGATCGTCCTCGAGCAGTGCTGCGCCGAAGGCGGTGCCGCTCTCGAGGGCGAATTCGTCGAGGATGCGCTTGCAGAAGCCGTGAATGGTGAAGACTGCGAGCGTATCGAGCTCGGCGAGCGCCGCGGTGATGCGTGCCTTGGCCAACGCCTCACGTCCTGCCGCGAGCTGACGGAGCAGCTGCCCCGTCGCGTACGGCGCGCCCGTGGGACGCCCCTGGTAGACCTCGTCGGCCCACCGCAGCATCGTTCGAATGCGCGCTACCAGTTCATCGGTGGCCGCCACCGTGAAGGTGACGACGAGGATGTTGCCGACGCGGTCGACCAATGGCACGTTCGGCGCACGCTCTTCGAGGAGCAACCGGATCACGCTCATGGCGATGTTGAACGTCTTGCCCGTGCCAGCGCTGGCCTCCACCAACGACACGCCTTCCGCGAACGGGCTGTGGACGACGTTGAAATGCTGCCGTGTGGGTGACGTCCCGACGCTCATACGGCACGCTCGGTGGACGACGTCAGCGCGTAGTAGCCCGACCAGAAGCCATCGGCGAGCGCCATGAAGTCATCGGCCAACTCTTCGACCGGCTGTGTACCGCGCCACAGCAGCTGCACGTACGGGTCGGCACTATCCCCTCGACCAAAGTCATCGTTCTTCTCGTACATGGCGATCGCGGCGTCGAGTCCGGGCTCTCCCTTGTGCGCCTTGGCGCTGAACACGCAGGCCGCTTCGGGAAAGTACGGCAGCGGAAACTGCCGGACCGCACGCACCCCCTGCACGAGCAGATCGAGTTGGGGCATGGCGTTCTCCACTGGTGGCAGCAACAGCTCCTGGTCGCGGGCAATGATCCGCGTCGCCACGGGCGCTGCGGTCGCACAGCGCACGATGTGCGCGATCCACGCCCGTGTTTTGTCTTTGGTGTTGAGCTTCCCGGCACGTACTCGCCACTGTTCACCGGGGAGCTGTTGCCCCAGCTGACCGCGGAGCACCCAGTCGGCGCCGTGCACCTCGACCGACAACGGCGCCAGAAAGGCCGGAGTGCCCACGCGGGTGAGCATCGGCGACAACTCGCGGCGCAGGCGATCATGCCACTTCGCGCCGAGGGCGCCCACGGGCAACTCGCCGGCAGCGACGTCGAGTGCCCGCTCGCGTGCCGCATGATCGCGCCCCAACAGCATGCGATCGAGCATGCGTTGCTGCACACGATTGCGCAGCAGTGGGTCCATGTCCGTTGGCTCCACGTCGTCAATCAGCGTTTCGTCGGCGGCGACGCTCAGCTGCAGTACACGCCGGCAGTACACGCGGGCCGGGTTGAGCCACGTATCGACGAGGTCATCGATGGTGAGCTCCAGCATAGGCTCACCGCCGGCGTGCCAGTCGCGCTGCAACGACGGGATTCGCGGCAGTGACGCCAGGAACGCAGGTACCGGATGCCGCCGCAGCGATGCCTGCACCGTCGCCGCCATCTGCTGATCGAAGCTGAAGAGCCGATGATCGCGGGTATTGTCGTTGGTGAAGTAGGCCGTACTGAACGGCTGCAGCGGGTGCTCCACACGCAGGGTCTGCGAGAGCGGCGTGGGGCCACCGTGCATGGCGTCGAGTCGATCGAGCAGTTCGGTGACGACGATGGACGGCGCAATGTGCATGTTGTTCGTCTGCGAGCGCCCCACGTAGGACAACAGGAGCCGGTCGCCCGCGCTCATGAGCGTGTCGAGCACCAGCTGCCGATCGTCGGCGCGTGGATCGCGGTCACCAACACGCGGGTCGCTCGAGAGAATGTCGAAGGCGGGGCGCCTAATGCGACGCGGATACGCGCGATCGTCGAGACCGAGCATGACGATGATGCGGTGCGGGATGGCGCGCATGGGCTTCATGGCGCAGATCGTGAGTCCGCCCGTAAGAAACCCACTCGCGGGTTCGTCTTCGGCCAACGTGTCGGCCACCCAGTCACGCACCACGTCGAAGGACACGGGATACGCTCCTTCCGATCGGGGCCCTTGCACGCTTACGCGAGCTTCGGTGAGTTCGGCCAAACGCCCGAGATCACGCGACATTCGGTCGATGACTGCGCGCTCGTCCACGTCGTCTGAGCGAACGAGCCAGTCGAGTGTGTCCTGCAACACGCGGGTCCATTCGTCGAGCGGACGCTCCGTTCGCAAGGCGTCGAGCCGCGCACACAGGACTTCCACCCACTCCACAAACTGCCCCAACAGCTCAGCATTGCCCATGAGATCACCAGCCACCGGAAGCACGCCGCCGGACAGTGCCTCTACGCGCCCCGTGGCATAACCGGCAAGCAACCGGTCGAGCCCGCGGCGCCAGCTGTTCTCTTCGAAGCCTGGGACGTCCTGCAGCGCGGCGCGGGCGGCACCGTCATAGCCCCAGCGAATGGCGGCGTCTTCGATCCAGGTGGTGATCTGATCGACATCCGAAGGGGCAATCCCCACCGCCTGCCGCACCAGCGGCTGTGTCAGCAGCTCGAGCACCTCGCTCGCGGTCAACCGCGACGAGACCAACCCGAGCATGGTGCTCAGGGCGCGCGCCGGAGCCGACTCGCGAGACATGGTGCGATCCGCCACGCGATACGGGATATGCGGACGCTGCTCGTCGCCTCGCGTGCGCGCGTGACCGAAGATCGCTTCCGCCAGTGGCGCGTACTGCTCCACATCGGGCGCCATGACGAGCACGTCGTGGGGCCGCAGTGTGGGGTCGGCGGCAAACGCGTCGAGCAACTGATCGCGCAACACCTCGAGCTCGCGCATGGGGGAGTGACACACCTGCACCGAGAACGAGCGATCTCCGCCGGGCGCCGTAAGCGGAGTGGCCGCGCCTTGCCGCAACGACTGCTGCAACTGCGCGAGCACGCTGTCGGCGTCGTGCGCAGCGGTCGTCGCGACGTGCTCGATGGCGGGAAGTACACCACGCGCATCGGGATGCATGAGCAGTCCGAGAAAATCGCGCGACGATTGACCGAAGGCTTCGAAGAACGGATGCCGCACCGCGCCCGGCCGCCAGCTGTCGGCATTGGGGAGCAGCACGTGAAACGTGACGGGGACGAAGCGGCTTACCGCGCGCAGCAACCGGATGAAGAGAGGCGGCAACGTGGATACGCCGAACACTGAGACGCGCTCCGGCAGCCCTTCGGGGCGCTCTGTAACCGACTCGAGCCGCTCGACCGTCTGCAGGAACCAGCGGGCAAAGTGCGCCGGCCGCTCATTGGCGAGCAGCGTGCGCCAGAGCGCCGACTGCCACGCCTCGTGCGCGTTGGTCGTGAGTGGGTCGCGCCCCTCCTCCCACCCCACGAGCACCTCGGGACGGTAGAGACGGTACTCGTCGAAGCGCGCGGCAATCTGCCGCGCCAGCCCGTAGCGCTTGGCATCGGTGCCCCCCTGCAGAAACGCGCGCAGCGGCTCGCAGACGTCCTGTGCGAGCAGCGCGTCGTCGTGCAGCAGCGCAAAGAGCCGCCATACGAGCGCCTGCTCCTCGAAGCGCGCATCGATGGTGACGCCGTCGCCGGTGGCAAATTGTGGATCGCGCTGCAGCCCCGCCGCCAATCGCCGGCAGAATGCGGCCGGAAAGGGGAGCGCAAGCGAGGCCGCGCACCCATGCCGGAGCGCCAGCTGCTGACGGACCCACCGCTCCATGCCGAGCGATTGCACGATGATGCACTCGTCGAGCAACGGCGGTAGCGGGGCGGCGGTGAGTTCCTGCGCCATTCGGGAGAGCAGCGCCGCCGGCGAGTCGCCCGTGATGATCCTCAATTGCGTCATGGCTGTAATGTGCCGCGTTGGTCCGACAATCGGGATATGTTGCGGCGTGACAAACGCCGCCCCGCCCTCCGCCCTTCGCGTGTACCGTTTCCAGCGCGATGACGATGTGCTGGTGTTCGACCCGTCCCACCCGGGGAGCGGGTATGTGCAGTTCTTCTCCCTCGATCGCGACGACGTCCGCAAGTTCGTCCGCGATGCCGTGCGCCCGCAGTTGGTCCGGATCACCGATCCGGCGCACCGGGACGCGGCTCTGGCCCAGTATGCGCGCTGGCGCGCTGCGCAGCCGGTCGCGCCACCCGCCGCCCTGCCGACAGCGCGGCCGCAGACCGCGCCCCGCACGGTCACGCACCAAGTGCGCGAAGCGCCCGCCACCCCAACGCGTGACACACGCCCCAGTCCCGAGCTCGATGCCCTGCTCGCGTACGTGGCGCGCGGTCGCACTCGCCCCCTCTTCGTGACCGGACGCGCCGGCACCGGCAAGAGCACTGCCCTGCGCGCACTCGCCGCCCAGTATCAAGGGCGCACCGCCGTGCTCGCCCCTACAGGACTCGCCGCCCTCAACGCCGGCGGGCAGACGATTCACAGCTTCTTCAAGTTCCCACTCAAGGCGCTCACCGAACTCGACATCCGTCGCGGGCCGTGGATGCGCGTGGCCCGCCAGCTCGAGTTGTTGATCATCGACGAGGTGAGCATGGTCCGCGCCGATGTGATGGATGCCATCGACGTCGCGCTCCAACTCGCGCGCGGTACTCGTGCCGCCTTCGGAGGCGTGCAGGTCGTGCTCTTTGGCGACCCGTATCAGTTGCCACCCATTGTGACGCGCGAGCAGGACGACGAGTTCAGCGCGCTCGGCTACCTCAGCCCCTTCTTCTTCGACGCCCGCGTCTTTCGCACCGCGCCGCTCGGCGCCTTCGAGTTCACCACGGTGTACCGGCAGCGTGATCCGGTGTGGATTGCGATGCTCGACCGGCTACGATTGGGAAGCGCCACCGCCGCCGATGCATCGCGACTGCGCACGCGTGTGGACGCCGTCGACACCGGCGAACTCGACGACCGTATCGTGCTCACCGCCTATCGTAAATCGGCTGACTCGCTCAATGGGCGACGGCTCTCGGCGCTCGGCGATCGCCCGGTCACGTTCAGTGCGCAACGCAGCGGCGTGTTTCTGCGCGACGGATGGGAGCGCAATGAGCCGGCACCAGACCCACTCGTGCTCAAGCGAGGTGCCCGTGTCATGTTCGTGAAGAATGACGCCGAACAGGCGTGGGTGAACGGGACGCTGGGCGACGTCGAAGCCATTGACGCCGACGAAGTGCGCGTGCGGCTGGACGACGGCTCACGCGTGACGGTGACGCCGCAGGAGTGGGTGCAACAGGAGTACTCGATTGACGATGACGGCGAGCTGTGCACTCGGCCCGTGGGTCGGTATCGCCAGCTGCCACTGCAACTGGCGTGGGCCGTCACCATCCACAAGTCGCAGGGACTCACCTTCGATCACGTGCATGTCGACTTGGGACGCGGCGCCTTTGCCGCAGGGCAGAGCTACGTGGCGCTCAGCCGGTGTCGCACACTCGAGGGACTCACGCTCCAGCGCGCTCTGACGCGCGCCGACGTGATTGTCGACGCGCGCGTGACGGCGTTCTTCGCGTCGACCGCGGGGCAATTGCCCGCCGGTTAAGGAAGCACCTTGTCGGCCGCAATGACCGCGTTGAGCAGTACGTTGGCCCCGTTGGTGATATCGACCGCACGCGAGAACTCGCGCGGCGAATGACTGATGCCGCCCACACTGGGCACGAAGATCATCGCCATCGGGGCAATGTGCGCGACTTCCTGCGCGTCGTGCCCTGCACCGCTGGGCATGCGCTGATGCGTGAGGCCGAGGCCCCCCGCGCTCGACTCCACCACCTGCGTGAGTCGCGTATCGCTGAGCGCCGGCGTGCTGTTCACCATCTGCGTGAAGGCGAACGTCGTGCTGGTGGCTTTGCCGATGTCACGGCCGAGCTGCTCGAAGCGCGCCGTGAAGCGGTCGATGGTGGCTTGACTGAGATCGCGCAGATCGACGGTGAGCGTGACGTGCCCCGGAATGACATTGGTGGTGTTGGGGAGCACGTTGAGACGTCCCACGGTAGCCACCTGCCGCCCTGCTTCGCTGCGGATGGCGTCGTTGACGGCGACAGTGAACTTGGCCGCCGCCAGCATGGCGTCCTGGCGCTGGTCCATGGGCGTGGCGCCCGCATGGTTGGCAAAGCCCGTGATGGTGATTTCGAACCAGCGAAGCCCCACGATGCCTTCGACCACACCAATCTGCCGGTTGTTCTTCTCCAGCTGGCCACCCTGCTCAATGTGCAGTTCGAGGTAGCCCGCCAGATCACCTTTTTTGCGCACGCTCTCGGCCAGGCG
>JAIXTI010000122.1 GCA_027484025.1 bacterium
ACCGAACTCTTCGCCGCCGAGCAGTTGGCGCGCCTGGCGCGCCGCCGGCTCATCATGCGGCGTGACGAAGGATACGCGGTGCCGGGCACGGTCCAGGGTGGACCGGGGCCAGTGCCGGGCAACGGCTCGGGGGTACAATGAGCGACGACAAGGACAAGCTCGGCGGTCCTGCTGCGGGAACGCGGAAGCTGGGCCTCTTCAGCGGCTTCGCGCCGCCGGTACAGGTCGTGGGCTTCATTGCGACCCGCAAAGGCGACCCCGACCGGGGGCCGCTCATCCGCATGCGTCCCGATGACGCCCTAGTGCGGCTCGTGACCGCGGGCGATCTCGTGCGTGTGGTATCGGACCGCCGCTCGGAGCTGGCGGTGCTCGAGCTGGACGAATCGCTCCCCCGCGGCGGAGTGGTGCTCCGCGATGTCGTCGGGGCGGCTCCCTCGGAGCTCGTCCGCGTGCTTCGCGTAGACAACATCTCGCGCCCGCGTCCCTAGTCCTTTCGCCCCTACATCGCGTGCCCCAACTGCTGCATCGCCGTCTGGCCGACCTCGAAGGCGCTGAGTCGGCGCTCGTGTTGGCCAGTGGTCGTGCCGCCGTCGCGTGCACGGCACTGGCGTTGCTGCGCCCGGGCGACCACCTGCTGGCCTCCCAGTGGCTGCGCCCCGAAACGCGTCAGTTCTTCGAGCAGGAGCTGCCGGCGCTGGGCGTCGAGGTCTCGTACGTCGACCCGCGCGAAACCCGCGGCTGGCGTCGGGGGCTCAAGCGCACCACGCGGGCGCTGTTCATGGAATCGCCCGTGCTGGAGTCGGGACGCCTCATCGATCTGCGTCCGCCGCGGGCCCTCGCGCAGGAGCTGGGGCTTGCGCTCATCGTCGACGCGACCGCCGCCTCACCGGTGAACTTCACCCCCATCGCGCACGGCGCTGACATCGTGCTCCACGACGCCACCGTGTTTCTGGACGGCCACGGGAACGGGGAAGCGGGTGTCGTGGCGGGCACCGAAGGACTGGTCGAAGAGGTCCGTCTCAAAATGGCCAGCTGGGGTGCCCTGCCCCATCCGCTGGCCCGCGTGCAGCTCGAGAACGGGTTGGCCACACTCGACGTGCGCGTGCAGCGCCAGAACGGCAACGCGCTCGAACTCGCGCAATGGGCCGAGCAGCAACCGGCCATCGTGGCGGTGCGCTATGCGGGGCTGCCGTCGCACCCCGACTACGCCAGCTTCGGCGAATGGTTCAAGGGCGCCGGTGCCACCGTGCATCTGCAACTCGACGCCCAGTACGACGCCGCGCTCACGGCCTCCCGCGCGACGGCGCTGCTGGCGGAAGCCCCCGGCGCACGCAACGTCATCACGTCGGTCACCGCGGGCGCCGAAGCGGGGTGGCTGCGCATTCATGTCGGCCTCGAACAGACCGACACGATGATCGCGGCGCTGCAACGCGCGCTGTCGGCGCCTTCTCTGTCTTCCAGTTAACTGATGTCCGGCATTCTTCGCGTCGCGAACGTGTCGAAGGAATATCCGCGCTCGGGGATGGCCCTGCGCGACGTATCCTTCGAGATGCAAAAAGGCGAGTTCGTGTTCCTCGTGGGGCATTCCGGTGCCGGCAAGAGCACCTTGCTCAAGCTGCTCACGATGGCCGAGCGCCCGACGACCGGCGAAGTCCGAGTATCGGGCTACTCCAGCTTCAGCATCAAGCCGCGCGAAGTGCCGCACCTTCGGCGGCGCCTTGGTGTGGTCTTTCAGGATTTCCGTCTGCTCCCCGACCGCACCGCTGAACAGAACATCGCGTTCGCGCTGGAAGTGACGGGCACGCCGTCGTCGCAGATTGCCCCCAAGGTCGCGCGGCTGCTCACGCAGGTGGGACTCGCGTCGCGGGCCACGGCGTATCCGCACGAGCTGTCGGGCGGCGAGCAGCAACGCGTAGCCATTGCGCGGGCGCTCGCGAACGACCCGTTCCTGTTGCTGGCCGACGAACCCACGGGCAATCTCGACGACCGCGCGACGCACGCCATCTACCTGCTGCTGCGCGAGATCAATGCGCGCGGCACGTCGGTGCTCATGGCCACGCATGACGTGGCGATGATTCAGCGTGCACAGCAGCGGTGCCTCGAGCTCGAACAGGGGCGCCTGATTTTCGACGGGACCGACGTCAGCACGTTGGTCGCGAACATGCGCGGGCGTCGCACGTGAGGCCCGCGTGAGACTCGCGCTTCGTGAAGTGGCGCTCGCGTTCCGGCGCGCCCCGCTGCTGGCCGTTCTCGGTGTTGTGACCATCGGCTTCTCGCTCTTTGCGTTCGGCCTCTTTGGGCTGGTTGCCATCAACATCCGGACGGCGCTGCGCGAAGTCGAAGACCGCGTGGAAATTCGCGCCTTTCTCGTGGAAGGCGCCCGCGACGCACAGATCGATGATCTGATGCAGCGCATGCAGAAGAACCCTGCCGTCGCCGAAGTCGGCTTCGTCTCTCCCGATTCCGCGCTCACCCGTGCCCGCGCCGAACTGGAGGAGTTCCGCGACGTCATGGACGGCGCCTTCTTGCCGGGATCGGTCGAACTGCGCCTCAAGGAAGGATCTCGTGATCCGAAAACCGTCGACGAGCTTTCGCGCCGTCTCAAGACCTATCCGGTGGTCGAAGAAGTCCGCTATGGCCGCGAATGGGTGGAGAAGCTGTACAAGATCCGCAACATCGCCGGACTCGCCGGCTCCGTGCTGGGCAGCGTCTTTGCCCTCGTCGCGGTGATCATCATCGGTAGCACCATCCGCATGGCGCTGCTCGCGCGAACGCGCGAAATCGAAATCATGCGACTCGTAGGCGCGACCAACTGGTTCGTGCGCCTGCCGTACCTCATTGATGGCACCCTCAAGGGATTGCTGGGTGGCGTCCTGGCCGTAGTCATGTCGTGGAGCACCACCAAGCTGCTCGCGCAGTCACTCATGCAAACGCAGTTCTTCACGAGTGAACAGGTGCTGCTCGGCATTCTTGCCGGCGGCGTACTCGGGCTGCTTGGCAGCTGGGTGTCGGTGGGCCGTCATTTGCGCCAGGTCTGGCGCGACTGACGCGGCACACGATCATGCGGCGTCTCGCGCCTGCACCGTGGTTCGGAGTCCTCGCCGGCCTGCTGCTCGCTGTCCTGCCTGCCGTACCCGCGCGCGCGCAGGCCGCTCAAGGTGGCACGCAGCCACCGCAGGGCGAGCAGCGTCTTCGTGCGCAGCAGGACGAGCTCGACAAGCTGCGCAAGGAGCGGGCCGATCTCGAGTCGCGCATGAACGAGTTGCAGCGCAGTGCGCGGTCGCTCTCGGACGAGGTGACCAACCTGGAGGCACAGCGCCGCACCACCAAGCGCCTCGTCGAAGCGCTCGACCAACAGCTCGAAACGATCAACGAAGAAGTCATCAAGGCTGGCTCCGGGCTCATGCGCGCCGAAGGCGAGTTGGCCAGCAAGCGTGGCGCCCTGCAGCGTCGCATGGTGGAGATCTACAAGCGCGGCAGCTTGTACGACGTGGAGGCGATGCTGTCGGCGCAGTCATTCGCAGGGCTCGTCGCGCGCTACAAGTACCTGCACGAACTGGCGCTCAATGACCGCAAGTTGGTGCAGCGCGTCGAGGGGCTGCGTGACCAGATCATTTCGCAGCGTATGCTGCTGGTGCGCCTGCAGGACGAAGTCGGGCGCAACCGGCAGGAGAAAGATCGCGAGGCCCGTCGGCTGGCCGAGCTCGAGAACCGCCGCCAGAAGAACCTGACGGCGGTGCAGCTCACTGCGCAGAAAACGCGCGAACGCATGCAGCAACTCGCGCGCGACGAGTCGCGCATTTCGAATGCGATTGCCACGATGGAAACGGCCCGGCGCCGCGCCGAGATGGCGCCGAACGCCCGTCCCGCGGCCGCGTCGACCATCCGCACGTCCGACCTTGGCAAGCTCGATTGGCCGGTAGACGGCACCATTCTGTATCGCTTTGGCCGCGTCGTGAACCCCAACAACACGACGACGCGCTGGAACGGCATCGGTATTGGCGCTTCGATTGGCGCGACGGTGAAGGCCATCGCGGCAGGCGAAGTGGTGCTGGCAGACAACGTGGGCACCTACGGCCCCACCGTCATCGTGCAGCACGGTGGTGGCGACTATTCGGTGTACGGTTCGCTGCAGCGCATCGATGTGCGTCGCGGCCAGCAGGTGAACAAGGGACAGAGTGTCGGCACCGTTGGTGATGCCGATCCTGACCTGCCGCCGCACTTGCACTTCGAAATCCGTCCGCAAGGACGGGCCATCGATCCCCTCGAGTACCTTCGCAGTAAACGCTGACCTATGCCTGCCAAGAAGACGGCCCCCTCGGCCAAGAAGCCCAGTACGCGCAAGCCCGCGTCGCCCAAGGCGCCCGCGTTGACGGCACCCATTACGGTCGATGCCGGTGACTGGACCACCGATGGCGCTCCGTTGGGGGCACATGTGTCCATCGCGGGTGGCACATGGGAAGCCGCGGCACGCGCGCGTGAAATCAGCGCTACGGGCGCGCAGGTGTTCACCAAGCAGGCCAACCGGTGGCAGGAGCGCGACATCGACGCCGATGAAGCGAACCGCTTCAAGGCCGCGATGGCCGAAACGCAGGTGCGCTGGATCTGCGCGCACGATTCGTATCTCATCAACCTCGCGTCGCCCGACGCCGACTTGCGCGCGCGCTCCATTGAGAGCTTCCGCGCCGAGCTGCGACGTTGTCACGCGTTGGGACTCGATGCACTGGTGTCGCACCCCGGCAACTTCATGGACGACCGCGCGAGTGGATTGGCGAGAAACGCCGACGGCATCTTGCAAGCGCTCGAACAGGAACCGGGCCCTACCAGGCTGCTCATGGAGCTGACGGCGGGACAGGGGACGGTGCTCGGCTCGACCTTCGAGGAAATGGCCGCGCTGCTGTCGATGATTCCGTCGCCGCTGCGTGCACGCGTCGGCGTCTGTCTCGACACGGCGCACATCTGGGCGGCCGGCTACGACATCGTGACCGACTACGATGGTGTCTGGCAGCGCTTCGGCGACGTGCTGGGCTTCGATACACTGGGATGCCTGCATCTCAACGATTCGAAGGCCAAGCTGGGCTCGCACCTCGATCGCCATGAACTCATTGGCGAAGGGACGATTGGCGGCGAGGCGTTCCGACGGATCATGACGGACCCTCGGCTCGCGCACGTGCCGCGGATCATCGAAACGCCCAAGGGCGATACACCCGCCGAGCTGGATGGGCGTATGCTACGCACGTTGCGGGAGTACGCCGCGACGTAGGTCAACGGCGTGCGGCGCGGCGCGCTCAGAAGAGCAGCTTGTATACCAGCGAGACGTTGCGCCCTGGATTGAAGGCAAAGCGCTTGATGCGACTGGTGGCATCGCGGTACTGCTCGTCGAGCGCGTTGTCCACGCGGAACGTCATGGAGTGCACCTGCTTGCCGTGCACCGTGAAGAGCCACGTGGCGTTCAGATCGAGCATGGTGTACGCGTCGGTGGGCACGTCGAACTCTCCACCGCTCACTCGCGACTGGGCAAAGACGCGCCGAACGTCGCCGCCGGCCGAGATGCGTCCATTATCGTAGCGTAGCGATGCGCCGAGCCGACCGGCAGGAATGAACGGCAGCGATTCGTCGGTACCGCGAATGCTGGCGCGTACGTAGTCGCCCATGACGCCGCCCACGAATCGGTGCACCAGTTTGCTTTCGATCTGCCCTTCGACACCGTACATCAGGGCGTCGCGCCCGACAAAGGTGACGACCGGGGCAACGGGGGCCATCGATTGCGCGGTGAATGCCATGAGCTCCGGCACCACGTAATCATCGATCATGTTTCGATACGCGCCGAACTGCGCGAACACGCGGGGCGTTTGTGCGCGGAGGCCGACTTCGAGCCCGGTACTCTTTTCGGCGGCGAGATCGGGATTGCCGATATCGAAGGTACCGACGGCGGCGTGGAAGCCTTGCGCGTACAACTCTTCGACCGCCGGCGCGCGAAAGCCACGTGAGCCGTTCGCTGTGAGCGATACCCCTTCGGCGACTGGCACGCTCAATCCCAATGAGGCCGCGACATTGTCGAAGGTACGCGTACGCGCTTCGCCAAAGCGTGCCGCTTCGAGCCCCGGCTTGGTGTGAATGCTGAATCGGTCGTAGCGCGCTCCAAGCTGCAGCCGCGGTGAGTGCTCCTCGGTGCGCCCAAGTCCGAGCGGCAACTCCTGATAGGCAAAGAGCGCGACGTTCTCGTTGTCGGCCGCCGGGGTGAACGCCTCGTCGCCCACGGGCGCGTACTGTCGGAACAGCCCCTGCGCTCCCACCGCACCGGTGGCACGTCCCCACTGCGTGCGCGCGGTGATGTTGGTGGTTTGCGTATTCAGACGGAAGCGCGTGCCCACGGCGCCGTCTTCTTCGATTTCCGCGTGTGAGTAGCGCTGTAGCGTCTGGTCGATACGCACCGACGGCAACGCCGCCCATCCCGTGTTGAGCGTGGACTGCAAGACGAGCGAGCGGCGCACCCCATCGAGACGGACGGCTTCATCTTCGGCGGCGTGCGGCAACCCGTACGCAAAGTCCATTTCACGAAACACCACGCCTACCGATGCACGACTGCCAACGTAGCCGGAGCCGAGTACGAACTGCTGCGTGTTGCCGTTGGTGTTGGGCTGCGCCGCCCCGCCGCCGACGCGCATATTCGCGAATTGGCGCAGACCACCACGAAGGGTGACCGCAAGTGTGGATGACACGGGAAGCGTCATGCCAACGTTCACCACCCCGCCCGGCGTCACACTCTCTCCCTGCACCAGCGAGTACCCGGTGACGCGTGTGGGAATCGTGGTGGGAATATCCTGCGAGATGACGTTGACCACGCCGCCCAGCGCGTTGTTCCCGTACAACAGCGATGCGGGACCACGAATCACTTCGATGCGTTCGGCCGTGCTGGGGTCGACGGCATTGAGGTGATCGGCCGCCGCAGACGACAGGTCACCGGCACGATCACCATCTTGCAACACCAGCACGCGCTCACCGGTGAGGCCGCGGATGACGGGCGTGGCGGCCATCGGCCCGTTGAAGCGCGTCGCCATGCCGGGCTCCCTGGCGAGCGTCTGCCCGAGGCTGGTGCTCAGCGCGCGCTGCAGCTCCTTCCCCGACAGCTGCACCGTGGCCTGCGTGACGTTGAGCGGATCGGTACCGGTGGGGGTGGCCGTCACATTTACACTCGACAGGCGCACTGTGGCGACGCGCATGATGACGGTGACCGTGATCTCGGTTCCGGAGGCGGGCACCGTGACCACCTGGTGCGCGCTCGAGAAGCCGATGCGGACGAAGTCGAGGTGGTACGTACCGGCTGGCAGCCCGCGAAAGACGAAGCGGCCCCGTTCGTCGGTGAGCGCTGCGCGGTTCACCCCATTGGCGACGACCTGTACGTTCGCGAGCGGCATGCCCGCGGTGTCGGTCACCGTTCCCTGCACCGTGACCTCGAGCGGAACGGTGCGCGTGTCACGCGATGAGACAGCACCAGCCGCAGACGGTGACGCCAACGTCCCGCGAAGCGGAAGCAGCGCCACAGCACCAACGGCGAGCGCGCCGCGAAGTCGGGTGTTCATGTATAGGGTCGAGTCAGCCGTGAACGCGCGCGGACCATCGCGCTGCGAGGTCGATTTGGATCATATTGAGGAGCGGTCCTGCTGGCCCCCTGTCCCTTCTACGCAAGACGCCCTGTGTCCCGTTGGCGCCCCAGCCTGTCGTACCGTGCGTGTCGAACGATAGCCGTCTTTGCGGTCGTCGGCGTTGCTTCGTGTGATACGCCGTCGACGGCCCCAAGTGCCTTCGCGTACGACCCGACAGGGCTCACGGGCGGACAGCTCTACCGCTGGGACAACGGGCGCCGAGTGAACGTGTACGTCATGCCGGGGAGTGCCGGTTCCGCCCAAATCAGCGCCGCCGTAGATGCCGCTGTCCCCCGCTGGAATGCGGTGCCGCGCGGCGAGACGGTCACGTTGCGGCGCACCACGACGCCCGCCGAGGCCAACGTCGTGGTTTACGACAACACGACGCCGCTGCCGGTCATCACCCCCGCTGCGTGCCCCTTCAGCAGCGTCAGCGCGTTGGGCTATACGTATTTCTGTGCGCAAAATGGTCGCGCCGTCACGCTTCCCTTCGCGGCGGGGGGCGGCGGGGCCACCGTTGTCATCCGCCTCGATCTCGCACGCGTCACCACCCGCCTGCCGCTGGATGCCGTCGTGATGCACGAGCTCGGACACGCCATCGGGATTGGCGGCCACAGCGACAGTGAGAACGATGTCATGTTTGCCGCCCCACAGACGACGACAGTGAGCGGCCGCGATACGCAGACGCTCCGCTATCTGCTCGCGCAGCGGGCTGACGTTCTGCTCTGACGCGTTCCAACGCTTGAGCCAAGGGCCTCACGTCACCATCTTGTACGTTCGGCGTCGTTTCCTCCCGAAGGGGTGCCGAACGCAACACTGCTCCTCATACGTGACGCACGCGTCGCGTTTTTCCTTTTGTTGTTTGCGCGACGCCGACGCCGGTCGTCGTGTGTTGTACTCCTTTCCGCATCGTCATCGCTGCAGCGGGTCGGCGCGCCGTCATGGCGCGCGAACACGCTGCCGAACGCCTACCGTGAGGGTCGCACCATGGCGACACAGGTCTCCCCGTCTGCTCCCACTCGTGAGAGTGCCGACGGTCTCGCCCCGCAGGGCATCACGCCCAAGGGCAAGGTCCATTGGAATTACGTCGCGCCTGAGCTGATCGAATCGGCCATCCGCCGCAATGAAGGCACGCTGGCCGACATGGGGCCATTCGTGGCGGTCACGTCGCCGCACACCGGCCGCTCACCCAACGACAAGTTCGTCGTGCGTGAGTCCGCCAGCGAAGCCGATGTCGATTGGGGTAAGGTCAATCAGCCCATCTCGGCCGAACATTGGGCGACCCTGAAGGCCGATGTGCAGCAGTATCTCAACGGTCTCGACGAACTGTTCGTGCAGGATCTGTATTGCGGCGCCGATCCGGCCACGCGGTTGAGCGTGCGCTACGTGCTGCCCAATGCGTGGCACGCGTCGTTCGTGCGCAACATGTTCATCCGCCCCGACATCGCCGAGCTCGCGACGTTCGCCCCCAATTTCACGGTGTATCATGCGCCGGAAATGCAGGCCGATCCGGCGCGTCATGGCACGCGGACGGGCACGTTCATCGTGCTCAATCTCGCAGAACGCGCCATCCTCATTGGCGGTACGCGCTACGCCGGCGAGCTCAAGAAGGCGATGTTCACCGTGATGAACTACCTGCTTCCCAAGCAGGGTGTGCTCTCCATGCACTGCTCGGCCAACATCGGCCCCGCCGGTGACACCGCGCTCTTCTTCGGGTTGTCGGGCACGGGCAAGACGACGCTCTCGGCCGATCCGGAACGCAACCTGATCGGTGACGACGAGCACGGCTGGTCGGCCAACGGCACCTTCAATTTCGAAGGCGGCTGCTACGCCAAGGCGATCAACTTGTCGGCCGAAGGTGAGCCGGACATTTACGCCACCACGCAGATGTTCGGCACGATCCTCGAGAACGTGGTGCTCAATGCCCCGTCGCGTACGGTGGACTTTGCCAACCAGAGCATCACTGAGAACACGCGCGCGTCGTACCCGCTGCACTACATCAAGAACCACGTGCCGAGCGGTCGCGGCGGACACCCCAAGAACGTGGTGTTCCTGACGGCCGACGCATTCGGCGTGTTGCCGCCCATTGCCAAGCTCACCCCCGAGCAGGCGATGTACTACTTCCTGTCGGGCTACACCGCCAAGGTGGCCGGCACGGAGCGTGGTGTCACGGAGCCTCAGGCGACCTTCTCGGCCTGCTTCGGCGCGGTATTCCTCGTGTGGCACCCCACCAAGTACGCCGAGATGCTGGGCGAACTGCTCAAGCAGCACGGTTCGCAGGTCTGGTTGGTGAACACGGGCTGGAGCGGCGGCGCCTACGGCACCGGCAAGCGCATGAAGTTGGGCTACACGCGCGCCATGGTGCGTGCGGCGCTCGACGGGTCGCTGGCGACGGCGGAATTCAATGCCGATCCGATCTTCGGCCTGCACCTGCCCAAGACGGTGGCCGGTGTGCCCGACGAAGTGCTCAACCCGCGTGGCACCTGGGCCAACGGGGCCGAGTATGATGCGCAGGCCACCAAGCTCGCGGGCATGTTCCGCGAGAACATCAAGAAGTTCGGTGATGCGGTGTCGCCGGCCATTCTTGCGGCCGGCCCGAAGTCCTGAGCCGTTTCGACGTTTTTGACTTAGGTTCGTTCGCTTGATATCGGAGAGACGGAAGGGCCGGCGCACATTGCGCCGGCCCTTCTTGGTGTTTGTCATTTTTTGTGGTCTGGGTCCCGGCCGCGGTCGGGGTCGGGGTACTGCCACCACAGTCGGGGTACTGCCACAACGGTCGGGGCACTGCCACTACAGTCGGGGTCTACCTGCGGTCGGGGTCCTGGCCGGGTCTGGCGCGGCGCTGCGCTGGCGCGTCGGGGTCGGGGATAAACTGTCGGGGCTGCCCCGCCCCCGACCGCGACATTTGAGCCCCGACGCGCCAGCGCAGCGCCGCGCCAGACCCGGCCAGGACCCCGACCGCAGGTAGACCCCGACTGTAGTGGCAGTGCCCCGAC
>JAIXTI010000275.1 GCA_027484025.1 bacterium
GAGTACGCAGACGGCAGCACCAACAGATGGCCGGGGCGCAGCCACCGCGGTCGTACTCCGCCCCTGCCGTCTGTTGTTCCTGCCGTCCGCCGTCTCGGCGCGAAGCCGCGGTATCGCGCCGAGTACGCAGACGGCAGCACCCGCAGATGGCAGGCGCGCAGCCACCGCGTCCGTACTCCGCCCCTGCCGTCTGTTGTTCCTGCCGTCCGCCGTCTCGGCGCGATGCTGCGGGATCAGCCCCAAGACCGCAGACCGAAGTACCCAAAGACAGCGGGCGCGCCGCAATCGCGCTCCACCAGTTGCACAGGCACCGACCGCACCGTAAACAACGTGGCCACCAGCACGTTCACGCCGCGCACCAGCCCCGGGTCACTCTCTGCCTCGTGCACCGAGTTCAACTCATCATTGTCGGGCGAATCCCAAACACGTAGCATCGCTTCCCCTTCGCTGGCACAACAGAACGGCGGTCACACGAAATGCCAAGGGGAGCATGTTCCGTACCACGGACTGCGTGACGCGCGGCACACAACGCGACACCAAACGCTGCGAGTTACTCGGCGCCTACGCTCGGGCATACGTCGTTCACCACGCACCGCCCACAGTCGGGTTTGCGCGCAAAGCAGGTGCGGCGCCCGTGCCAGATGAACAAATGGCTGAGCAGGGCCCAATCCGCCTGCGGAAAGAGCGGCATCAGTTCCTGCTCGATCCGAATGGGATCAGGCTCACGCGTCAGTCCAAAGCGGCGCGCGAGGCGCTGCACATGCGTGTCCACCACAATGCCTTCGTTGATGTCGAATGCATTTCCCAGAATCACATTTGCTGTCTTGCGACCTACGCCGGGCAGTGGCACGAGCTCGGCAATCGTGCGCGGCACCTCGCCGTTATGCTTGTCCACCAGGCGGTTCGCCATGCCCACCAGGCTCTTCGCTTTCGCGCGAAAGAAACCGGTAGTGCGCACGATCTCCTCGACGTCTTCCACCTTGGCCACGCTGAGTGCCTCGGCGGTGGGGTAGGCCTTGAAGAGCGCCGGGGTGACCATGTTCACGCGTACGTCGGTGCACTGCGCCGATAGAATGGTGGCGCAGAGCAGCTCGAACGCATTGGAGTGATCGAGCTCGCAATGCGCATCGGGGTACTCAACCTTGAGCCGTTCGAGCACCACCTGCGCAATCTCCCGCTTCGCCGCCTTCGTGCGCGGACTCTTGGCCACCGGCGCCGCGCGCTGCGAGGGCTTGAGGCCGTAGGTCTTGGAGGTGTTACGTGCCATGAATGATCCCTGGTGATGACCGCCGTTCCCCCGCTCCTGCCGTCTAAAACCCTGCCGTCTGCGGTCTCGGCGCGGACCCGCCGCATCGCGCCGAGACGGCGGACGGCAGAAACTACAGACAGCAGGGGCGCAGGTTTACACGACGCGTAGTCGTGCTGTCTGCACCGACGCGCTCCCGCCTCGCCGTGCCGACGCGAACGCCATGACCTCGTCGGCGCTGCGCGTGTTGAGCACGTTGGCGGCCGACAGCCAGCCTTTGCGCGCAATAGCGACGCCGAGCTCGAGGTTGTCGAAGCCTTGCGGCGAATGCGCGTCGGGGCCGATGCTCACCATCGTTCCCTTCTCGGCGGCAATGCGGCAGGCGCGCCAGTCGATGTCGAGACGGTGCGGGTCGGCATTGAGCTCGATCGCCACGCCCACCTGCGCCGCCTTCTCCATGATGGGTTCGAGGTTGATCGCGTACGGCTCACGGGTGAGCAGCAGGCGACCCGTCGGGTGTCCCAGAATGGTGAGATGCGGATCGTCGAGCGCCTTGAGCACACGATTCGTCATCTGCTCGGCGTTCATGCCGTAGCGCGTGTGCACTGACCCGATCACGAAATCGAAGTGATCGAGGAACGCCGCGTCGTAGTCCACCCGTCCGCAGGGGAGGATGTCCGCTTCGATGCCCTTGAGTACGCGCACATCCAACCGCTCGTCGCGGAACATCGCGTTGAGGGCATCGATTTCGGCGTGCTGCTCGAGAATGCGGTCGCGCGACAGTCCACCCGCGTACGTGTTGGACTGCGAGTGGTCGCTCACGCCCACGTAGTGCAGTCCGCGCGCGTACGCGGCACGCGCCATCTGCTCGATGGTGGCGGCGCCGTCGCTGTACTGCGAGTGGCAGTGGAGCGCACCGCGCAGGTTCTGCTCTGTGACCAGCGTTGGCATGTCGCCGCGCGCGGCGGCGTCGACTTCACCGGCTGCTTCACGCTGTTCGGGCGGAATGAACGCCATGCCGAGCTGCTCGTATAGCGCCGCTTCGGTGCCAATGGACACCGCGGCGCCATCGGCGTCTCGCAGCTCGTCATTGGTAAGCGTGAAGCCCATGCTCGACGCGCGCTCGGTGACCTGCTTCACATGCGCCGCGCTGCCGGTGGCGCGCCACAATGCCAAGGCAAACTGCTCGGGGCGCACACAGGCGAGATCTACGCGCACGCCATTGTCGAGGCGCAGCGCCAATGAGCGTCCACCGCCACCAAACACTTCCTTCACGCCGCGCAGCTGCGCGAGCGATGCCGCGACCACGCTCGGCGATCCGCGCACCGCGGCCACGAGGTCGACATCCCGCACGATTTCCATGCGACGTCGAATGCTGCCCGCGACCTCGATGTGCAGCACATCCGGGTGCACCCGCAGCGCATCGGCAATACGCTCGGCTTCGGCGCGCGCATGCTGCCAGAGCACGTAGGCGCCCGTCGCGCGCAAATCGGCCAACCCCTTGAGCACCTTGTCGGCCGTCCGCGCGCCGAACTTGGGGAGCGCCGCCAGCCGACCGTCCTGCGCGGCCTCTTCGAGTTCGAGGAGCGAGTCGATGTGCAGGTTGTCGTGAATGGAGCGAATGCGGGCCGGCCCGAGACCGGGCACGCGCAGCATTTCCATGAGGCCCTCGGGCGTCTCTTCCTGCAAGCGCTCGAGCATCGCCGAGCTGTTGCTCTCCGCGAGATCGCGCAGGACCTCGAGGGCGGCCGGGGCGACGGCGTCGCCGACCGCCAGTTCGCGACGCAACGCGTCGGCCAACTCCCGCTCACCCAGCGACGCCGTCGTCCGCGCGGCGTTCTGCATGGCCTTCACGGAAAACTTGTCCTCGTCGTGGAGCTCGAGGAGGACGGCGATCTGATTCAAAGCGTGAGCGGCGGAGCGGCAATCCATCCTGCAAATCTAACCGCAGCTTCCTTTAACTGAGACCTCAGACCTCAGACCCAGACCTCAGCCCCCCGACCTCAGAGCTCAGAGTCCAGTTCCGGATAGGCGTGAGAGTCGAGCAACGCAGAAGCGAGACGCCAGGACCTGCGGTGGCGGTTTCCCCATCCGCGGGTCCTCGCCGCTCGCTTCTGCGTTGCTCGACTCTTGTATCTAGCACTCACGCGATCTGTCGGTAGATCTCACGTCAGCGGGTAGCTCGATCGATTCTCGGTGTTCGACACCGTGTGTGAGCTGGAGCC
>JAIXTI010000161.1 GCA_027484025.1 bacterium
CTCGGAATCACTTAATGAATTCAGGTTGATCTCTCGCTGCAGCCCTGATCAGCCGCAGGTCATAGAGACCGCCCCGCACATCCATCGATCTCATCTTCGATTGTCAAACAGCGTCCTTCTATCGAGTCGCAACCGCTTGCGGCTGCGTCACTTAGCTTGTTTTCGTCGGCGCCGTGTTCGGCGCCAGATCTAACTAATAACCTTTTGTTCGTTCAGCGTCAACCCCTCTTGCGATCACTTTTTTGATCTTTTTTCAAGATCGAAGGATCGGCGCCAGAGGTGGCGCTCGGCGCTCGCAACACTCAGCGAGCGACGGTCTGAATCGCTACTCCTCATCAGACCCCCAGCCGGCGCGTCCACACAATCGCTCAACTCGCTCGGCGAGTATGAGGCAAACCGCGACGCTAGTGGCGGGTCGGGAAGTAAAGCACATCGCGTGCCGGATGTCAACAGTGGGTTTCGATATTTCTGAAACAACACAGCGGGTGGCTCGCCATGAGCCACCCGCTGCGGTACCACCCGGCCACCACCGACCGTGCTGTCCTACAAATGTGCCCCGTGACACTTCTTGAACTTCTTCCCGGATCCGCACGGACAGACGTTGTTCCGCGGGGTCTGCTCCCAACCGGCCGGCAGCGCGGCTCCGCCCGCCTCAGCCAAAGAGCGCACCGACCCTGCCCCAACCACCTGCGGCGTCCCTTGGGCGACCACGCGGGGCGCCGCCTCATCATCCTGATCCGCATCGACGATATCGGCATCATCGAACGCGTCGCCGCTCACGCCCACGTGTTCATCCGCCGGGATATCCTCGAGGATCCCCAAGGCATTGAAGCGCTTGGTCGGACGCTGCTCCTCCGCCCGGAGGAACTCCGCCGGCATCGGCGGCGGCTCGAACGCCTCCGGCGCCGGCTCGAACACCAGCTGCGCCTTCAGGAATCGCTCCGTGAACGTGTTCGCGACATCGTGCATGAGGTCGACGAACATGGTGTAGGCGTCCTGCTTGTACTCGACCAGCGGATCCTTCTGGCCCCACGAGCGATAGTGAATCGATGCCCGCAACTGGTCGAGGTCGTACAGATGATCTTTCCACTTCTCGTCGATGACGTTGAGCGTCACCAGCGACAACAACCGATCGGCGAACCCGTTGCCGTTCTCGTCCGTGACCTGATTGAGGCTCTCCACCTTCTGGGCGAATGCCGCGTGGATCGCCTCGACGGCGAGCGCCTGCGCTTCTTCGAGCGTTGCCGGCGGCGCATCGGCGAACGCCGGCACCTGAAGCATGTAGTGCATGAGCAGATCCTGCTGCACGTACTCGAAGTCCCAATCCTCCGGTCGATCGAACGTTGCCAGCGCCTGCTCGACGCGACGCTGCACGCCACGCTCGAGCATCTTGATGGCTTCGCCCTTGAGCTCTTCCCCGCCCTCGAGCGCAAACGCACGCAGCGAATAGATCACTTCACGCTGCTGATTCATCACATCATCGTATTCGAGCAGGCGCTTGCGTGACTGGAAGTTCTGCAACTCCACTCGCTTCTGCGCCTGTTCGATCGATCGCGTGATGAGCGGATGGGTCAGGACTTCGCCGTCCTGCGCACCCATGCGATCCATGAGCTTCGCGATGCGCTCGGAGCCGAAAAGACGCATGAGATCGTCTTCGAGCGAGAGGAAGAACTGCGATGCCCCCGGATCTCCCTGACGGCCGGAGCGACCGCGCAACTGGCGATCGATACGACGAGACTCGTGCCGCTCGGAGCCGACGATATGCAACCCACCGATTTCCGAGATGTCGATCTCCTTGCCATCCGGATCGGTAATGCGCGACGGCTTCGCATCGCGGACATCGTCGGTGAGTTTGATGTCGGTACCGCGACCGGCCATGTTGGTGGCGATCGTAATGGCGCCCGGACGCCCCGCTTCGGACACGATTTCGGCTTCGCGCTGGTGAAACTTGGCGTTGAGGACGGCGTGCTTGAGCCCCGCTCGCTGCATGAGACGCGAGAGTGTCTCCGACGACTCGACGCTGGCGGTACCGACGAGCACGGGGAAGCCGAGCTCGTGCAGCCGCTTGGTTTCCTCGACGATCGCGTTGTACTTCTCGCGACGCGTCTTGAAGACGAGGTCCTGGCGGTCGTCACGCTGGATGGGCCGGTTGGTGGGAATGACCGACACCTCCAAGCCGTAAATCGTGTGGAACTCGCCCTCTTCCGTCTCGGCCGTACCGGTCATGCCGGCCAGCTTCTCGTACATGCGGAAGTAGTTCTGGATCGTGATGGTGGCGAGCGTCTGCGTCTCGCCCTTCACCTGCACGCGCTCCTTGGCTTCCACCGCCTGGTGCAGTCCCTCACTCCAGCGACGTCCCGGCATGGTACGACCGGTGAACTCGTCGACGATGAGCACCTGCCCTTCCTGCACGACGTAATTGACGTCCTTTTCGTACAACGCGTGTGCGCGCAGCAGCTGATGGATGATGTTCAGCCGCTCACTCTTGGTGGCGTACTCACGCTCGATGGCGTTACGACGCTCGAGACGCTCGGCCGCCGACAGCTCACTATCGCGATCGATCTGCCCGATGAGCAGCGAGATATCGGGGAGCACGAACGTGTCGGGATGATCCGGCGAGAGCCAGTCGAGTCCCTTCTCCGTGAGGTGCACCGTGTGTCCCTTCTCGTCGAGCACGAACAGCAGATTGTCTTCGATGTCCTTGAAGGCCCGCTTGCTCACGGGGAGCTTCTTGTCACTGATGACATCGAGTTCGACCCGCTGCACCATCTGCTTGACGCCCGACTCCTGCAGCACCTTCATGAGGCGCTTGTTCTTGGGGCCCCCCATTTGGGCCTTGTAGAACTCGAGCGCGGCGGTGTCGTTGTCGTTCGTGGACATCGCCCGTTCACCGTCGGCGACGAGCTGATTCACCAACTCGTTCTGCTTGCGCACGAGGCGCTCGACCGACGTGTTGAACTCCGCGTACTGGCCATCGCTCTCGTTGCCCACGGGGCCGGAGATGATGAGCGGCGTACGTGCTTCGTCGATGAGCACGGAATCGACTTCGTCGACAAGCGCGAAGATGTGCGGACGTTGCACTCGCTGTTCGAGCGAGACCACCATGTTGTCGCGCAGGTAGTCGAAGCCGAACTCGTTGTTGGTGCCGTAGGTGATATCGGCAGCATAGACCGCACGCCGCTCCCACGAGCCGGGCTCCGTGTCATCGAGGCAGCCCACGGTAAGGCCGAGCCACGAATACAGATGCCCCATCCACTGCGAGTCGCGACGCGCGAGATAGTTGTTGACCGTTACCAGGTGCGCACCGCGACCGGGAAGCGCATTCAGGTAGAGCGGCAGCGTCGCCACGAGGGTCTTTCCTTCGCCCGTGGCCATTTCGGCGATCCGGCCAAGATGCAGCTGAATTCCGCCAATGAGCTGCACGTCGTACGGCACCATGTCCCACGTGAGCTCGTGCCCGGTGACGGCGACCGGCGACCCCTTGAGCCGTCGGCACGCCTCGCGCACCGTGGCGAACGCTTCGGGAAGCAGCTCATCAAGCGTTTCGGCAATAGCCGCGCGTAGCTCGGCTTCCACGCCGCCACGACCATCGACGCCCTGCAGTTCGCTGTCGAGACGCTCGCGTTCGGCGGCTTCGGCCGTGTCGTGCTTCGCCGCCTTCAGCTCGGCGATGCGCTGCTCGATGGGACCCGTGCGCTCCGCGAGGATGGCGCGGAATTTCGCCGTCTGCGCCTGAATCTCGGCGTCGGACAACGTCGCCAGTCGTGCTTCGATCTGGTGAATGTCGTCGAGAATCGGCTGGACACGTTTGCGCTCACGCTCGTGTCGCGTGCCGAACACTTTACTGATCAAGCCCTTCAGCATACGGACCTCTGGACCTCATAGGCGAGGACACCGGTCACCGGTGCCCCTGCGCCCGAGGGCGTTCAGGAGTCCGCGTGATCCGGTATCCGGGAATTCTGGAGATACAACCCGGTGGATTCGATGTACGTCGCCACGGATTCGGTCACGAAGCCCCGTACGGAGCGCCCCTCACGAACCCGTGCCCTGACTTCGGTTGACGACACATCCACCCGGCGGGACGCCAGCGCTCTCGCGCGCACCCCACCGTGAATCTCCGGCTCGGGCGGGACGGTGCCGTCGGTGTGACGATACAGCACGACGAGTCGCACCATATCCAACAACCGTTCCGGTTCCTTCCAGCGGGGCAACGTGGGGACCACGTCACTTCCGATCAGGAGGTGGAGGTCTGCGTTCGGCCATCGCCGACGCACGTCCTCCACGGTGTCAACCATGAAAGATAACCCGCCCCGTGTGATTTCCACGGGGTCGACCTCAACACCCGGGATGCCGTCGAAGCAGGCGCGGACCATGGCCAGGCGATGCGTGGCCGTCGTCTGCTCTGCTCCCTTGAGAGGCTGCTGCGCCGCCGGGATTACCAGCAGGCGATCGAGCTGCAGCCTCTCAAGCGCATCCTGCGCACTTAACAGATGGCCAATATGCGGCGGATCGAAGCTTCCGCCAAACAGGCCAAGGCGCACGGGTGGAGCGCTCAGCGGGTTGGGGATGGCGCCGGTCGCGCGTACGCCACCGGTGAGGACACGGCGGCGGGTGGGACCTTGGCGGCGGTCGCGGTATCGGCCGCGGCGGTTCCACAGGCGGATTTGACCTCGGCATCGCCGGGGTAAGCCTTGAACATAGCCGAGCACGTTTCCGCGGCGTCTTCTTTCCAGCGGATCTTGGTGTACAGCTCGTGCAGCCGCAGCCACGACAGTCGAGCAGCCTTCGTGCTCGGATACGTCGTGACAATATCCTTCAGGTAAATGATCGCGCCGTCGACGACGGGACGCACTTTGATATAGTGCACCGCCGTGAGGTATTCCTTCTGCGCGAACCACTCTTCGAGCTGGGCGATGCGCCGCTTGGCGTCGGCCGTTTCCTTGGCGTCGGGATACGACGACAGGAGCGCCCGGAGAATGGACGCGGCCTTTTGCCCGTGCTCGGCGTCGAGTGACGGACGACGCCACAGGCTCTGGTACGCGCGGCCCGTACCGAGCATGGCGGTGGGCGCCAGTGTGTCGTCGGGAAACCCGTCGGTGACGCGTTCATACGCCTGCGCCGCCAGCAGATACTCGCGCTTCTGCTCGTGCGTAAGGGCCAGATAGAAGTAGGCCGGCGCCAGGAGCGGGTCGCGCGACGACAGGTCACCGGTGAGCCGCTCGAAGCCGAGCTGGGCGTTGTCCCATTTCTTCTGCTGGAACTCGAGCAGCGTGGCCTGAAAGAGCGCCTCGGGTGTGGCAAAATCCCGCGGCTGGAATCCGCGCCCACAGCCCGCAAGCGCTGTCGCGACAGCGAGCAGCACCAGCAGGCGGAATTCGACGCGGTTCGGAATATGACTCATGCGGTGATAGTTACCCGGAAAGTACAGCGCAGGTTCGTGGCCACGAAAACGGTCACTTCGCCCCACCCATGGCGGGCCCGGAGGCCAGCGGGATGATGCGCGCCCGTCCCGGCGTAAGGCGGGCGGTCACGTTGCGCGTGTCTACCACGAGGGTAGCGTGATCGACGACCCGCTGGTAGTCCACCACCTTGTGATCAGTGATGACAACCACCGCGTCGGCCCAGCGCAACATTTCATCGCTCAGCTCGACGCCCTTGCGAACATGCCCGTCCTCGCGGAACTCGTGGACGAACGGATCGTGGAATTCGACGTGAGCGCCGCGCTCTTCGAGAAGACGGATGACGTCGAGCGCCGGGCTTTCGCGAACGTCGTCGATATCGCGCTTGTAAGCGACGCCGAGCACGAGCAACCGGCTGCCGCGTACGGCTTTACGCACCTCGTTGAGCGCGTCGGCCACCTTCTGGACGACCCACTCGGGCATGTGCGAGTTGATCTCACTGGCGAGGTCGATGAACCGCGTTTTGTAGTTGAGCGTGCGCATCTTCCAGGCGAGATAGTGCGGATCGAGCGGGATGCAGTGCCC
>JAIXTI010000202.1 GCA_027484025.1 bacterium
AACGCCGGGAACGCCTTCCAGGTGGGAATGGCGAGCGGGAAGTTGAACGGCGTGATGAGCCCACAGACGCCGATGGGGCGTCGCATGCTCATCGCCCACTTGTTGGCGAGTTCGCTGGGCACGGTATGCCCGAACAAACGGCGGCCTTCGGTCGCGGCGTAGTACGCGGTGTCGATGCCCTCCTGCACGTCGCCACGCGTTTCCGCGAGCGGCTTGCCCATCTCGCGCGTCATGATGTTCGCGAGCTCTTCCTTGCGTGCCGCGAGCAGATCGCCCACGCGGCGGAGCACATCACCGCGCGCCGGTGCCGGCGTCCGCTTCCAGCGCTCGAAGCCGCGCTTGGCGCTGGCAACCGCCGCATCGATGTCCGCCGTCCCCGAGGCGGGAAACATGCCGATCAGGTCATCCTGATTGGCGGGATTGCGATTCTCGAACCAGGCGCCGGTGGACGGGGCAACCCACTGGCCGCCGATGTAATTCTTGAAGGTGGTGGTCATGGAGCAAATCTAGCCGGACACACTAGAGCGTAGTGCCGCCGGCAGGGCTCCCGGTCGGAGCCGGTGTGACGCTGGGCACCGTCCCGGACGGACCGGCCGGTGCGCCGAGCCCTGGCGCCGGCAAACCGGGCACCGTGGTTTCTGCGGGCGGCAGGCCGTCGCAGCTCCACTGCGCCGCCCGCTCGATCGTCGGCACGGCATATCCGACGCGCGGCAGGACCTCGCGCGCGCCCAGCGCCAGCCCCCACGCCGTGACCAGCAATGACGCGAAATGGGCCCACCCCAACCGGTGCCGCCACGTGCCGACCGCGCTCCACACGCCGAGGAGGGACACCGCTCCGGTGGCGGCGGTAAAGCCGATGAGCGGAGCGCCGCAGCGCGCCGGCCACGGCCAATACATGAGGCCGGCTGCCGCACCCACCGCGACGGCCACCTTGAGCCACGACACCCATGGCTTCCCAGTCCCCACGCTCGGCGCCGACGCTGCCGGTGCCGACGAGGCTTTCGCCGCAGGGAGCGCCTTCGCCCCCGCGGCGGCCTTGGAAGGTGCCACGGGTTGCGCACTGCGCAGCAGCTCCTCGTCCGAAATGGACGCGAGCTGCTTGTCGATTTTGGCCAGTTCCTTGTCCCAGTCGCTCATGCCCTTCTCCTAGTCCGCGGTTTCGCGCTGCAGGGCATAACGTTCGATCTTCTTGTAGAGATTCGACCGCGGCATATCGAGGGCGCGCGCGGTTTCGCTCACGTTCCAATCGAAGGCGCGCAGCTTGGCCAACAGATAGGCCCGTTCGGCCGCCTGCTTGAACTCTTCGAAGGTCGCAATGTCGAGCAAGCCGCCCAGCCCCGGTGACTCGGTACTGCGCCGTCCGACCAGCCGCTCCACGTCGGCCGCGCCAATGGTGGCGTGACTGGCCAGGATGACCAGTCGCTCGACGGTGTTGCGCAGCTCTCGCACGTTCCCCTGCCACTCGAGCTCCTGCAGACGCTGCAGCGCCTCGTCGGTAATGCCGCGTGCTGGCAGGCCGTCGCGTGCGGCGAGCTGCTGCAGGAAGTACACGACCAGCAGCTGAATGTCTTCGCGTCGTTCGCGCAGCGCGGGCACCGTGATGGGCACCACGTTCAACCGGTAGAACAGATCTTCGCGGAAACGGTTCGCGGCGATCTCGTCTTCGAGGTTCTTGTTGGTGGCCGCGAGCACGCGCACATCGACCTGCACGGGCTTGCTGCCGCCAAGGCGCGTCACGACGCCGTCCTGCAAGACGCGCAGCACCTTGGCCTGCGCACTCGCCGACATGTCACCGATTTCGTCGAGGAAGAGCGTGCCGCCATCGGCCTGTTCGAACTTGCCGGCACGGTCGGCAATGGCGCCGGTGAACGAGCCTTTCATGTGGCCGAACAGTTCGCTCTCGATGAGCTCACTGGGAATGGCGGCGCAGTTCACCTCGACGAACGGTTTCTTGGCGCGCGGCGAGCCACGGTGAATGGCGCGCGCGACCAGCTCCTTGCCGGTGCCGTTCTCGCCGGTGATGAGCACACGCGCCGGCGTGGCGGCCACCTTGTCGATACGATCGAGCAGCGCCCGAATACCGAACGACCGCCCGACGATTTCGTAGCGGCTCTCGATCGTTTCGCGGAGCCGCGCGTTCTCTTCGCTGAGCAGCCGGTTCTCGAACGCATTGCGCAGCAGCACGAGCACGCGATCGGTGTCGAGCGGCTTTTCGAGGATGTCGTACGCACCCAGCTGCGTCGCTTCGACGGCGGTCTGGATGGTGGCGTGTCCGCTGATCATCACCACCGTGGCGGTGGGATCGGCCTGCCGCAGCCGCTTGAGCACTTCGAGGCCGTCGAGCCCCGCCATCTTCACATCGAGAAAGACCAGCTGCGGCCGGAAGCTGTCGTACAGCGTGATCCCCTCAGCGCCGCCGCTCGCGGTCTTCACTTCGAAGCCTTCGTACTCCAGCAACTGCCCGAGGGCTTGGCGAATACCCGGTTCGTCGTCGATGACGAGAATGCGACGGCTCATGGTTTCTTGCTGGAGGTGGTGGCTCGGTAGAGCGTGAGCTTGCCGTTTACCACGCGCACGTCGCTGACCGTCGCGGGGAGTGGCACAGGGAGCGCGTCGGCCGACACGCCTTCGGTGGTAACCGCCGGGTTGGGCGCGGTTCCCGAGGTCGGGCTGGACTCGACCCCCGTGCCCGCGCCGCGCAGGCTGCGCACGATCCCGGGAATGAGCCGAGTCGGGACATCGATTCCCTTGAGCCGCAGCTCGCGCACGTGGAACTCGGCGAGTCCGGGGCGCACCGGCTCGAGCGCACCGGCCAGGAAGAGGGTGTCTTCTCCCACGAGCGCTTTGCCCAGAATGGAGCCGATGGCGGTTTGCCCCGTGAAGTCGCTGAGCGAGACGGAGGTGCGTACGAGTAGTTGGTCGCCGTCGAGCGCGAGCTGCGCGGTGGCGGCCGACGGCGGCAGCTGCTGCAGCAGCGGGGCGAGCAGGCCCGCCACCTGCCCCGCATCGAGTGACACATACGCCGGGCCGTTGCGGCGCTTGAGCGGCGCCAGCGGGTTGACCTTGGGCGGGACGGGACGGTCGGCGTTCACGGTGACCCACCCCAGTTCGCGATCGCGGGCTTCGCGCGCCGAACGCCGGCGTGCCTCCTGTTCGGCGGCAATGCGCGAGCCTTCTTCGCTATCGAGGCGTTCGCTGGTGCGGACGGCCGCGTCGGTCACCTTGTCGGCCGCCCCGCTGGCCGCGCGCGACAATACTGACGGCAGGCGATCGCCGTACAGCCAGTAACCTGCGGCGCCGCCGGCGACGAGCACGACGGCACATCCGATGCGTGTCAGACAGCCCACGGGAGCACGGTAAGGAGGAGGGGCACTGCTGGGGATAGGGGGAAGCTACGGCGGACGGAACGGCAACGGCAGTCGTGCTGAGTCGTCTGCTGCGTATGCCCCTGATTCGTGTGCTGCTCCTGCTGTTTTCAGCGACCGTGCTCGCGGCCTGCGGCGGCTCGACGTCCATGCCCCGCGGCTGGCCGCGTGTGGTCACGGCCGGCGGAGACGCCTGTCCCAAGCTGGCTGGCCGGTACTTCGACAGCTCGGCGCCCATCTCGCAGATGCTCGCATCGCAGCATGTGCCGTACGACACGATCGAGGCGGACTGGGCGTATTTCGAGCTCGTGGGCGATGCCGACAAGGGGCTGCGGGTGACGGTCGTGCATCGTGACAGCGTGTCGGTGTCAGGCACACTCAGCAAGGGTACGGAATGGTCGGGCGACTACTACTGCAAAGACGGCTGGCTCAAGGTGGGCGACGGCAAGCTGCCGAACAGCTGGGATGCCGAAGTGAAGGCCGACGATTTTCAGCCCCAGCGCCGGCAGCTGCGCATTGCGCCCAATACCGACGGGGCGTTGGTGGCGCGTCTCGACTTTACCGACTACGACGAATTCACGGTGTGGTGCGGCGATGGTTGTCGCGGCATTCCGCTTCCCTGGACCTTCCGCACACGCTCCGCGTGGAGCATGGCGGAGCCGTTCGACCCGGACGTGCCCCCACCCGTGGCGCGTCAGCGTCAAGATGCGCAAGAGGAACGGGAGGCAGCGCTGGATCGCGCCAGACACGATCGTGTGTGGCAGGAGGAGCAGCTGCTGGAGAATGGCCCGCCGGACCCGGCGATGGAGCTGGTGCGAACACGCGCCCTCGCGGCGTTGGTGCCCGGGATGCTGCTGCGCGGCGTAGGGCCGCGCGATGACGGTTGGCACCTGAGCCTCGAGTTCGCGGAGCTCTATCAGCTCGAGCAGTTCATGGAGCGACTCAGGGGCTCCGGTCCGGTGGCGGAGCTGCGCGTTGCCCCTCTGTACCGCACCAAGACGACCCAGGGGCGGTGGACGGATGTGGTGTTCATTCGCTACCAATGAGCAGCTGAGCGGGGGGGTGCTGCGCGTCCTCCACCGGACGGAAGCGCAGTGCTTCTCCCACGTGGACGCTGGTCACCACTTCGAGGTCGTCGAGGTCGGCGATAGTGCGCGCGTCGCGCAAGACGCGGTGATACGAGCGCGCCGACAGTGAAAGCCGGTCAGCCGCGCGCACGAGCAGGGCGCGCGCCGCGGGCTCGAGGCGGGCAGCGGGCGCCACGAGTCGCGTGGGCGCCGACGCGTTGGTGAGCCCGGCGATGGTGGCGTGTGCGCCCGTCGACAACGTCGCAGTGTGCGCGTAGCGCGTGCGCTGCCGTTCGCGGGCGCGCAGGACGCGTTCGCGCACGGTGGCGGAGCGTTCGGCCGGGGCGTGCGCGTTATGTTCGGCCAGCGAGGCGGGTGGAACGCGTTGCACGTGCACATGCAGATCGATGCGATCGGCGAGTGGCCCCGACAATCGCGCGCGGTGTCGTTCGAGCTCGGCGACGGAGCAGCGACAGGCTTTGTCGTCACAGCCAGCGTATCCGCACGGACAGGGATTACTGGCGGCGACAAGTGCGAAGCGCGAGGGGAAGCGCATGGCGCGCGCGGCGCGGGCGACCACGACGCTGCCATCTTCCAGCGGTTGCCGCAGCGCTTCGAGGGTGTGTCGCGGAAAGAGCGACAGCTCGTCGAGAAAGAGCACGCCGTGATGCGCGAGACTGACCTCACCAGGACGCGGCCAGCCGCCACCACCGACCAGCCCTGCGGTGGAGATGGAATGATGCGGCGCGCGAAATGGTCGCGCGCGACTGAGCAGCTGCTGATCGGCGGGTCCCAGCAATCCGGCGACCGAGTGAATGGCGAGCACTTCGAGCGCTTCCTGTTCGTCGAGCGGCGGCAGAATGCCGGGCAGACGGCGGGCGAGCATGGTTTTGCCAGCACCCGGTGGGCCCACCAGGAGCAGGTTATGCGCACCCGCCGCCGCGATTTCGAGCGCGCGCGCGGCGAACTCCTGTCCCACGACATCAGAGAGGTCGGGGACATTGTCCTGCAGGTCGACGCTGGTACGTACTCGTTGATCGGCGCGCACGGTCCCGTCGCGCAGCGCGGTGACCAACTCGCCCAAGGTGCGCGGCGCCATGGCGCGCGCATTGGGCACACGCATCGCTTCGGCGAGATTCTCCGGCGGCACGATGAGCAGGGCGTTGCTGGTCGCCGCAACATGCCGCGCCACAGCAAGCACCCCACGCACCGCGCGAAGTTGTCCGTCGAGCCCCAGTTCGCCCACCGCGCACGTATCGAGTAAGGACTCGGGCGGCAACTGGCCGCTGGCCGCGAGCAGTGCGAGGGCGATGGGGAGATCGTAGGCAGTACCCGTCTTGGGTAAATCGCCGGGTTGGAGCGAGACCGTGACCCGCCGCGGCGGGACACTGAACCCACTGTTGGCCAGCGCCGCGTGCACGCGGTCGCGGCTCTCCTTCACTGCCGTCGCGGCCAGTCCGACAAGCGTCCATTGAGGTAGCCCATTGGCTACATGCACTTCGACAAGTACGTCGAGCGCGTCGATGCCAAGAACGGCGGCGGAAGGGGCGGCGGCAAGCATGGAACCATGGTATCGTCGCAGTCGCCAGCGTATGTCATCGAATTCTTGCGCGTATCACCCTTTCAACGCCATGAGCGGTTTTGCCGCGCTCGAGCGCGTACCGCGACGAGGTCGCCAGTGGAATGGCACCAATGACGCACGCCGTCGAGCTTGATTGCATTGCACACCGTGATCCACCACACTGCATGCATGGCGCACGGCATGTGCGGCTAATGCATTTCCATCGAGTCTCTCGGCAGTGCCCTCAGGCACAGAGTGTAGCAATGAGCACGACGATCGCGACGACCTCCGTGCACCACGACGACCACCTGCGTGCCGTGCTGCTCGGCCTGGTACTCGCCACGCTGACATTGCTGCTCGGCTTCGGCCTCGGTGTCGTGTTTGGTCTGAACGAAGAGGCCATCACCTCGCGTCTGGCGGCATCGGCCGCGGCAGCACCCGCTGCGATCTACCACGGTGATGCGGCCATGATGAAAAGCGTGCTCGCCAAATCATGGGCCTATATGCAGCGCTCACATCTCCACGCGGGCGCGCTGGGCACAACGGCGGTAGCCCTCACCATGATTGTCGTCATGCTCGGTGTCCGACCGATGCTCGCACGCATCATCAGCGCGGCGGCGGGTGCTGGAGCGCTTGGATACTCCCTGTTCTGGTTGTGGGCCGGCTCGCGCGCCCCTGGGCTCGGCAGCACTGACGCCGCCAAGGAGTCATTGGCGTGGCTGGCCATGCCCTCGTCCGGTCTCGTCGTTGCCGCAACCTGCGCCGTGCTTGTCCTGTTGGTTATGCGACAGCTGCGGCGGCCGTTTGGCACCATGACGATGACGCCATTGCCCTAGGGCTCCTGCGCCCGGGCGTCAGCGCTTCGCCGCGCCTGAGGCCAGCGACAGGAACCCGAGTTGTTTGAGAATGAGCGAAAAGCCAACCGCGGCCCCGCATCCCCTTAGCGCGCCGCTCGCACAATCACCCGCCCCGCACGCACGCCGGTCGCCTTCCCGCCGTCCACCGACACGGTGCCGTTCACGACGACGGTCTCGATCCCCAGCGGATATTGGTGCGGTTCGGTAAACGTCGACATGTCCTTCACCGTCTTCGCGTCGAACACCACGATGTCTGCGGCCGCGCCCGCCCTGAGCACGCCGCGATCGGACAGCCCGAGCCGCTTGGCCGGCATCTGCGTCATCTTGTGTACGGCGAGTTCGAGGGGCAGCAGATGCTGCGCGCGCACATACTCGCCGAGCACGCGCGGGAACGTGCCATACGCGCGCGGATGCGGATGCCCGTCGCCCGGACGTGACAGACGACCGTCGCTTGCGATCATGGTGAACGGCGACGTCATGATACGGCGCACGTCGCCTTCGTCGAGCACGTGATAGATGGCGTTGGCGCCGCCCTTGAGCATCGCCTCGAGCACCAGCTGTGCGCCATTCTCGGGCGTCGGCGCGAGGTTCTTGCGTGCCGCCCAGTCCTTGAGCGTCTTGCCCTCGAGTGTCTTGTCCCAGTTCACACGGGAGAACTGCACACGCGCGAGATCACCGCCGCCGCGATCGTTGAGAATGTTGAAAATGATCCCCTGCACGATGCGGTCCTTGAGCGCCGGCACCGCCAGCCGCTGACGGAACTCCGCATCACCACCGGCCATGGCCCAGCTGGGCACGAGTACCCCAAGATTGGTGTGCGTGGCCGTGTACGGATACTGATCGATCATCACGTCGGTGCCGGCTTTGCGCGCGCTGTCCACCATGGCGAGGGTGAGCACGCTCTTGCCCCACATCTGCTGGCCCACCGCTTTATGGTGCGTGAGCACGACTGGGATTTTTGCCCGACGACCGATTTCGAGCGCTTCGCCCACGCCATCGAGCAGTCCAATGCCTTCCTTGCGCAGGTGCGACGTGTAAATGCCGCCGCTGTCCGATGCGGATTGCGCGAGCGCGATGACTTCGTCCACGTTGGAGTACGTACCCGGCAAGTAGAGCAACCCGGTGCTCAAACCAAAGGCACCCTGCCCCATCGCTTCGGCCACCAGCCGCTTCATGCGCGCGAGTTCGCTCGCGTTGGGTGCGCGCGCGGCCATTCCGAGCACACTGCGGCGAATGTCGTTGTGCCCCACGAGATAGCCCACGTTGATGCCGGGCTTCGCCGTTCGCACACTGTCCATGTACGGCGCGAGCGGTAGCGGCGAACCGCCATCGGGCCCGCCGAGCGCGAGCGTCACGCCCTGCCGCAGCGCGCTCTCCATGAGCGGCATCTCGAGCAGCGGCTCGAGATGCGCATGCAAGTCGATGAACCCTGGCGACACCACTTTGCCGGTGGCATCGATGACGCGCGTGGCACCGGTGCGCGACAGGTTATTGCCGATGGCCACGATGCGATCACCGCGCACCGCCACGTCGGCGATGCGGCCCGGCGTGTTGGTCCCGTCGATGACGGTGCCATTCACGATGAGCAGATCGACGCCCTGGGTGCGCGCCGCCAGCTCATTACGGGCAAAGAAAAACCCGCCGGCCAGAAGGCCGACGGGTAGTCCCAGGCGCCAGAAGGCGCGCATCACTGCACTCCGTTCAGTGTCACGTCGAACACCAACGTCGCGTTGGGCGGAATGACCCCGCCGGCGCCGCGATTACCGTAGGCGAGCGACGACCCGATGACGAGCTTGCGCGAACCGCCGACCTTCATGCCGGCCACACCCTGATCCCAGCCTTGAATCACTTCACCAACGCCAAGGTTGAAGGAAATGGTGCCCTGGTCGAACACTTGCCCCGACGTCAGCATGCCCTTGTAGGCCACGGTGACGCGCCTGCCCGCCACCGCGTCGGCGCCCGTGCCCACGACGGCATCACGCGTATACAAGTTGTCGTTCACCTTCGTCATCTGCGCGATGACCACACCAGTCGAGGCGGCGTACGTTTCCACGGCGGGATTGGATGGAATGTTGGGGGCGGTGCTTTCGGACGTGCTGCAGGCGGACACCAGCATGGCTGCCCCGACAAACGGCGTCATGCGACGGGCCAATGAACGGAGCGACTGAAAAAGCGACATGTCCTGACGGCTGAGGAATCGATCGGGCGCAACCGCCCGGCGGCGAGTGAGGGCACCGCGTGATTCTCGCGCGCCCCACCAGATAACGATACTCAAACATATTCACTTTCCCGTTGCGCGGGACATCGGGCTGCATGTACGCTCACAGACCATGAACGCCACGCGACCGACCCCGCCGGTCATTCCCGAAACGCCCGACCCGCTCGACATGCCGCCCCCCAGCGGTGAGCGCGCGCCGGCGGCATCTGCCGTCTCGCGCCGCTTCATTCTCCAGTTGGCACGGCAGCTCCACCGACACGGGACCCCAGCCCACCGGCTCGAGGTCACGCTTTCCGTTCTCGCGAAACGCCTGGGCGTGCAGGCCGAGTTCTTCTCCACCCCCACCAGCATCATGGTGGGGATCGGCGAGCTCGAAGAGCAGCGCGTGCACCTTATGCGCGTCGACCCGGGGGAGCCCAACCTCGGCCATCTCTCGCAGCTCGGCGAAATCACGCGGCTTGTCATGGACGGGGAGATCACGCCGGCCGAGGGGCTGCGTCGCATCGATGTGATGGACGCGCAGCCGCCAGCATACCCACAGTGGCTTACCCTGGTGGCGTTCGTGCTCGCGTCGGCGGCGATCGCCTGCTTCCTCAAGGTGCGCGCCGGTGATGTGCTCGTGGCTTCGATGCTCGGTCTCGTCACCGCCGTCACCGCCATTACGGCCAGTCGGTGGGAAAGCACGCGTCATGTCACCGAACCGTTCGCGGCGTTCATCGTCACGACGCTCGCGTTCACGCTCGACAAGGTGCTGGGCACGCGCACAGGCTATGCGACGAGCCTCGCCGGCCTCGCGATTCTGCTCCCGGGGCTGACGTTCACCGTCGCGCTGACCGAGCTGTCCACCCGCCACCTGGCGTCGGGCACGGCTCGGTTGAGTGGCGCCATTGTCACGTTCCTCGGCCTTGGCTTCGGCTTGGCGCTTGGCGCCAAGGCGGGGGCGGCTGCGGGGGTCGTGCTTGCTGACTTGCTGCCCATGATGCACGGTGCGCTGTCGCGCGCAGTGTTGCCGGGATGGGCGGAATGGACGGCGCTGTTGGTGGCGCCGCTGGCGTTCACGGTGTTGCTGAGCGCGCGGCCCAAGGATGCGCCGTACATCGTTGTGGCCTGCGCGGCGGCCTACGTCACCAGCAAGTTTGCCGGCGCGGCGGTGGGCGAGGAGCTCGGCGCGTTCCTCGGCGCGTTCGTGGTGAGTGCGGGGAGTAACGTGCTGGCGCGGACTCGGCGGCGTGTGGCGATGGTCACGCAGGTGCCGGGGCTGCTCATTCTTGTGCCGGGGAGCATTGGGTTCCGCAGCATGACGTCGCTGCTGGGGCAGGAAGTCGAGACCGGGATTCAGACGGGCTTTCGGGTGGCGATCGTGGGGATTTCGTTGGCGGCGGGAATACTCGCGGGCAACGTCGTCACTCGTGCGACGAACAGGGTTCGCAGCTAACGGGTCTGGGTCGGGGTCGCGGGTGTGGTCGTGGTACGGCCACAACAGTCGGGGCACAGCCAAAACAGTCGGGGTACTGCCACCACGGTCGGGGTCTACCGACAGTCGGGGTCCCGGTCGGGTCTTGCGCGACGCTTCGCTCGCGCGTCGGGGTCGGGGCTGGCGCGGCGTTACTCGGTGGCGCGCAGCGTCTCTACCGTGCGCACGTAGGCGGGGCGGGCCCACGCGAGGAGGACCAGTACCAGCGTCATGCCGACGACCGCAAGGATGGAGAGGCTGAAGCGAATGGCCTGCGGATCGCCGAAGACCTTGTCGGTGAGCAGCGCGACGGCCGTTGGCCCCATGACGCCGGCCACAAGATTGACGATCAGCTGATACACGGCGCTCCCCTGCCCGCGCATGCGCGGCGGCATGACTTCGGCGACGGCGGCGCTCGCGGCGCCCCACGGAAGGGCGGCGAACACATTGACGGCTACGAGCAGCGCGACAACCACAAGGACCGACGGCACCAGCGGATAGAGGCCGGCGCACACTAGCATCCCGGCGGCCCCCACCATGCCGACACGCAGGGGCGCATCCGTAAGTCCTTTGCGGGCCCACGCATCGGTGAGACGTCCGCCGAGCACGACGCCAGCAGGCCCGACGAAGAACGTGAGGCCGCCCTGCAACAGGCCGGCCTGCTCGGATGTCCAGCCGTGCGTGCGCTCGAGAAACGTCGCGAGCCAGGCACCGACACCAAAATTGACGCTCAAGGAACACGCAAAACCGAAGGAGATGGCGCCGATCGTGCGCACGTTGGCTCGCATGTAGTGCAACACATCGCGCAGCGGGATGCTCGTTGCGTCGGGCGTGCTACTCGCCGCGCCGCGCATCTCATTGCGCGGTTCGCGAATGGTGAGCGCGAGCAACGCGACGACGAGTCCCGGCAGGCCCACCCAGAAGAACACCGTCTGCCACGGAAAGATTTCGATGCCGAGCGGCAGCGTAATCTTTCCCGGCGCCGTGAGCCGACCCACGATGAGTGCACCGATCGCGTAGGCGAAGCCCGACCCCATGAAGGAGCCCATCTGGTACACGCCCATGGCGGTCGCCAGGCGCTTGCGCGGGAAATGATCGGCAATGATCGACACCGCAGCCGGTCCCAGCGTGGCTTCCCCGATACCCACGCCGATGCGGGCCGCGAACAGCTGCCCGAAGCTTCTCGTGAATCCCGTGAGCGCGGTGAGCAGGCTCCAGATGGCGGCGCCGAGGGCAATGATGCGCGGACGCGCGCCACGGTCTACCCAACGACCGATGGGCAAACCGAGCACCGAGTAGAAAATCGTGAAGCTCAGTCCCATGAGCAGACTGATTTCCGTATCCGTCAAGCCGAAGTCGCGCCGCATGGGCTTGACCAGCAGCGACAATATCTGCCGGTCGACAAAACCTGAGATATTCGCGATGGTCAGAATCGCGACGGCGTACCACGCCTGTGCGGGCGTGACCCGCGACGTGGTGTTCTCGGAGGCGGAGGAATCGGACACGCCTGTAAGCTGAGCGCCTGCTCCCACAATTGCACCTCTCTTCCGTACTATTCAGGATGCTTCGAGCGTCAGCCATTCTTGCACGGGCCGCAGTCCCCGACGTGCCCGACCATGCCAACTGGGACGAGCTGCTCGACGAGCGCGTCGTGAACGGCCAGTTGCATCCGCTCGAGGCCGCGCTCGCGCGGAGTCTGCCGAGCCCGCGTCGCGCCACGTTCGTCGCGGGACGCACCGCCATTCGTACGGCGATGGCATCGCTGAACGAGGTCCCCAGTCCGGGAGACACCCCTATTCTGCGCACACACCGCGGCGCGCCGCTGCTCCCCGACGCAGTGACCGGCTCGGTGACGCACAAGCGCACGCTCGCCATGGCCGCGGTGGCCCCGCGTGCGGGCACATTGCAGCACATCGGACTCGATCTCGAAGCGCGGCCCACCGCGCGTGATCTCGAACGCCCATCCATTGCACGCAAGATTCTCACCGCCGCCGAGTTTTCGTGGCTCGAACAGTTCGCCCACGACGCGCTGCACCAGCGCGAACAGCTGCTCGTGCACTTCGCGCTCAAGGAAGCGGTGTACAAAGCCATCGACCCGTTCGTCGAGCGCTACGTGCGCTTCACCGAAGTCGAGCTCGACCTCACGAACGCCGACGACGTACGCGTCACGCTGCACTTGCCCGAACCATCGGTGGCCGACATTCGCGTCGACGCGCATTGGCACACCGACGGCGAGTGGATTGTCGCGATGGCGTACAGCCACGCAGAGTAGCGGCGCGGTTCCTCCGCTCCTGCTGTCTAGAGCCCTGCCGTCGGCCGTCTCGGCGTAATGCCGCGGCATCGCGCCGAGACGGCAGACCGCAGGAACTACAGACGGCAGGGACGGAGGAACTGCTTAGCTAGCGCCGCCGCGCTACGTGCCGCGCAATGCCGCCGAACAGATAGCGCTTGACCGACACCACCTCGAAGCCTTCGTCGGCGAGCAACGCACTGAACTCCGCCTCGGTCATGAAGTGTGAAATGCTGCGCGCGATGTATCCGTACACCACCGGATCGCGGTGCCACAGGTAGCCCACCATGTCGCCGGCGATCTGGAGATATCCCAGAAAGAGCATGCGCCACGGCGCGAACGCGGGGCGACAAAAATCGAGTGTGACGAGTACGCCGTCGGCACGCAGCACCCGCGCCATTTCGCGCACCGCGCCACGCGCATCGGGCACGTTGCGTACGGCATAACTCGCCGTCACCACATCGACCGAGCCACTCGCCTGGGGAAGCGCCATCATGTCGCCCACCATGGGATGCACGACCGACGCCACATCCACGTCGCGACGAGCGAGGCGAGCGGTGGCTTCGTCGATCATGCGCGGCGAGGCATCGAGTGCGTCGACGTGCACTCCGGGCCACAGCCGCGCGAGCGCCACCGCCAGATCGCCGGTCCCCGTGGCGAGATCGAGCGCGCGCTGCACCGGGCGCAACCGCCGAGCCGACTCGCGCACCGCGTCCATCGCTTCGCGCTTCCAGCTGCCGTCCATGCCAAACGAAAAGAGGCGCGTGAAGCGGTCGTAGCGCGGCGCGATGATATCGAACATGGGCGTCACGAACGCCTGCTTGATCGACGGGTCGCTGAGGTGCGTCTCCACGTCGAGCGCGCGAAGCCGTTGTTCCGGCGTCGGGGTATATTCTCCCTGCGAAGGTGCCATGGCCCCAAGAGTACACCCGAGGGCCTCACTCATGCACTCCCCTGTCCCGTCCGTCATGTCCACCAGCACACGCCCGCGCCGCGGTTTCATCTCCGTCAGCACCCTGCTGTTGGGGATCGTCGCGCTGACGTGTGCCGTACTGGTCGGCACGCGGGCCATGCAGGTGGCCGCGCAATCGCTGAGCGCCGTGCAGGTGCGTGACCTGCGTGGACGGGTGGTGCCGCTGCTCCCCGCGGGCGAGCCGCAGGTCGTCATGATCAGCTCGCGCACCTGCAGCTGGTGCAAGCGCGCGCTCAAGGATTTTGGCGGGATGGCCAAAGGGCGCCCCCTCACACGCCTCACCTTGCTTACCCTCGAAGGCGCCGGCGACGGCACGGCGATGATCGAGCACGAGGGGCTGCGCGGCGCGCGTCTGGTGGGTCCGTTACGCACCCGCGAAGAGACGCTGCAGTCGCTGGGCTATGCCGGCACGCCGGTCTTCATTGCCGTCGATCGGAATGGCAAAGTGCTGCACACCATTCCGGCGTATCCCATCGGGCCGGAACTCGAGCGCATGTTCGCCGTCATCGTTGGTGAGGCCGACGCGCCCTAAGCCCGCATTGTATCAGGCGGCGGACAACCGCTGGACCCGCTTCCACTCCATGAAGATCAGCACGGTGAACGCGGTGATGGAGACCGCCGAAATCGCGCACCAGCGGCAGAAGCCCTGCAGAATGATGAACTCGGCGTACTTGAGCCGCAGCGTGAACGCGAACGCCGGCAGAATGAGCAGCTGCAGCGCACGCACGGGCCACTTTTCGTCTTCGAATTGCGGCAGTGCCGCGACGATGGCCACCAGCACGATGAGCGCGTAGCCCACCGCCCCAATGAGTGCCACGTCGACGCCCATGAACCAGCCGTAGCGGCTTCCCTGGATGTACTCGCACCCGTGCGCACCGCCACACGACAACGAGCCCGCCAACCCGATCTTCCAGAGGTGGAGATAGGTCGCGACGAGCGCGTTGATGAGGGCCACGACAGCGATGAACTTGCGGATGGTCACAGCGGGTCTCGGGCGGTGCAGGAGAAAACCGGGTGCTCCATGAATGCTAGACACTGACGCGCTCCGACGGAACGCTATCGCCGGTCAACTCCCTGCAGTAGCTTCGCGCGCCATGACGACCGGACTCCCAACTTCGAAGGCCGACGCGCTGCTGGCCACACGCCGCGTCGCGGCGCAGCGCTGGCGCATCGCGATCATGCTCACCGCCGGCATGGTCCTGGTGTACTTCGGCTTCATCGCGCTGGTGGCGTTCCAGCCGGCGCTGCTGGCTACCCTGGTCACTGACGGCCTCTCCGTCGGCATCGTCCTCGGCGCCTGCGTCATCGTGGCCGCCTGGGTGCTCACTTACACGTACATCTCGTGGGCCAACCGGGTGTACGACCCGGCGCTCGCCGCCCTCAAAGCCACCCACGAGGACGCCCGATGATCGGCGTGCTCCATGCGGCGGTACAGGCGGCAGCGGCGCCGGCGGCCACGTCGTTCGGCAAGCCGGACCCGGTCGCCATCGGCTTCTTCGCAGTCTTCATTTGCGTCACGCTGGGCATCACGTACTGGGCCGCCCGCCGCACGCAGACCGCGGAACACTTCTACGCGGCGGGACGGTCGGTCACGGCAGGACAGAATGGGTTTGCCCTCGCCGGCGACTACATGAGCGCCGCCTCGTTCCTCGGCATTGCCGGTCTCGTCTCGACCAGCGGATTCGATGGGCTCATCTACTCGACCGGGTGGCTGGTGGGGTGGCCCGTCGTGCTCTTTCTCATCGCCGAACCGCTGCGCAATCTCGGGCGATACACCTTTGCCGACGTCGTCGCGGCGCGCCTCGATCCGGTGCCGGTGCGCATCAGCGCCGCCTACGGCACGCTGGCCACGATCGCGTTCTATCTCATCGCGCAAATGGTCGGCGCGGGCAGCCTGGTCCGCCTGCTCTTTGGCATCCCGTACGAGACCGCCGTCCTGATCGTCGGCATCGCGATGATGGGGTACGTGCTCTTTGGGGGGATGCTCGCCACGACCTGGGTGCAGATCGTCAAAGCGGTGCTGTTGCTCGGTGGGGCGGCGATGCTGGCGCTGCTTGTGCTCTCCAAATTCGGCTTCGACCCACGCGCCCTCTTTGCCGCCGCGGCAGCCAAGTATGGCGCGGGCGTCCTTGCCCCGGGCAAGCTGGTCTCCAACCCGTGGGATGCCGTCTCGCTCGGGCTCGCGCTCATGTTCGGCACCGCCGGCCTGCCGCACATTCTCATGCGCTTCTACACGGTCCCCGACGCCGTGGCGGCCCGCAAATCGGTGTTCATCGCCACCGGGCTCATCGGGCTGTTCTATCTCATGACGTTCATTCTGGGCTTCGGCGCCATGGTGCTCGTGGGCCCCGACGTCATCAAGAGCATCGATGCCGGCGGCAACATGGCGGCCCCCATGCTGGCCGAACTGCTGGGCGGACGGCCGTTCCTTGGCTTCATCGCCGCCGTGGCCTTCGCCACCATTCTGGCCGTGGTGGCCGGCCTCGCGCTCTCCGGCGCGGCCGCCATTTCGCACGACCTCTGGTCGAGCGTCATCCGCAAAGGGCACCCCAAGCCCGGCGAAGAGCTCAAGGTGGCGCGCTTCGCCACCGTGGGGCTCGCGCTCGTCGCCATCGCGCTGGGCATGGCCTTCAAGGGGCAGAACGTCGCCTTCATGGTAGGACTGGCCTTCGCCATCGCCGCCAGCGCCAACTTCCCGGCACTGGTGCTCAGCGTCTTCTGGCGCCGCACGAGCACGGTAGGCGCCGCCGCCAGCATGGTCGTCGGGACCACGACCACGTTGGTGCTCATCGCCCTCTCGCCCGCCGTGCAGATCGATCTGCTGCACAAGGCGACCGCCATCTTCCCGCTCAAGAACCCGGCGCTGGTCACCATCCCGCTGTCGTTTCTGACGGGTATCGTCGCGTCCCTGCTCTTCCCGGACGCCAACGGCGACGCGCGCTATCAGGCGCTGGAGTCGCGTCTCCTCCTCGGCGCCGACGACTAAAGCGGCAAAGTTGTCCTACTGCCGAGCTTCGGTCGCTCGGCAGTATCGGCCAGCATTCAGGGGTAGGCTGATTTTGCCGCCTCACAAACCTTGCTTAGAATCACGGAATGCACACCCAGCAGTGACGATACGCTAAGTCATTTGCCGGCAGAGAATTGAGAAGTTTTCCACAGGGCAGTTTTGCGAGCAGTTTTGCGCTCGTCCGCCTTTGGCATGACGGTTGCTCTAGGGAGCTCTGCCGCACCAGCTCGGGCTGGTGAGGTTCGGGAGACGGGCCGACGCAGGTTCAGGCTTCCGACAGACTCCGTGGACTCCTCCATGTTCGACCGCCTCGCTCTGCGCACCACCTTCTGGGGTACGCTCGTGACCCTCTCCGTCTTGACCATCGCGATGACCACCGGAACCATGACGCTGCCCAGTTTTGTCGCGGCCGCGCCGTTCCTGTCGGCCATCTCGCTGCTCGTTGCGGTAACCGGGTGGCGCCTTCTCCACCGTGAACTGCTGCGTCGCATGCAGGATGACGCAGTGCTTCAGGACCGTGTCCGTCGGCTGACCGACGCGATGCAGTCCAGCATGGACGGCATGTTCCTGTTGCGCTCCGTGCGTGACGACAACGGCGAGATCACCGACTTCGAAATCACCGAAGCCAACGGTCGGGGCGCGGCGATGTTGTACAAGCGCCCCGAACAGCTCACCGGGTTGCGCCTCAAGCGGGATATGGCGCTCATGGGCCAGCAGCTCTTCCATCGCTACCTCGATGCTATGACCTTCATGGCGCCGGTGCGCGAAGAAATGCGCATGCACCGTCGTCTGCTCAATGCGAGCTGGGTCATGCATCAGGCGACGCCCACGGCCGACGGCATCGCCGTGACGCTCCACGACATCTCCGTCACCAAGCGTGAGGAGCTGCGCCTGCGGAAGGCGTCGCTCACCGACGACCTGACGCGCTTGCACAACCGGCGCGGCTTCATGGCGCTGGCCGAGCAGCAGCTGCGTCTCGCTCGTCGTCAGGGGAAGGACGCGGTGGTGATGTACGTCGACATGAACGGCTTCAAGGAACTGAACGACACGTTCGGGCACGCCATCGGCGACAAGGCGCTCATCGAAGTGGCGCGCTTGCTGCGCAGCACGGTGCGCGACTGTGACGTCGTGGCGCGCCTTGGTGGTGACGAATTCACGGTGCTCGCGCTCGATGCGGACGGCTGTGGCGCTCGCGTCATTCAGAAGCGCATCGAAGAGCAGCTCGCGGGGCTCAATGCGTCTGGGGTACTCCCCACTACCATCGGCCTCACCATGGGACACACGCGCGTGCGCCCGTCCGATCCGGCCGGTATTCACGAGCTGCTGTCACGGGCCGACCAGCTGCTGTACGCGCGCAAGCGTCGCCGCGCGCTCACGCTGAGCGTCAGCAACGAAAAGCCGGTGCGCGCGCCGCGTCGAACGCCGCGCAGTGCGCCCTCGGTGCCCACGATGGTCATTCCGCCGGACGTCGCCGCGGTCGCGATGGCAGCGGCACGCATGCTGCCCACGCAGCTCGCGACGACCCCGATGGGCCCCGCGCTCCCGATCGAGCGCAGCGCTACCAGTCTGGCGTAACCGACTCCGCGGGCTCGTCTTCCTGCACGGCTTCGATCAGTCGACGCCACCAGGGACGCAAATCTTCAGCACGGCGTGTCGCCCGGACCACCTGGCGCCACGCCGCGCGCATTTCCTGGGCGTCCGACCAGCGATCTTCGACGCGCTGCGCGAGCCCACGGGCAATCCACTCACGCAGCGCATCGGGCAACTCGTCCTGAGCGAGCCGTTCGGCGAACGAATCGGCCAACTGCTGCGCGAGCACATGCTCCGCCGGCCCGTCGCCAAAGGGCGGACGTCCGGTCAGCACGAAATACACGATGCTCGCCAGGGCGTAGAGATCGGTGGCGGGCCCCTGCGCTTCGCCGAGCAGCTGTTCGGGGGCCGCGAACGACGGCGTGCCGGATGTCCCGGCGTTCTCGTCGCCGAGGGCGTATGCAATGCCGAAGTCACCGATGCGCCAGCGCCGGTAGCGATCGATGAGAATGTTTTCCGGCTTGAGATCGCGGTGAATGATGCCGCTCGAGTGAGCCGCGTCGAGCGCTTCGAGCACTTCGTCCACCTGCGGGGCGATTTCCTCGAACGGGCGCGCGCCACTGCGTGACACGAGGTTCGCCACCGAGCCACCTTCGGCGAGCTCCATGGTGTACCACACGACACCACCGCGGCTGTCGGTGTCGTAGATGGGCACGATCGCGGCATGCGCCAACTGGGCCGCCAACCGTGCTTCGCGACGGAAGCGCGCCACCGCCATTTCGTCCTTGGCGATATGCGGATGCAACACCTTGATGGCGACTTCGCGCGACAACGACAAATCGCGCGCGCGCCAGACACTGCCGAACTGACCCGTACCCAGCGGCGCCAGAATCTCGTAGTCATCAGCGGTGGCCCAGCGCAAACGGCCCTCGGCGGAGTCCAACGCCTTGGGCAGTTCGTCTCCTTCCGGCGCGATGAGGAGCGGACGCACGGACACGTGCCGATCGAGTTCGCGCAGCATCGTGGCGACGCTGGGATACCGGTCGGCCGGGTCGACGGACAGCGCGCGCTCGATCACCGTGGCCAGTGCGGTGGGACAGTCACTGCGCAGCAACTGCAACGGCGGCACATCACGCTCGGGAGGCGTCTCGCCGGTGAGCATCATGAACAGCATCGCGCCCAGCTGCCACTGATCGGACTTCGCGGTTGGCTTCCACACACCGGGCGTCCACTCCGGAGCCCAGGGCGTGAACTGCGGATCGGGGGTGAGCCCTGCCGGACGATGATCCTTGGGCAACACCCACTCCCACCCCAACAACCACAACCGACCACCAGGCGTGAGCCACACGGTGCTCGCCGATACGGCGCCATGCGCGGCCGTCGTATCGTGCAAATAGGCGAGGGTGCTGCCGGCTTCGCGCAGAACCTGAAAGCCCATCTGGATGGACTCGGGTCCGATGCGCGACACCCGCTCGAACACGGTTTCGCCACTGATCCACCGACGCAGGTATCCGGGGCCGCGACGGCTCTCCTGATACGACGCCCAGTAGTGATAGGTCGTGGGAATGGACGGGTGGTTGCGGTGCGCCAACGCCCGCGCTTCGTGACTGAGCCAGTCGGCGTGCGCCGCGTCGGGGATGCTCACCAGCGACAGCGACCGGCCAAGAGCGTCAATCACTTCCTGATAGTGCCGGTGTTCCCGGCGAATTGCCTCGTCACCCCACGCCCATCCCGGCGGCAGCTGCCACGACTCCAGATGCGGCGGAGGCGATGCGGTACGGACCTGGTCGGACGACGTGAGGGGTTCAGGCATACCCAAGTTTAACGCACCGTCACGCTCGACGCTTCTGCCGTCGGCGACTCGGCGCGCAAAAACACCAAACGGACGGTGGTCCCATCGGCACCACTGCTGGTCACGCCAATGGAGCCGCCCCACCCGTCGATCAGTCGGCGACTGATCGCCAAGCCGAGTCCGCTCCCGCTGGTGCGTGTCGAGAAATGCGGTTCGAAGACCTGAGGGAGGATTTCGGGCGTGATGCCCGTCCCATTGTCCACGACCTCGAGCGTCACGTGCGTATCCGTTGCCGACGCCCGTACCAGCACCGATGTCGCCGACGCCAGTCGGGCGTTCTCGAGCACATTGATGAGCACTTCGCGCAGTTCGTCGCGCTGCGCCAGCCCGAGCATCGGCTGATCTGCGGGGAGCTCCACGGCCCAATGGACTCGCGACTCCTGCTCGGCATGATCGCCCAGCTTCTCCAGGGCGACCACGTCGTGGACGACGGCCGCGATGTCCACCGGCACGCCCGGTGCACGCTCGGACGGCGCCGTGCCGTACCGACTGAACGCGCGTGCGATTTCATCGAGATGATCGATCTCTTCGAGCACCCGCGTCACGTTGCTGTCGAGAATCTGCGCGAAATCCGTGCGGCCATCGCGGAACGCCCGCCGCAGATGCTGCACCCCGAGACGAATGGGCGTGAGCGGATTCTTGATTTCGTGCGCGACCTGACGCGCCATTTCGCCCCAGGCGAGGACGCGCTGCGCCGATGCGAGCTGGGTGATGTCGTCGACCGTCAGCACGGCACCGGTCGGCAAGCGCGTGAGACGCGCCTGCAATTGTCGTCCGGCGACGGTGAGCTCGAACGCCTCTTCGTCGGCGTCGTTATCGAGGAAGGCGGCGCACTGCGCCACGAGCGGCGCCAAGACCGATGGCAGCGACGTGAGTCGCGCGCCTCCCTGCCGAACGGAGGCGCCCAGTAACGCTTCGGCGCGCGGATTGGCCAGAATGATGTCGCCCGAACGTCGCAACGCCAGCACGCCACTGGCGACGTTCTGCAGCACCGCTTCCGTGCGACGCTGGGCGGCTTCGAGCGCGGCGCGGCTGGTCTGCAGGTCGCCCGCCATGCGCGAGAAAGCGCGATACACGGGCGCGAACTCCGACGCCGGTGCGGTACCCAGCGTGGGCGCCACCCGCCCTGCCGCGATGTCGAGCGCCGCCTCACGCAGCGCGCCGACCGGTCGCGCCAGCGCGCGGGCCGCCACGCCGCTGGACCAGATCGCCGCCAGTGCACCGAGCATGGTGGCGAAGAGCACCAACACACCGAGATCTTCGCGACGATCGTCGAGGGCGAATTCATCACCACGCGCGGGGGTCGCGAGCACGCGATCGGCGCGCCCCAGACTGTCCGTCGCCGTCGTACGCGGGAGCTGCCGGAAGCCCACGAGGGCGCGGGTGGGCCCGGTGGTCAGTCGACGCGTCGTGAAGACGTCTTCGTTGCCGAAATCGTCGGCGGCGAGCGTGACGGGGAGAATGCGACCGAGCGGCGCCAAGGCGTCGAGGAGCGGATCGCTGGCCTGGTTGAGCAATCCGTCGCGATACAAAAAGAGGGGGGCACCCGTGCTCGACGGCGAGCTCCCGAGCGCGCGCTGCTCCTGCTCCGCCGCCGCGACGCGCAGCGTTTCGCGCACGAGCAGTTCACGGGCCGACCGGTCGTCGTCCTGCAGGCGATACCAGGCCCAGAGCGCAAAAATGGCCGCCGGGGCAATGAAGAAGCCCAGCAGCGCGCCGCTCAGACGCACGCGATACGAGCGGGACCACCGCGCGCGACGCACCGCGACCAGCCGGGTGAGTGCGCCGTCGGCGAGCGCGGTGGCGGCCCAGAGCAGCATCACGAAGAGCACGTCGAGCATGACCAACAGCGCCCCACGTGGGAGCAGCACGCCGAGGTTGCCAAGATCGACTTCGGCGTGGACCCGATTTATTTCGACCCCTTCACCGGCCACGCCGTCGCCGTGCAACGCGTCACCACGACGCACCCACGTGAGCGTAGCGTTGGCCCGATCCCCAGGCAGCGCCGGAGAGAGCTGCATGCGATACGGCGCGTCGGTACTGCGCGCTCCGGTAACACCGGTGAAGGCGGAGAACGGATCGACCGGCAGCAGGCTGGTGCGCGGCGGCAACGCAATCGTGGTAACCGTGCCATCGGGGGCCGGCACCGCCGCGAGCAGCATGCGCCGGAGCCCGTCGCGCGCTTCGCGAATTTCCACCGCGCCATTCTCTCGGGCGAGAATGGCGAGATAGGCTTGGGCAGAGAGCGTGTCGAGCACGGGCGTCAATTCGAGCAGCGACACCGGCTGATCGAGTGACGCGGGACTCCAGCGCGCGAGTCGCGCCGCGTAGCCGGCTCTGGCCAACTCACTCGCCGCATAGCGCCGCAAGAGGACATCACTGCTCTGCACTGGCCGCACTTCGTCGCGCAGGCTGATGGCAAAGCGTTCGAGCAGGCGCTGCGCATCGAGATCGCTTTCGCCGATCCGTTGAATGTCGTGTTGCGCAAGCGCCGTGCGGGCTCGCACGGTGGCGCCCCACGTGAGCGTCGCCGCGCCCGCGCCGGCGACGACCGCCGCGGCCGCGACCTGCGCCAACCCGCGCCGCGTGAGCGCGAGACTCGCGATCGCGCCCACCCAGAGCAGCGGGTACCATCCGGGCCAACCGGGCGCGTCCCAGAGCACCGGTGCCAGCACCCCGCCAACGAGGGCAATGAGCATCGGGACCGACGGCGGCACGCCGCGTCGATTCGCCAGTGCGTTCTGGCCGGCCGCCGCGGCAGCGAGCAGCACGATCACCCCGACCAACGCGAGGGCCAGTTGCCAGGCGACCCATAACGAGAACCCCGCGCCCGTAGGCGGCAGCGTGATGCCACGTGCGAGGTCGCGCAGTAAGAAGGGCCCAGCAGCAGCGGCGGCAATCACCAGCACGATGGCCACGGGGCGCGACGGGCGCTGCAACGTCGCCCGGAGCGCAAAGAGCAGCACCGCGAGCGCCAGCGTGGCCGTGACGAGCAGCGCGGCGATCGTCGACGTGAGGGGTCCGGCCATGGGCGCGAAATAGCTGCGCGGATCAAAGAGGCTCGACACGTTCGACAGCCCTGACAAGGGCACGATGGCGACGGTGAGCAAGACCGCACTCGCCGCCAGGAGCCGCGACCCGGTACTCGCCGGCCGCCGCCACGCCGTCACCAGCAGCGACAACAACGCGATGGTGAGCGCCACGCTCGATCGCGTCCGTGCCCGTTGCTGCAGCGCCAGCCGCGTTTCGCCTTCGGTATACGTGGTCGCGTGCACCCGGGCGAGCACCTTGGCGCCGTCACGCACGAGCACCGCGGTTTCACCGCGATCGAGATGCGTGCTGTCCGGCGGCTCGATGCGCGTGTGCGCTACGTCGATGTCGCCGGGAAGTGTCTGCAGCAGCGTGTGCGTGAAGCGGTCTGCCGGCGGCGCCGAGGCCACGAGAGCCGTCGTGACCACCTCGATGGCACCGTCGGCCGATCGGCTGCGCGCGACGAGGGAGGTGTGGAACGGCCCGTCGAGAATGAACACGCCGGCGGGTCCACCGAGGACGACCGGGGTGTGCATCTGGCCGGCGCGCGCCACCAGCGTCCCGGTGCGGTACACGAGGACCGCCGACTCGATGTCGCGCGACAACGGCGGCGTGAGCGCCGGGACCTCGCCGGCCATCACACGCGCCATCAGCGCGCTGTCGGAGGCGAGCACATCGACCGTGGTCCGCAGGGATTTAGCCACCTCCGCCACACTCGCGGCCACCCGGCGCGCGCGGTCCTCCCGTTCCTGCGCCGACCAGCTCCCCCAGTCATCGCGGAGCGACACCAACGTCGCCGTGTCGGACGCCCCCAGGAGACAGGCGACACTGAGGGCCACCACCGTGAGCACGGCGAACGTGCGTGGGCGACGGACCCTCGTGAGAAACCATGCCGCCAGCACGGTCCCGAGGAGTGCGAGCAGCAGACGCCCCCACCCCGGCTCCTGCTGCCAGTTCGCCAGGCCGATGACGGCCAGCGTGGCGCTGGCCACCCAAGGGGCGGGCCACCGGTCCGTGGTGGGGAGGTCGGGCGCAGGGGCCGTCGCGATGTCGGAAGCCGCTCCTGGAGGAAAAGCCATGGCCCACAATACCCCGTCGGGTTCCCGGAGGCGAAGGGGCGCCCCGGATTGCTTATCTTTCCATGATGCTTTGGAAATTCATCCCCTTCCGCCCGCTGCTCGCCAGCCTGCTGGTTACCGCGACGTGGTCCGGTGGCCTTGTGGCCCAGCCACCCGCGGCGCGACTCGACGTGGGCAGCTTCACCATCTCGGTGAACGGACAGCGGATGGGGCGTGAGCAGTTTTCGATGCAGCAGGTGACCACGAACGACGGTGGGACGGTCGAAGTGCGCTCCGAGTCGGCGTTCGGTGAGACGCGCACGGCCTTACGCCTCGAGGCCGATTCGGCCGGGACGCCGGTGCGATACTCCGTCGAGTCGCGCCGTGGTGCCGAGCTGACGCTCCGCTTGGGGGGGCAGCGGGTGCGGGGACGCTTCGCCACCCTCGCGCGCAGTTCGACCGGCGAAGCCGCCCGCGAATACCTGCTGCGCCCGGGCGCGGTCGTCGTCGAAGATGAGGGAGTGGTGCAGTACGCCCTGCTCCTCCGCCACCGCACGCTGGCCCCTGGGGCGGGAGTGACGCTCCCGTCGCTCACACCCGTCGCCAACTCGCAGGGGGCGGTGCGCGTCGTCCTCGAAGCGGCGACCGATACCGTCGTCATTGCCGGCGCTCGGCGCGCGGCGCGTCGGTATCGCATCGTCACGGCCACCGGTGATGTGCGCCTCGTGTGGGCCGACACGGATGGGCTACTACTCCGGCTCAGCATCCCGTCGCGCGGCCTCGAGGCGCTGCGCGACGATGTCCCACGCTGACCTGCGTTTTCCCGGGGGATGAAACCATTGGTCCAAGCCCCCCGTACACCCCCTAGACATCTTCATTCTTTCCCCCGCTCCGTCTCCATGAAAACTCCCGTGAGATTTCACGTGCTCGCGCTCGCCTTCGCCGCTACCGCCGGGAGCCTTGCCGGCACGATCGCCGAAGCTCAGACGCCGTCGGCCGCTCAGGGGACCGTCCTGACGCTGCCAGACGCCCTCACCCTGGCGCGACGCAACAATCCCACGCTCGCCAACTCCGTGAACGCCCGACGGACCGCTGCCGCCAACGTGCGCGCGGCCAACGGGGCCTTCCTCCCGAACGTCAACACCAGCCTCGGCGGCGGCTACCGCGAAGGCCGGCAGACCTTCTTTCAAGGTCAGGCGTTCGGTTCCACCAATGATCAGCTCTCCACCGATGCCTCAGCGTCCGCGAGCCTCAACCTCTCGCTCGGCGCGCTCAACGACCGCCGCGCGATCAAGGCGGAGCAGAATGCGACGGAATCGGACATCTCCGCCGCGGAAGTCACGGTGCGCAACAACGTCATCAATCAGTATCTGACGGCGTTGCAGGCGCAGGCCAGCTCCACCCTGCAGGACACGCTGCTCATCACGACCGAAGCGCAGTTGCAACTGGCGCGCGCGCGGCTGCAGGTGGGCTCCGGCACGCAGCTCGACGTACAGCGGGCCGAAGTGGCCAACGGTCAGCAGCGCGTCGCCTCACTCCGCGCCCGGAACACGGTGCAGGTGGAGTTGGTGCGACTCTACCAGCAAATCGGCGTGCCCTTCGTGCCGGGGACCAAGCTCGACAGCAATCTCCCGGCGCCGCCGGAGGTGACGCTCGAGTCACTCCTCGATATGGCGCGTCGCGCCAATCCGAGCCTGGAAGCGCTCAAGCTTCGCGAAGAGTCGGCGCGGCGTCAGGTCAACTCTGCTCGCAGCGCGTACTATCCGTCGCTCTCTATGCAGGCAGGGTTGTCGGCGTTCACGAATCGCTTCACGAACACCAACCTGCTCATCTCGCAGGCGCAGTCGAGTGTCGCGTCGTCGCGGTCGTCATGCATTCGCTCGGAAGAAGTGCGCGCCCGCTTGCAGCTCGCCAACAATCTGGCGCAGTGCGAAGGGCTGGCCTTCACGCCCGCACAGGAGCAGGCCATCCGTGACAATCAGGGCAAGTACCCGTTCGATTTCACGCGCAATCCGTACAACATCTCGGCCAGCCTTTCGTTGCCGCTCTTCAACGGCTTCCGCCGTGAACAACAGATCGAGCAGGCGCAGGTGCAGCGTCGGAACGCCGAGAACAACACACGGGCGTTGTCGCTGCGGGTGACCGCCGACGTTACGGCAGCGCAGTTGCAGCTCGTGACCGCGCAGCAGGCGGTTGCCTTGCAGGAAGAAAACGTGCGCACGGCGCGCACGGCGCTGTCGCTGGCGCAGGAGCGCTATCGCGTGGGCGCCATCAGCAT